>JBPOIH010000015.1:0-5328 GCA_052034685.1 Patescibacteria group bacterium | reverse complement strand
GCAGTTTCATTGCTCTGTAAACCAAGTGAGATAATATGACTTAGGTGCGCCGTCAGGGCAATATTTACAAAGCCTTTTTCTGGATCAACATGATGTGACAAATCTTCTGGCCACTGAGCGCCGCTTGCCTTGGCAACATCCTGAGGGCCAATACTCCATGCAAGATCATGGCTCCTGTCCTTGCCGAATGCGTCTACTCCTCGCTGGCTAAATGCTCCCTCGATCAAATCACGATTCATTTCAAAGCCATAGGCAACCCCAGAACTTGGGCTAATATAGATATCGTAGTTTTCTTTATCAAGCCACCCTGCTTCTGCAAACACTCCTTGCAGAGCAATATCACTCCCGTCGGCAATCTGTCTCCAACCATTATGTGTCTGAGCAATCGCTACTAAATTATCTGGCTCGTCTTTTTTGGTCACAACTACATTTTCTACAGAACAGTCAGCAACAAGCATCCCTAGGCCGTAGCCCCCTTGCAGCAAATTACCAGTAACAACAACACATTGACTACGGCCTACATTGCCGTCTTCGTCTGTAATATTCGGAACTAGAAAACCATGCTGTCCTTCCACGATGTCGCTTCGCTCACGTAGAACAACTGGATTTACATCACCAATAATAACCGGCATGATGACCTTCGAAGGATCATACCCAGCTAGCTCTGCCACTGCCGCGTGATGCACTAGGTCATCTCGTCGCATACTAAACTCACGCGTAACACCCTCGATATCGGCGACTCTCGCAGTTTCAAAACTACGTACTGGTATATCGTGGTCACGAAAAACACTATCAATCGGCGTAATGAGATTCTCAACTCCTGACGATCTTATAACTGCTAACTCTGCTTCAGCCTGTTGTTGTACTTCATTTGAAAAATATTCTGTAGACATGTAGTTAGATTAACACAGCGTATGTTTCTATCTAGGTTTGATAGTGTTCCTTGAAGCTTTGATGAGCACGCGGCGTTTGCGTGGTTTTACTTTTTTTGTAAACACAATAAACGGATCTTTTTCTATCTCGTCTGCAGTCCAATTGTACATATCAGCAGCGGTCTCGAGCGGCACACGGAGTCGTCGTGAGATATAGGAGAAGCCCTCACTCGCTTCTTTTTGCCAATCACGATAACGCTTAATCTGTAGCTTAATCAGCTTCTTGAAGGCCTCAGGGTTAGCTCGTGCGGTTTCCTCACGCAGATCCTTGAGCCCAAACTTTTTTAGGTCTGCGCTTGGTATATATTGCCTGCCCAGATCATTGTCTTCGGCAATATCGCGCACAAAATTAATCCACTGCATAGCGCGGCCTTGTAGTTTGGCAGCATGAAATGCCTCGTCAGGCAGCTTCATAATCTTGGCCATCATCAGCCCTATAACCTCAGCTGAGCCATACACATATTCGAGCGAGCTTTCTATAGACGCACGCGGTTTTGCCGTAATGTCAGACTTCATGGCCTCTAGAAACGCCGGCACCCATGCTGGGTCAAACTTGTATTTTCGACTCACCTGCACCATGTTCTTTACCACGCGCGTATCAATATCATCCCAGTCGTGCGTAATTGACTCAAAGTTAGTGTCCGCAATTGCCGCTTTATAGCGATTTTCTAACTCCTCCAGCTTCTTGGGCTGCGCAGGCTGCTCGTCTACGTAATCATCAGCTACTCGCACAAAACTATACAGACGAAAGACATCATGACGCACCTTGCGTGGAAAGAACTTGGAACTAAAGTAATACGTCGTGCTGCCCCGTTTGAATATTGTTTTCTCTTGCTTAGGCATGACGGCCCACAAGATAGCTCGCCAACCCACGCAGGAACATAACACCTTCGTCAGTCCAGCCATTCTGATCGTTTGCTAATGCTTTTAATGCTGCTTCGACATGCATCTGTGCTTCTGAACGTGCGTATGTAAGTGCTTGTGATTCTATGAGTATATCCTTACAACGCTGGAATTCGGCCTGGGTTAATTTTTGGTTACCAAGCATATGTACCAGGAAATTCTTATCTGATGATTTTGCGTGTTCTAAGGCGTAGACAGTCAACACCGTCCGCTTGCCTTCGCGCATGTCATCCATTGGACTCTTGCCGCTTTCAAACTCACTGCCAAATATCCCTAAGATATCGTCAGTTATCTGGAAGGCTCTGCCAGCATGCATGGCATAATCAGTGATTGCGTCGGTTGCGTGACAGTCAGCCCCAGCCAAGACCATGCCGACATGCAACGGGTTAAGGAACGTGTAGTGGGCAGTCTTCCACTCTAGTACGCGGTCAATATCCTCAGCCGTTACTTCTGCAGAGACTTCGTTCATGATGTCATTAGTCTGGCCGTGCGCTGTTATCAGCATCGTTCGATTCACAATGCTCACTACCTTGTTACGAAGCTCTGGGTCTGTGTCGAGATTGGCCAGAATCATTTGTGCAGCGTGGTTACCAAGTAGCGCCGAATTCAGCGCAATCGACACCCCAAAATGTTGTTCATCGTCCGCCAGCCGGTGCGCACGATGATGGTCGCTGAGCAAAATATGTGCAGCCGGGCCGCCACGGCGTACCACTGAACGATCTTGAATATCGTCGATAATCAAAATATAGGCGTGTAGCATTTCGATTGCGCGGGCCGCTTGCAGAATCATCTGCTTATCCGTACCGCCAGACATCTCATACCCAAGCATGACCAACGCACCACGTATACGCTTACCACCTCGCTGCAGAATACTGAGGTATGCATCAGTCGCGAGTCGCGCATTTGCCCCGTACAGCTGCAAAGTCGTCTTCTCCGTGTTCTTGACGTACTCGGCAATATCATCGTCAATCAACTGCTTGTACGCAGTGAGTTTTTTCTTGAACAACAGTGTGTCCTTCTCCGCATCAACCTGTTTCATTACCTGACAGTATAGCGAATAAGTCGGCGGGATTACTAGTCACAACAGCAGTTAGGTTTACGTAGTCATCGTTGTATGCAGTATGCCGAGCACCTGCTGTATTTTGTCCTCAATGTTGTCTGTTGCAGGGATTACCGTAATTGCCGGGTGTTCTGCCCAGGCCTGGCGTGTTTGCTCAGCAGCCTGCTGAATCTGCTGTGGCCCTTGCTCAACCCGTGCTTGCAAGGCGTTCACTCGTTCGTAATCCTGTTGATTTGTTGCTATCGTGCCAAGGTGTAGTACGTGATGATACCGCGCAAACACTTCTTCTCTGGTCATCTTGTATCGTTCTAGGAATTCGTTTGTACCACCGGGTAGGTAGGCTGCTTGGTCGAGTAATCCACGGTCACACAGCAGTAGTTTCTTGCCAGTTGCAATTGCCTGCCTGCGATGGTGTCTCTCAAGCGAAAGCTGTAGAGGCTGCAAGGCGTCCTGAAAGTTGTATTGCCAGGCTTGCGTCCAGCCCAGTGCTTCTCCTGGCATCGGGAATCCACCTGCGATAAGCATCTGCGCTGCCTCTGGTATCACTTCTATAGTAGATCCATACTCGTCGCGTATTGCGCTGACGATTGACGTCTTGCCAGCAGCCGGGCCGCCTGTCAGCACCACAACCGGCAGAAGCGGTTCGCGTGCAGACTCATGTCTTGTATTATTTGGCATAAAAAAACCTCCTCTTAGTGTTGAGGGGGTTCGTTCCATACTGTGGAACCTCTTTTACAATAGCATTTTTAGTATTGTATGTCAATCTTTATAGAGCTGTTTTTCGGCGCTGTCTTTAAATGCTGTGATGTCATTGCCGTTGTTATCGATGAATATATTTGCCTTGGTTTTTACTGCAGCGACATGGAGTGTTGCTTCATCGCCTTCAGGCTGCATCTCGCGAGCTTCGTCGGCCATGAATTCATCAAATGTCTTGCGGTCCTCGACTCTGCCGCGGTCATTGTTCTGAATGCGGGCATAGCGGATCTGCGGGTCTGCATCCACCCAGATAACCTCACCACCAAGCTCATGGATCTTGTCGACTTCACCCGGGTGACGCAAGCTACCGATGATAATACCGTCATATTGGTCCTTAACCTTCTTGAAGTCTTCCCACGCTCGATCAACAATCGCCGCCATACCGTACTGGCGACGCCACTCGGCGCTTAATTGGGCCTTGTGTACGCGATCTGTCGGCAGTCCACGCTTCTCAAGCTCATCACGCAGCATGTCGGTAGCGATAGCAAAGTAAAACTTGTGCCGCTCAACCAGCATCTCGGCCAAGCTATCCTTGCCCGCCCCATTTGTCCCTGCTAATCCATAAATCTTCACTTTCATTCAGTAATAATATCAGGAATTGCTGATTGTGGGATTTTTCTGACCGCAACTTCTTCATGACCTTCAATAAATAGCTTCATAAGACGGTGTAAGCCATCGAGAATCACCCATCGGCCACGCCACCGCATTATATCGATTGGATGGGTGGTGTCGGCAGCCATAGTACGCTGATACTCTTCAGGATGCGCTTCTGGGTGTTCAATTACTTCCAGCGGATTTACGTCATAGTAGCCGTCTGGTTTTGACCATATGAATGGCGTGTCGAGATGCCAAGCAAGCTCGCTGAACGGAAAATTCTCTGTCGGAAACTCAAGCGCCCAGACTTTCTGCTCGTCCCAACTAAAATCAAAACCCACTTCCTGAATTACTTCTGGTTTGTTTTTCTGCATTTCACTCTCCTTATCGTGAGCTTCAGTAAGAGCAGCCCGCGCAACGGATTCATTTCGTTGCCCGGCGCGATGAGAAACCCGCACGGGGTTTCTCATTACCTTACTTTATATAGTCGTGGAGTTTCTTTGAATCTTTGTGTTTGCGGAGTTTGGCAAGCGCTTTGGCTTCGATCTGACGAATGCGTTCTCGGGTAACAGAAAATTCTTGGCCGACTTCTTCCAATGTGTGTGATTTGCCGTCTTCTAGACCAAAACGTAGCTTGAGAATCTTCTGCTCGCGCTCAGTCAGCGCTGAAAGCATGTCTTTAACATGCTCTTTAAGCAACTGACCAGTTGCCGCTTCTTCTGGGGTCACCGTGTCTTCGTCTTCAATGAAGTCACCAAGCACTGAGTCTTCTTCGTCATCGCGAACAGAAGCATCGAGGCTTGAGATATCTTGCTTGATCTTCATGATGTGCTCAACCTTCTCTACGTCGATTTCCATCTCTTTGGCAATCTCTTCGTTGGTTGGTTCGCGGTTCAGTTCTTGCGTCAGGCGACGTTGCGTTCTAAGCAATTTGTTAATGGTCTCAACCATGTGTACAGGGATACGGATCGTTCGTGCTTGGTCAGCAATAGCACGTGTAATAGCCTGGCGAATCCACCAGGTTGCATAGGTCGAGAATTTGAAACCCTTGTCTGGGTCAAACTTTTCAACAGCACGCAACAA
>JBPOIH010000017.1:0-22605 GCA_052034685.1 Patescibacteria group bacterium | reverse complement strand
ACGGTTATCTTTCGACTCGCGCAGACGCTTACTAAGGCATATTTCCGTGACAAAGTTGCGCTATTCTTTACGTTTATTTTCCCGCTCATTTTCCTGTTAGTTTTTGGTTCCCTCAACAGCAACAACGACGGCGTATCGTTTGATGTTGCTATCATTAACGAATCTAAAGCTCCGTTTGCTCAGCAGTTTACTGAAGAGCTCAACAAAAGTGGTGCAGTCAAAGAAAAGAAAGTAGCCTCACTCGAAGAAGCCAAAGAAAAAATGGGCCGTGGTGAGCTCGATACGATAATCGTTATGTCACAGGAGTTTGGACTACCCAACAATAACAACCAGCCCAGTGGAAACCTGATTGTGTATGTTGACCCTAACAGTGTCCAGACCGGCCAAACCTTCGCATCAATCATGGAGTCGGTATTAAGCGACATCGAGAGCAGTATAACTGGCCAGAAACCGTTGTTCAGTGTTGAGCAGGTTTCAACAGGTAAGAACGGCCTTGAGCCATTTGATTATGTGTTTGCGGGATTGCTTGGGTTCTCTATCCTATCCCTAGGATTCTTTGGTCCAACTAACAGTATCCCAAGCCAGAAAAAAGAAGGTATCCTGCGGCGCTTGCGTACTACGCCGCTCAGGACTTCACAGTATGTACTCGGCACAACGCTGAACTATCTACTAGTCGGCGTTATTACTATCGCGTTGCTGTTTATTGTTGGTCTTATTGTGTTCGACTTCAAGATGCAAGGCAGCTATTTGTCCTTTGCACTGATTGCTGCCTTTGGTGTTGTTATGATGTTTGGTTTTGGCTTGGCAGTGGGTGGTTGGGCCAAGAACGAAAACCAAGCAGCACCACTCACTAACCTGATTGCATTTCCTATGATGTTCCTAAGTGGCGTGTTCTTCCCGCGCTTCCTGATGCCGGAATGGCTGCAAAGCGTGTCAGACTTTTTGCCACTAACCCCATTGATTGACGGCATTCGCAAGATTATTACAGAAGGCCAGTCACTACTGCAACTAGGTCCTGAGCTAGCTATCATGACTGCTTGGACAGTCGTTATCTACATCATCGCCTTCCGTGTCTTCCGTTGGGAATAGTATCGTGAGTGAAAACAATTCCTCGCTGCTTGAACAAGAGATTTTATTGCGTCAAGCAGCAGAGACAGTTCCGGTGGGTGCTCAATACCAGCATTTTAAACCTGAGCAGAAGGTTTACGAGGTTGTCGGTCACTACATTGATGAGGAATCGCGAGAACCTGCTGTGTTATACAGACAGGTTGATTATCCGCAAGTCATCGCTGGCCGTTTGTTAAGAGTATTTGTATCAACTGTATTTGTAGACGGCCAAGAAATACCACGGTTTACTTTATTTGAGCCGACGGCGGACGAGCTCGGCCGAGATTAAGCAGACAGGCAAGCCAATACCCGGGTGAACGTTTGCTCCGACATAGTAGAGGCCTGATACTTTCTTGCTTTTGTTACTTGGCCGGAAAATTGCGGTTTGTTTGAGCGTATGCGCGAGGCCCAAGCCAGTGCCCTGCAAACTATTAAAGCGCGACTCAAAATCTTTGACGCAGAATAATTTTTTATAGACGATGTTTTTGCGTAAACCCGGTAATTTCATTTCTTTTTCCATGGTTACTAGAATTTTATCCGTATAGTTTTCTAGCTCTTTGTCAGTGTATTCTAGCCCGGCTGCAATAGGCACTAATACAAACAAATTCTCTTTGCCCTTTGGCGCAACGCTTGGGTCGGTTTTGCTCGGTGCACAAACATATAGGGAAGGGTCGTCTGGGAAGCTCGGGTTATCAAATATCTGGTCAAAGTTTTGCTTCCAGTTCTTGCTAAACACTAGGTTGTGGTGCTGCAGTGAACCATACTGTTTATCAACGCCCAGATACATAAGTAGCGCAGATGGCGCGAGCGTTCGAGACTGCCAATATTTGTCTGAATGGTCACGCTGCGGTTTTTCGAGTAGTTGCGTTTCTGTATGGTGTGGGTCAGCATTACTAATCACCGCATCCGCATAGATAGTTTCGCCGTTTGATTCTACTCCCACCGCTTTTTTGTCCTTGACGATAATTTTATCAACAGGCGTATTCAGTTGTATCTTCACGCCATTTTTGTGAGCAATCTTGACGAGTGCCTTGGTGACTTCGTACAGTCCGCCCTGCGGATAGAAGACACCTTGGTTGAAATCAACGTGACTCATTAGGTTGTATAGCGCTGGCGCGTTGTATGGGCTGGAGCCAAGGAAAACGAGCGGGTACTGCATGATCTGCTGCAATCGTAGGTCCTTAAAGTACTTACGAACGTAGGTATCCATGGTAGAAAACAGTGAGAGTTTGTGGGCCTCGCGCGCCAGAGCCGGGCTCATGAAGTCTTTGGCGGAATCGTAATTACGGTAAAGGAACTTGTTAACAGATACATCATATACATGGGCAGAACGTTTAAGGTATTCACCAAGTTTTTTTCCTGCGCCTGGCTCTATTGCGTCAAATGTTTTACTGTCACGGGCTAGGTCGCCGTAAATGTCGACCCGCTGATCATAATCTTTGAAGGTCACGCGGTAGCTCGGCTGTAGTCTTACAAGGTCGTAGTAGTCGCTGGTTTTTTCACCGACAGACTCAAAGAAGCGGTCAAAGACATCGGGCATTAGGTACCATGAAGGGCCGAGGTCGAAGGTAAAACCTTCGGCTTTGGCGACCCCGGCTCGGCCACCAGCCTGCTCGTTTTTTTCTAGAACTGTTACATCCCAACCGTCACGAGCTAACAGGATCGATAAGCTCAATCCGCCAAACCCCGCACCAATTATGATTGCTTTTTTCTGTTCTGACATCTGCTAGGTATAATACAAGTTATGCAGCAGTACGCCTATATATGTGTCTTGGTTTTTTCTCTGTCCGGGTTGGCAGTTCTTGATTATCGACAGAAACTAGCTTGGTTCTGGGACGCCCGTAAAACGGCACTTATCCTTGTAGTGAGTTTAGCCTTTTTCCTTATATGGGATATTGCAAATATTTCAGTGGGAATTATCGCCACGAATCCGGCGTGGGTAACGGGTGTGTATGTCTATGCGCCAAACATGCCGCTTGAAGAGTTCCTATTCTTAAGCCTACTTGGCTATCAAACTCTACTACTCTGGAGGTGGCGATGTTCACGTACTTCGGCATAGCGCTTCCTTTTCTAGGTTCTGTACTCCTACTTGATACGGTCATTCTCAAAACTAAGGTTGTTCAATCACGTGATTTTTGGATAGTACTTGGCATTATGGTGGGCTTTACGGCTGTCTTCGACCAGCTATTCACTGGTCTTCCAATCGTTTTCTATGACTTTAGCCTGACCTCAGGGTTAAAACTTTGGTATGCACCAATCGAAGACTTTACCTATACAATAGCTGCAGTAATTGGAATAGGATCAGTACTAAAGTATGTCACGCGCCCAGAAACAAAATAGTATGTCTGCCAAAACGTCTCTAGAAGTTCTTTGCTTGAGCGTATGGTTGATTTTCTCATCGAGAAACGCAATGACGCGTATATATAATACGGAGAGTGAGTATCGCAGATGAAAAATCGATCAGGCGCCAAGAAGACAGCAAAGTTTGCGGCTTTGCCGAAAACAAAGATGACTGTCAAAGAACTTCTAGTGGTGAGTCGGCCATTTTGGTGGGTAAATACCTGCGCTCCATTTGTAGCCAGCTACTTCATCATTGCTGGTTTAGCTGACTGGACACTGGCGGTCGGCGTGCTGTTTTTTGCATTTGGTTATAACCTAATGATGTACGGCATCAATGACATTTATGATTATGAGTCTGACATTTTAAACCCGCGAAAAACTGGTGTAGACGGTTCTGTGCTGGCCAAAACCAAACATCCGACACTCTGGAAGTGGATTTTTGCTGTAAATTTGCCTTTAGTTGCGTACCTTTATGCTGTGGGGAATCTGGCCTCCAATCTATGGCTGACTCTGATGCTTTTCATGGTCGTTGCCTACAGTCAGAAAGGTCTGCGGTTCAAAGAAATTCCATTCCTAGATTCGTTCACTTCAAGTTTTCATTACACCTCGCCGTTTATCTTCGGTGGTTTATTGATAGGAGCAGATGATCTGTACATTCCTGCGTACGTGGCTTTCTTTGTCTGGGTGATGGCCAATCACGCCTTTGGCGCAATCCAAGACATTACGCCAGACCGCCAAGCAAACATCAGTTCTATCGCAACCAAACTTGGTGCGAGTAAAACCATTGTACTAGTCCTGTCTGGTTATGTTCTGGCGGCTGTCTTGCCAATAGTGTTTTATGGTTGGGGCGCACTATTGGTTTCTGTGTTGCTTCTGCCCTACGTGGTGATGGTGGCACGCACCTTGCCGCATAGGCATAATGACAAGGCACCAATCTTTGGCAAAGCCTGGGATCAGTTTTTGTATTACAACTATTTCAGTGGTTTTGTGCTGACGTGGGCGCTGTTGTTTGCATTTGACCGACTTCCATGGTGAAGCATTGCAAAACTTGACTATCTGTGGTATAATACCAACCATTATGACTCCAGAACAAGCATCACTTAGTACCGCCCGTGGACATGTCTATTCTGATGATTACTTTGCTGAGCTACGTGCCGAAAGGGAAGTAGCTGAGCTACGTGCAGCAAGTGAAAGAGCGGAGCAAATGGCACAGCAGGATCAATCTGAAGTATTGCAGGCAGAACAGCGTGCAAGGAGCGATGGTCATCCGGTTGTTACAAGTATCGTTTCTGTAGAACAAACTTCTGAAGGTCAGACTTTGAGTCGTGCCGAAAGTATTGCTGCAGCACGCGCCGCAGTGACTGGGCCTTCAAAGTGGAACAATCCTAATGAACCTACAGCGCGACAGCCGCGACAACCAAGGCCAGCGCCAAAGAGCTTGACCGATGTCAGAAGCAGCTAGTCAGTTCCCACAAACTGAAACGTTTCTAACTGGTATTCCAACTGCTGAAGAATCAGAACTACTACTTGCTGATGTGAATGCACGTGATGCAAGGCGCATGGCTAAGCTTGCTGCAATCGCAGTGCCTGATCCTGAGACAATGCGGGGCAGAGTCCGTGAATCACTCGTTGAAGATCTCACGACAGAGCCCCAGCCAATCAATCCGAGTACCCTCACTTATGTCAGTAGACGCTTAGCCAGAGAAGCCGATCCGTTGACCGATCAATTTACTAATCATTATCACTTTATGCACCCACTTGACTACGTGCACTACACTGCCAAGCCAGCAACCAAGAATAAGGACGGTGGCGCTGCGCTGGCGGATGACCCAACACGTGACGAACGGCAAAAACAAAATGTGCCAGACCGCGTGCAGACCGAAGTTCGGACTAATCTTCAAAACGCCCAACTCTATGTTGCGGCGCTCTCAACCGTGCAACGACAAGCTGAGCAAGGAGTGGCACTAGACGAAAATCCTGGCCGGCTGGCAGCTGCAGCAATTGAGGACTTTGCTCACAAACTGCGTGCTAACCAGCGTGTGTGGCAGAGAATCCAGGGAGCAAGTGCCTTAGATGTTCGGATTGAGCATATTGGGTTATATGCCGCTGAACATCCTTCATTCCTAACTACGCAGCCTGAACTTATTGGGCTCGCTAAAGATGAACACGCCAAAGCAGCAAGGTTCTGGCAACGGGTCATGGGTGTTATACTCGAGGCTGACATCGACCGTTCGACTGATGTTGACCGACGACGTGCCGCTAATATCGCTGAACTAATCGACTTCTTAAATATTTATGACGCAAGCAAAGACCCACGTACTTCCTAAACCTTTTTTGATACTCGCGCCAATGGACGATGTGACCGATACGGTCTTCCGCCAAATTGTGCACGAGTGCGCGCCAGCTGACTTGTACATGACGGAATTTGTGAACGTTGATGGCTTGCAAAGTCCGGGGCGGGAAAAGCTGTTGCCCAAGCTCAAGCTTGCAGCTAGCGAAGGTCCAGTGATTGCCCAGATTTGGGGCAAGAACCCGGATAATTACTACAAAACAACCAAAGAACTTCAGGCCATGGGCTTTGCCGGCGTGGATATCAATATGGGCTGTCCTGTTAAGAACGTTGTACAAAGCGGTTGTTGCTCAGCGCTTATCAATAACAGGGGTCTAACAGGGGAGATTTTGAGCGCAGTAGGGGAGGCAGCTAGGGAAGTAGCCGAAGAAACCGGCCAAGACTTCCCTGTGTCCGTAAAGACGCGTTTGGGCCTGAAGGAAATTGATTACACATGGCACGAGTACTTATTGCAGCATAAACTTAACATGTTAACTATTCATACTCGAACAACCAAAGAAATGTCTAAAGTGCCGGCGCATTGGGACGACATAGTGCCGATACGGGAATTGCGCGACGCACTCTCCCCCACCACCTTGCTGGTCGGAAACGGTGATGTTGAGAGTCGAGCGCAAGCGGAGGAGTTGGCGCAGAAGTACAGTCTGGACGGCATAATGATTGGGCGGGGTGTTTTTACTGATCCGTTTGTTTTTGCTGCTGATTCGCCATGGGCAAACTATACAAAAGAGCAAAAGATAGCGCTGTATCGCAAGCACGTTCAGTTGTTTGCAGACACCTGGAAGTATAACGAGCGCCGCGTTGTGACGCTCAACAAGTTCTGCAAGGTATACATCAATGGGTTTGATGGTGCTAAAGAATTGCGAGAAAAGTTGATGGCGGCACGAAGCACGGACAATCTACTAGCACTACTCGACGCTGCTTAGGCGTATCGTGCGCCCCATTCAGACATTTGATTGAGGACTCCACGCAGTGCGCGTCCCTTTTGGCTTAGCCCGTACTTATAGCGTGGTGGGTGCTTGCAGTACATTTCTTTAGTGATAATTCCTTCCAGTACAAGTTTCTCTAGACGCTGGCTGAGGGTTCGCGGGCTAATACCGTCAAGCAAGGTTTCGATATCACAGAATGAGCGCGGTTCGTCGGTAAGGGCATGCAGCAACAATGGCGTCCACTTGTCACCAACTATGCCAAGTGTGTTTTCTAGGCAAGATGAATCGCAATCAGTATTTTTTTGCATGAACCCATTATAAATCATAAAGTCACTTTACAAAATAAAGTTAGTAACTATACTAAGTGTAGTAACTAGTGTCGTAACGAAAGGACATGCAAAAAATGAAACCAAAAATTGGAGTTATTGTTAGTACTACCCGCCCTACCCGCGCCGGTCTTGGTGTCGCCGAATGGTTTGTTGACCAAGTCAAAGATATGCCAGAAATGGACTTTGAACTGATTGACCTGAAGGAAGTAGATCTACCGCTGTTGAGCGAGCCAGAATCAGCCTCGTCTGGTAACTATACGCAAGACAAGGTCAAGGCCTGGAGCAAACGAATTGCTGACTTTGACGGTTTTGTGATCGTCATGGCCGAATACAACAACGGCTACCCGGCACCGCTCAAGAACGCCTTCGATACGCTATATCATGAGTGGTCACAGAAACCTGTGGCTTTTGTTGGCTATGGTACCTATGCTGCATCACGTGCCATTGATCATATGGTGGCGGTAGTCGCTAAAGTTAACGCCATGCCCATTACGTCGACAGTTATTGGGGTTGTGAAACCATGGGAAGCTATGGATGAAAAAGGTTGGCCAAAGGCAGAGTATGTAATGGGCAATATGGCTCATTTTGTTGATAATCTGCGCTGGTGGGCGACCACACTCAAAGCTGCGCGCAAACAGTAGCTACTCAAATCGACTCAAATCTGCTATACTCTCCCCTGTTACTTGACCTTATTTAGGTAAAGAGCAGTCTGTCAAAATGTACATCATTTTGCTGACGCAAAGAGAAGGGCCAAATAGGCTTGTCTCATAAAGGGGGTGTAGCTCAGTGGTTAGAGCAGTCGGCTCATAACCGATTGGTCGAAAGTTCAATTCTTTCCACCCCCACCACTACGAGGATAGATTATGCATATATCGATTACGCGCTCGGAACATCAGATACCGGGTGCTCACTATCGTCCAATTGAACACTTCAATAAGGAATACATGGCTCACGACGTCCATCGTGTGATAGAAGACAGGCCAGACGTTATTCGTAAACACCCAAAAAGTGTTGAACTGGACGAGATCGATCTGATACTGGCCAGTGGCAATCAAGAATATGCGTCTGCTAGCGTAGAAGACCCGTATAAGCGTGGCAGATTTATAAATGGTTTTGTATATGTACGGGCATTAGCTGCGTTTATGCATGAAGATCTCGCCAGGCGTCATGTGTTGACCGACTTTGCTGATCTGGCTGGACGTGTCGGCACGGGAGCGATACTTAGTCGTGACGTAAAGATTGGGCCAGGTGCTCAGATTGGCAGTTTTGTTGAGGTACATCGTGGCGCTCAGATCATGGACGATGCTGTTGTCGGTGAGGGTACGATTTTGCGTAAAGGGGCGCAGGTGAGTAGAGGTGCAGAGGTGGGAGCCCACGGATACGTCGGACAATTTGCTCGAGTTGCTCCGGGTGTAAAGGTTGGTTCATTTGGCATGATCCAGCACAGTGTGCAGTTCAAGGAAGCGGTAATCGTTGGTAGTCAAGCAAGCATTGGCCGTGGAACTTACTTTGATAATGGTGTTTACGCTGGTGATTCGGTGACAGTTGGACGTAATGGCTATTTTGGGCCTAATGTCGTTGTTGGTGAAATGACTACTATTGGTGATAACCCTCACGTTGGTGAAGGTTCTTCAATTGGTGCTGAATCACGCTTTGGCCACTTTGTTCGTGTGGCCAAAAACACCATGCTTGTTTCTCCAACATATGCAGAAGACGGAGAGATTATTACTGAGTCAAATCTATTTGCGAGACGCCCTCGCGCCGAGGAGTAGTTGATGGCTATAGCCCCACAATGTGACAAATGTGGAATGGAACTTGCTGACTATGGGGCAATAGTCCTGGGTCCGCCCAATAGCCAGTCTGATGTTAAGAAGCTGCATATCTGCAAGGCCTGCTACGTTCAAATCGAAGCGTTGATCGCCGAAGGTTGATATACTGAAACAATGAAAACGGTCGTTTCGATAATCAGTCATATAAAGAAGGGTGATTCATTCCTATTCAGAAAGAAGCCAGCAGATTCTTTGCCGTACAAAGAAACTTGGTATGGGTTTGGGGCAGTCCTTGATGGCGATAACCAGGACCCAGATACAGCAATCAAGGACTCCGTAAAAGCTAGAACAGGCATCACAATTGAGATTACCGAGTATTTATGGTGGGATACAGAGACCAAGATAGATTTAGATGGTGAAGAAAAGTTCTTTATTTATCTACATAGTGTTTCAGAATATATTGACGGCGAGTTAACGCTGAGCGAAGGCATTGAGAAGCTTGAATGGATACCAATTAGCTCTTTGAACGAATATGATATTGTCCCTCCATCCAAAAAATTCTTAGACAGATATTTGAATCAATAATGCATCACTACGCAGAAATTGATCAATCGAAGCGTTGCTTGCCGAAGGTTGATATACTATAGCGGTAATGCTAGAGAAGATAAAAAACACAGATAAAAAAGCGCTACTCAGTCAGCTGCGCGACACGCGAACGCTCGGGCTGCTAGTCTTTGTGGTATTGGTGTTGCTGGTCAGTTGGAGTGGTATTAAATCCATTCAGACCAACTATGAACTGCAACGGACGATTGCTCGGCTCGAGCAAGAGGTAGAGGTCATGCAGCTAGAAAACGCCAACGCAAAGCTACGTAACCAATATCTAGAGACTGATCAGTTCTTAGAGTTGGCCGCACGCCGGCAGTTTGGCAAGGCAGCACCCGGAGAAAAACTTATTATTGTCCCTGAAGAAGTAGCCCTGAGCTATACGACCGAACCAGCAAAAGAGACGACTGCCACAAAGCAACCACAAGCACAGAAGTCACGCTATCAGCGGAACTTTGAAGCCTGGATGGAGTTCTTTTTCCGGCAGCAATCCTCGTAACAACTAGCGAATACGGGTGATTAGACGCAGATTAGCCAAGTAGTGCTCTGGGTTAACGCTTGGGTGAGTGGCTATGAACTTCATGTGTTTTTCTACAAACGGCACGAGGTGATTAGGGTACTGTGCAGTATTAGCACTATAGCTCGACTTGGTGTTGTATGTCGCGCTTTGGGTCATTTGCAGGAGCGTGGCTTGTACGCCGAGTCCTTCCTCGGACTCGTAAAAATCAACACGCTTATGTGCTGTCGCCATGATTAAACGCTAATCTTTGGTTTTTTGGGTTTTTTGACCTCTTTGCGGCCTTTGTCTTTAGACATCTTGTTTTCCTTTTTCGTACAACTAATCAGTAATTACTCTATAGTATACGCTTTTCTTGACCGATGACCTAATGCCAGCCAACGATAAGGAGGCTCAATTATGCAATTTCTTGGGCGAGATCCCACACAATACGACTGACTTCTTCGCGGTCTTGCATGGCATCAATCACATGGGCACCGACCTCGTGGCTAATAGTTAAGAAGTTCTCTCTTACTCGGTTGTGAAAGTCGATATCCTTTTGTTCAAAGTAGTCAGGTGCGCCAGTACGCCTGTGAACTAATTCTTGTGGATCGCTATCTAGTAGTATGACGAGGTCAGCTTGCATGTAGTTGCCAATTGCTAACTCGTTAACTGTACGCACAAAGTCGATTGTTATGTCACCCCTTGCTTGATACGCAGCGCTTGATATCCAGCTTCTGTCTGAGACTACAGAGACGCCGCTTTCTAGTGTTGGTTGTACGACCTCAATGATGTGCTGGGCACGATCGGCAGCAAAAAGGAATATTTCTGTCTTTGGTTCTGTAGATACTTTTGGATCAAGTAGGAGGGCACGAATATGTCCACCAACGCGTGTTCCGCCAGGTTCTCTGGTAGCAATGCCACCGAGTCGATGAGCAAGTATCTCAACCTGGGTTGACTTACCGGTGTGCTCGCCGCCTTCGAACACAATGTACTTTCCGCGTCGCGATGTATCTTGCTCCATACTACTAGAGACCTTACTATGCAAAAGTCAGCGGTGCAAGCATGAGCAAAATTGATAATGCAAAGGCGTAAGGTCAGTGAATCGTAACAGAGAACATGGTAGAGTGTAGGGATGAACATGAGCGCGATATTGCACGTTGTGAATAATAAGGAATTGCACTAGTGGCCTCCAAGTCCCCGCGTATTAATCACCCAAAACAAATCCGTCGTAACGAACTACTGCTCTTTGGGGCAATGCTTGTATTGTTGGTTATAAAGTACCTGAACATCACTAAACTTGGCGGCAACATGATGCAGTTTCTTACGACGTATAAGTTTGTATTAACCGATAGTTTTGATTGGTTAGCAACAGGCGTGACACTGTTCCATAACGAATCGATCACCATGAGAAATCCTGGACTACCCCTGGTCGTTAAGTTCCTCAATCATTTTGGAGCAATCTACCTACTGCCGCTACTCAACCAACTGGTTTTTCTCGGGTTAGTTGTAGCGGTGTACTACACCGTGAAACACCTGACAAAGAATGCTAAGTACGCCGGGCTGTTTGCGATACTGGTCTTTACTAATTACGCGTTCAACCTAGTGACAAACTATATTCTGGCTGACATGTACGCCACGACGGCAATTGCGGTTGCACTGTATCTGCTGCTGACCAAACGATACGCGTGGTCGTTTGTGGCGCTTGGCGTGTCTATGTTGTTTCAGAACTTCGCCTACTTTTTGTACATTATGTGGTGCGCATACTACATCGTGGAGCATTGGACGGCAATTAAAGCATTGCTGAAGCGCAAGGGGGCTGTTCAGTTGCAAAAGCTCCGTGTGCTTATCCCGTTGTTGATTCCAGGATTGATGGTGCTGCCGTGGCATCTGTATAAACTCGTGACTTTCGGAAACCCCTTTTACACCAAGGTTGACCAACTGGCAGTGGTTGATCCGACACTTAGCAACCTATCGTTTTACGGCTACCACGCGCTTATTATGTGGGGGCCATTGCTGCTGATAACGATTTTTGCAACGGTTGTTACGCTCATCAAGCAACGTTCGTTTTTTGCGAATAAAACCATGATGTTCTTGTTGAGTGGTTTTGTATTCTCGTTTGTATTCTGGGGGGTGTTTTATGATTGGCCAGACAGAAGATTCTTGTTGTACATTACGCCGTGGTTTTACGCTCTGTCGGGTGTGATCGTCTATCGTTTTGTTCCCAAGACGTCACGGCTAGTTAAGTACACTTTGGCATTTGTGGCGATCTACGTGGCAACACTTCCTGTAGTGTTTGTCGAAGACCAAAAGACCTTCCCGTTAATTGATGACACGGTGTTAACCGTTGATTTGCAGGCGCAATCAGAGCGTATACGCGTAGGAAATACCAAAGGCTTTGATTCGCCACTTATGAACGTTTCGCCAACGCTTTATGATTCGTTTGACCGTGCAGTGTATTACAGACAAGAAGAAAGTGGCAAGTACGTTACTGCAGAGCGAATGGTCAAACGATCTTTTGACGGCCAGAAAGTATGCGTTGAGCGTGATGCTTCTGTAAAGCCCTACGTCACAAGTTCTGTTACGCTGATACTGCACCCAGACGTTAATCTTGATCAGCTAAAACAAACGTGTAAGTAATCACATGAAACACATCGAACGCATCAAAAAGTATGTAACAAAAAACTGGCTTTACCTACTGCCCTCAGCCAGTTTCGTTTTTGTTTCAATAGTGCTGATTGCTATCAACCGTTCTTTTATCTTTGAGCGAGAGTTCGTTAGTCAGTATGGTGACCAGCAGCTTTACTACAAACTAGCTCGTGGTGTGCTTAACGGTGAGTTCCCCAAAAGTCCTTACACGCTGGGCTACCCCATTTTTTACATGCCGCTTCTTTTGCTGACAGGGGTAAAAGAAAGCTGGACAAGCATAATGCCGCTGGTTATTTCCTTGCAGGCATTTGTGTTGATGCCGATTACGCTGTTTTTGGTTTTTAAGGACAAGCCTCGGAAATGGCTGATATATAGCTTTGCGGGTTTGTGCGCGTACTACGGCTTATTCTTCTGGGCATCGACCGATACGTTGATGAAGTACAATTTTTTTGGGCTTGTGCCACTCAGCGAGCCGCTGGCAATATTTTGTCTGATATCTGGTTACTACGTGTATCTCAAATACCTCCAGACCGATGCTCCTCGACTACGTTTTCTTGTATTGTTTGCCGCCTTTTTTGCCTGGAGTATTATGACGCGCAGCACGAGCATCATACTGTACTTGCCAATATTTATAGAGCTGCTACTGGACAGGCGTATTAAACCACTTGCTATTATCGGCGCAGGATCCGCGCTTTTCTACGCCCCGCAGATTATCTACAATTACCTCTGTAGTGGTGACCCGTTATTTAATGGCTATGTATGGTGGGCGAATAATAAGGTGAGCAAAAACACCAACAATATTGAGTCGCTCTATGGGTTCCGTTCCAGCGCTATGTTTTCATTGCGCTACCTATTGGTGAACATCAAGGATTTAGCACTAGAGTACATTCCGTTCCTACTGTTATGCGGTGTTGTTGCGCTCAAACGCAATCGGCTCGTGGTGTTGGTTCTCGGCTGCTCGCTACTTAACCTCGTTTTTCACTTGGCCTACTGGTGGTCAAATTACGGCGGGCTGTTGCACCGCTTTTTGCTACCCAACATCTTCTTACTGTTGTTTATCTTTAGGAATGAACTCGTCTATGGTCCAACAAATCACATAAGGAAAAAGTCACACAGTGCAGAACGTTAATTCGCAAGGTCTTTAAATATATAACCATTGCTCGTCAGACACTAGTTAAAACGGAAGGATTTAACGATAGCTCGGTATTCATCGAGGTACTTGTCAAAGTCAGGATTGGTTGTGTCTGCATAGTTGATAACGTATACCAAATCGTCCTTATAGAATTGTGTTTTAAGGCTCGGTGGCCCTTCGTAGGCTAATCGATATTCAACTGCGTCCTCTCCTGCGACGGTGAGTGATTTTTCTTCACTGGTATACAGAACCTTGCCACTAACGTAATCTGTGATAGGTGTCTTTCCTTGAATTGTTTGAGCAGTTACCGTAACTATCGCGCCCTTAGTAACTCCTCCGTAGACAGCATCAGTTTTCTCTTTGTAGTCCGCTGATTTAATCTGGAGGTTCGAATACACTCCTGTGAATCCTTTTGGTTTGGTGTTTTTTGTTACGGACCACTCTTTTGGATAATCAAAAGAGTACTTTAACTCGGTATTCGTGTAAGTGACCGTTTTGCCCTCTGCTTTATTTGCATCCTCATCACTGTTTGTTGTTGCCGGTTGCGTAGTCTGTGTGGTTGCGGCTGTATTGTCATTTTTTGATTGCTGCCGGTCATAGACAAGCCAACCCACTGTACCGATAAGTAGAACCACTACAAGTATTAGGATCAACTCAATTGCACTGAAACCGTTTTGATCTTTTTTCATGGATTCCCCTTGGTTAGTTTTCAAACGTGATTGTCTTAAAGGCGTATTCAACCGACTCAACATCAAGCGGCTCTTTTTCGTAATAGCTGTAGGATGCTTTTAGTTTTTGATCAGCCTTCTTAAAGAAACAATCCTTTGAGATAAAATCGCCTTTGTCATCAGCCATAGTTCCAGTTGGATCATCTTTGCTGGTCGTCACGGTTTTCTTGCAGTAGCCAACGGTACCGTCATCCAGCGTAAATTTTTCGCCCTTTGTTATCTCTTCATGGTTATTGTTAACAGAAACTTTTATTCCAGGAACGTATCCGCCAACACCGCTATTTGCGGTCTTCTTCACTGTTGGTTCTTTTGCCTCCGCATATGTAAGCTTGTCTACAGAATATTGGAAGAAGTAATCGTAGGTAGTATCTTCTTCAACCGTCCAGCCATTCAGGATGTCCATACTAAATGCGCCTTTAGATGATGTATAGCTTTTGGCCTTGTACTTTTGTTCGCTGGCTGGCTCTTCAGTTTTCTCTGTGGTAGTTTGTGCCGCGGTCTGAGTGGTTGCCGTTTGCGTACTGTTAGTCTTCTTGTCTTGTTGTCTGCTGTATATAAACCAACCAACCGCAGCGATAACACCCACCACGGCGAGAACGATGACTATTTCTAAGGCGCTGAAGCCTTTTTGATTTGTTTTGATCGTTTTCATGAGTACTCCTAAATAGATAGTTACCTTAAGCATAATATGATTGTGGGAAATAATAAAGGTAGACAGGTAATTGTTGTTTAACGATTTGACGGAGATAGTGAAGCCCTGCAGAAACCGGCCAGCCGCAGAACACATTGAGTTATGTAGCGACTGCAGTATTTATGCTCGGACTGATTTTTACATCTGCGTCATTTGGGTTATTTTCTACTAAGCAGTCAGCGGTTCGAAAAGACTAGTGTCCCGATAGTTCTGCTAAACTATGCTTATGAAAACAGTACACCTTGAGACGGCAAACCCGGCTGTCGAGCTCGTTGAGCCAGATATAAAGCGTGATGCGGCGCTTGGCGTGGCCTGGTTAGAAGGCGAGTTGGGGCACAGCACCTTAACGCTGATGGGCGTGGCTGACAAAGACAACAAACCAACTTCTCTGGAAGCCGAGCAAGAGAGGGTGAAGGGTTTTATTGAACGCCCAGACCAGCTCAACTGGATGATACAGTACGATGGCAAAGTGGTTGGTTCGGTATGGGTTGATTTATTTAAGTCAGACGAGCTTCCAGCACCGTCAGTGCACATTATGATTGGCGATCCTGCAATGCGCGGCAAGGGCATTGGCTATTCGGCCATCAGCACCGTAATGGACTATCTTATTGGTCAGCGAAATCAAACAATTTATTCTCGTCATTTGACCAAAAACGAAGCTGCCAAGACGCTACTAGAGTCACTCGGTTTTAGCAGTCTTGGCGAGACTTACTCTGATACTGACGAACTAGAATGGCAGAACGTTATCTATTCGCGTAGTTAAGCTGACTGGTTGTTGACAACTAGTCTTCGGCGCTGACTGTGATGGAGTCGCCGACAAGTTGCTGAGCTATCTCGACAGAATGCAGACGACCCTGCTCATCTGCCCGGCCAAAATCGTAACTATCACGGCGTAGAACGAGTGAAACTGGCGACGTGCCGTCTGTACCTATTGTGGCATATCCGCCGTCGTTGAAGATCCCTTCGTGCCTGCCTCCGGTACTGAATGGCTCTGCTTCTGCAGCAGTTTGTGCTTCGCCAAAGGCTTCATCATTCATTAGCAGAATTTCAAAGAGATTGACGTGCAGTATGGATGCCTGTCTCCCTCTGTAGTCAGGCTTGCCAAAGTCAATCGCTGCGCCAATTATCATCGCTTCACCGTAACGAATAAACTTACACCGTAATGGTGAATCATATGATACTGCAACCGGAATATCGCCTGATGCAAAGTACTCAAGTGCTTCTAAAGAAAGTGGCCGAATCAAATCGGCGTAATCGAGACTCTCATTATTCGTTAACATATCGCAATACTACAATGTAACCTGGCTATAGTCAAACAATACTACCCGTCAAAAGGATGGGTCTCTTTTCATGGAAGCATGTACAAATTAGGCTGGAGTCTAGCGGCTCATGCTGTTAGTCAGTTGTTTTCGGTGCCGCAGGATGAACGTAAAGCCTATGCCCAAAAGGCCAATTGCGATCAGTCCTGAAGTACTCGCGTTGTCGCCGGTGTCGGCGAGGGCTTCGTCTGCAATGGCGAGTCCTACCGGGTCAGCTATTTCGCCGTTATCCAGGTCGAGATCAAGCGGCCCGTTGTCGACGATGTTATACGTCACGAGGAGCGCATTTTTGCCTTCGTAACTTGTCTCTGATAAGCTCGCGTCATTCACGGTGGCATATTCATTATTGGTAGGATTGTATTTGCGTACCACAACCTCATCAGGCTTTAGATCGGTCACAAATAGCAACGAAACTTCATTATTCGTCTCCGCGCCACTAAAGCAGAAATCAACCAAACCGAGCGGGTAGGCGTAGCTGCCATCTTGAGCGTCGAGACCTGACTCTTTTACGGCCGACGAACAGGTGATAGTGGTGCCTTCAGGGGTCGTAATCGTTACTGTTTTGCCGTTCTCAGCATTACTCAATGTAACGGTCGGCCCAGCAACGGGTTCACTAGCAAAGTTGAGAAACGCAGCATCTTCACTGACTGCAATGATCTTTGACCCGTCAGCATTGAGGTCAGCTGCAACCAAGTTGTCTTCGTCAGCTTCACCCGGGTCCTCTTCGTTCCAGTTCTCGCCTGTATCATTCGAAATGTATATTTTACTGTTGGTATGGTCTACCGCGGTTAGCGTTGCGCCATCGTCAGACATACTTAAGTCGCTCCACCCTGACAGTATTATTTCATCATTGGGCGAGACATCGCTCCAGCCTGTGCCATCGTTTTCTGAGATAAATATTGCGTCATTGCCGCCAGCGTCGTAGCCCGTTGTTGCAACCGCTATGGTGCTGCCATCTGCGGACATCGCTGGGCTCATGCTGTGTATCTCATCTTCTGAGTTAGGGTCAATCTCTGTCCAGTCGCCTCCACCATTTCCAGATATAAATAGGTGCGTGTAAATGTTCATGGTATTCTCGCCACCTACCAGTATTTTCTCACCATTGTCTGATATAGCAATATTTTTGCCACTCGAAGCGCCACTGTCAAAGGCGCTTGTTGTCCAGTCTGTGCCACCATTTTCTGATATGTATACATCGCCACTGGCAACTGTCACGGCCGCTATGGTCGTGCCATCACCAGAAACAACAATATCAGACCAGTCGTCGGTACCTGCCGGACTAACATTACTCCAGCTGTCGCCAGCGTCAGTCGAGATGAAAATTTTCCCTTCTACAGTGCTAAACAGATCGCCGTCATAGGTATCTTCGCTCACAGCGACCATGGTCTGCCCATCGTTAGACACATCAACAGCTGTCCACGTATGTATATTGCCCGGATCCATCTCTTCGGCGACATTCTCCCATGTCGCACCATAATTAGCGGAAATATGAAGTCCTGGGTCGCCTTCACCGCCGCTGACCATCAGATGACTGCCGGTGGCTGATATGGCGGTTATTGCTAATTGGCCACCCGCTAACTCTATGCTGTCTTGTCTGATCCAATCGTACTGGTTGGCGGCAAATACAACAGCTGGCATTACTGAATGAGCCGCCATAAGCGCCGTTGACGCGGTTGCGCTGGCAACTGCGTATTTTTTTGATTTACCTCGAGCGCTTGTAAGTTTAGTCAAAATCAGATTATCTCTTTACTCTTATGTTTAAGTATACGGCCGGTTTGGTATTTAAACAAGTGTTTGACAGATGTAGCGAGCACCGTTACTGTCTGTCAGCCTTTTTGAAATTCAAGTTGTGCGAAAAGCTTGGATAAACGAAGACGATACATGCCTGATTCTGTCGCAAACAATCCGTATTCGGGCTGCAAAGCTTCGTCGGTGTGTGCCATGAGAATGTTGTCGCTCGGCTTAATGGTTTTTCCGATCAGTTCCGTAAGCGCTTGGCAAATAATCAGCTGCTTTTCTCGGTATTTTTGTGGAAGCTCCGTTGGCTCGAAGGCTTCATAGAGCATGAGTGTGTCCATTAGCGCCGGGACAGACTTGAACCACATTGTACTCAGTAGTGAGCCGACATTTTCCCTGGTATAGGCAACGCCAGTATAACGATGGTTAAAGACGCCAAAAATTTTAGATGGCGAAGTCAGTACAGCCTGAATATTTGGCGCTGACACGTCAAGTGGATGTTCTTCCGGTGTTAAGCCGCCGTAGGCATAATCCAGGACAATATTGTGACCTGCCGCAATGAAGTCCTGCAGCATTTCATCCTCGTGCCAGTTCCCATCAATCGCACTTGGGTTGGACAAGAACCAAATCCTGCCCTCAACAGGGTCTCCCACTGATTCTAATGAGGGCACGTCGTGGATGGGGATGTTCAATCCCATTGCTTCAAGTACGTAGCCATCGTAGTCGCTCTTCAAAAAACCAAGTTCGGTCATTTTGCCGGTCGCGGACCAGCCTGCCATCAAACGGAATATTGCCTCTGCCGACCCGTGCGTGGCGTATTGCTTTTCAAAATCAGCCAGGCCTGGTAACAGTGGCTCATTACGTTCAGTAATCCGCGCCGTCACCGGCTCGTGAATATGTTCAAAATCAACCCGTTCGCCCGGATCTGTCGGTATTTCTAGGTCGGGGCTAAAACTATAGCCCCCCTCATACAGAAGTTCTCTTGCCTCAGGTAGGGTCAACGCATCCATATGGAAAGACTCGGATAAGTGCAAATCCCCCAACAATTCCCGTACTTCCGGAAAGGGATAGCAAAGGATGGGAACAATCAGATCACTGTGCTCAACCATGAGCCGCTCACTCATCCTGTAATCCTCCGGCTAGCTGATTCAGGCCGTGTAATGTCCTTCATTTCTATCTTGCAGGTTTTGCACTGTCCGCATTCCATCGGTTTACCTTTTACATAGTGGGGCGTTCGGCACGACCATGTTAATGCGGCCAGTTCTGGTGGCAGTGTTTTGTAGACTTCTTCTTTTGTCAGGTGACCGTGGGGATATTCTTTAATCTGAGCACTGTGGTCATTTTCATCAGGATGATAGGCATTGTGCATGCGTTTGCCGCGCATGACGGACTCTTTAACGCCAAGGTCAAAGTCAGTCTTGGTCGCGGCAATAACCACTTTGGTAATGCTCGGGTCGCGTGATGTCATGTAGCCTGTAATGAAGCCCATAACCTCGACATCATACAAAAAATGATTACCAAAATTTGGTGTATTGATCGTTGATTCGCTGGTAGTGAAAGGAGTCGAGGTGTTCTTGCGCAGGTACCCGTAGATTGCCTGGACAGCAGCGGTTTCTGCCTGCCAGCGCCGCTCCATGTTCTTTATATGGATGTGGTGGACGTGCACTTCGCCATACTCCTCGGGATGGTTAAGTACGTGCCATAGGGCAGCAGTTGAGTCGATACCCCCAGACAGCATTACCAGTGTGCGATTTTTCTTTAACATCTATTCCGTGACTTCCCGCGTATTATGTAATTCTTCCAATTAGTATACAGAAGTATCTAATCTTGACGGATGAAGTCAATGATAACGTTGCTATCAACTGTCAGCGCACGGGCAATGCCGGCAACGTGTCCATCTGCTTGGACGGCGTGTTGGTTTGCGCCTTCAAGCACTGCGTCTTCAGGGGCGACGATTTCGTCGCTTAGCGGATGGACGCATAATACACGCTTGCGCATCTCGGCAGTTATCTGGTTGAGTTCGTCTGGTAGTATATCTGATGACAAGACAAGGTTTGGATATGCTTGGCGTGTGCCAGAGCCAATATCGTACGGGTTTACTTTGCTGCTGATGGTCACTGTGCGATGAACGTAATCTGGATGCCTGGCCAGCAGACTCATGACAGGCTTACCCCCACCGCTTGCGCCCACTAGGGATACTCTCTCGTTTTCAGCTAGATAGAGTATTCGCTCACCAATACTGCCGAGCCTTTGTTCGTAGTCTGTAGCGGTCCAATCAATCGGCTGGTGTTCGAGATATAAACCATACGGCCCCCATAGCTCGGTCAATGTATCCTGTACCTCAGGTAGGCCACCAATGCCCGCAATATAGATGACGCTTTCTGGATGATTCATGAACCAATCATATCAGAAACGTTGTCCATCGTTCTGTAAGGACGGACAAGGAGCAGGATAATGCACTTTTGCACTCATCTTTATGTCTTTTCAAGTCAGTCTTGTGGCTGTGATCATTGCGATCCTTAGCTGCGAGAACAATCCTGCCAGGACTTAATCTTTAATCCGCGCCAAACCAACACCAATTATGAGTGAGCCAAAGATCACCCCAATGTGACTTGTAGAATCATATGTAAATAGGACAATCACTAAGCCAAGGAGAATCATGATTTTGTGTTCATGTTTTACGAATTCTTTAGTACGTGGTTCTTGTCTGGCCATTTGCATTCCTTGTTAACTTTGAGTTAAGCATAATCTATATACTATAAACAGAAAAGACTTTATTGAGGTGAGGCTATTGTTCTTGTGGCCGTGAGAGCGGGGCAATGCACATTTCCTCACTTTCTCCCCGGACTCCCTGCAAGGAGGCCGGGTGCGAGAGCTCGTCATGAACCTACAAGCGACTTTCGCCAGCGGAGCTGGCTCGGAGGACTTTTTTGTGAAACTTAGTTACTGCTCTATCGGTTCTAATCGAGTTGTACGAATAAGTGGCACATAGTATTCCAGTACATCTGGTTGCGGATGTAAACGCACCATAGGATTCTGCTCGTTATATACAAAACACGGCTCAGAAACAGGTAAAAATGTGCCGCGGTTTATTAGTTCATCACTATGCTGAAGCACATCGAAGCGTAGTGTTTCACCACTTGCTTGTAAACCGCTGTTACTACGCTCAGAATAGTCACGACCGGTTGAGTCACTTATACCCCTGACATCACCATTGCCTAAGATATATACCTGACCACATACAATTTTCAAGACTCTGCCTAATACACCCGAATGCTCGGTATTTAGTCTAACAACAAAAGCTTGGGCTTCTTCTGGTGTGAGCAATCTTCTTTGTAGGGCGGTTCTTTCACTATCTAATAACTCATTAAAGTTATCGACGGCCACATCTTGAAAAAGTAATCTCTCTGCCATATATACTCCTGTTACTAATTGATTATCCATTTTACCAATCTCATTGCAAGCATGAGCAAAAAGAAAAGATCTCCCTGCCAGGAAGTATAGTGCCTATGCTTGGTAGCGGCCCGCCTGTCTGCCAAGCAATAATGTTTGAGTGTATAATACAGTTTGCCAATGAACTTCTTTGGAAAACATAAGAAATTGATACTGTATCTGAGTATACCCTTCCTATTTGTCACGGGTTGTTTAGTATTCACCACAATCTATTTCAATCTGAGTAATTCGTCAGCCGAGAAAAGACTGAAGTCAGATGCACCGGTTATCGCAAGCCGAGTAAATAGATACTTTGACGAAGTAGATATTTCGCAAACCGAGAAAGCATTTTCGTGCCGTGATTCATCGGTTAAATTTTCTTCACCAGACCGCTATTGTTCAATTGAGTATGAGGTCCAGGTTGCTCCGAAAGCAAAAGCCGAAGAAAACTACGCCATAATTAGAGATTTGTACGACACGTTACTTAAGGATGGGTGGGATGTAGGTACTCTAACAAGCGTGAACAGTTGGAACGATACTTTGATAAAGCCAGCAACTGGTGAGATGTTGCAACCCAACAAGTATGGGGCAATGGAAATTGAGGGAGAGAAGACTCAAGGTAACGGGGTGTTGTGTCAGTTCTCATTACACTACGTCACACCGAAGCCTCATCATGAAACTCAATACGGCATTTTCAAGTACGGTATAGGATGCAACTATAAGGTTAAAAAGATAAAGATTATCTGAAAGTTTTAATTCTACGTAGCACGAGCAAGGCAATGCACATCTGCAGCCATGCTCCCAGGCCTCTTGCAAGGAAGCCTGGTGCGCGCGGCTTTGATGACCGAACCGCGACTTTCGCCAGCAGATCTGTCGAGTCGCAGAACCGAGTCTGACTCACGGCCAAGAAAAAAGACCTGTCCCAAGGACAAGTCTCTTTTCTTGGTAGCGGGAGCAGGGCAACGCACGTTAATCTGTGCGCCGTGCTTTGCTCGGG
>JBPOIH010000007.1:0-138851 GCA_052034685.1 Patescibacteria group bacterium | reverse complement strand
GACAAAACACAAATTCTGCGCTATAATTCCCGTGTTCTAATCCAGTAATGGGATGTGGCCAAGTGGTAAGGCACCGGGTTCTGGTCCCGTGATCGGGGGTTCGAATCCCTCCATCCCAGCCAAGTGAAATTTAACTATACTGTTCAAACTTTGACCCCTGTTGTTGTGAATTTTTAATTCTATATTTTTGAAATATTAATTATTCTAATCTGTTAAATAGTTCGAATCCTATCTCCCATTAATTATTTTTACTTCTTTAACTAAAATTAGTCTTTGCTTATTCGTAACGAAGGGCGTCAATTGGGTCAAGTTTGGCAGCCTTATGAGCGGGGTATGTACCAAATATCAATCCAACGGCGATTGAAATACCAGCCGTAACAGCAATTGTCTCAATAGTCATAGACGGAACGATGTCCAAGTCCATGGCTTTCGTTAGACCAGTTGCCATTATGTAACCTAACACTATACCAAGTATCCCACCGAGAATTGTTAATACGATGGCTTCAGTGAGAAACTGCATCATAATATGGCGTGTTTTTGCACCTACAGCCTTCCGGAGTCCTATCTCGCGGGTGCGCTCGGTCACGCTGACTAGCATGATGTTCATGATGCCAATACCGCCTACTAGTAATGAAATTGCAGCGCTTATCATTAGAATCTTACGAAACAAATCAGTCAAATCAGTAATGGATCCTAGCACTTCAGCAGAGCTCTTGACTGTAAAATCAGCCTCGTCAGTATTGCTGTAGCCATGGTTAGCTAATAGGATTTCTTCAACAAGTGTTTTGACCTCTTCTACAGATTCATCATCAATTGCTTGAGTAATTATTGAGCCAAAATTTTGACTTAGTTTATTCTGCTCAATGATACTTGTGTAGGGTACATATACAAGAACATTTGGATTATCAAACTGACCTGGCTCAGTTTCGGCAAGCGCACCAACGACTGTATAGTCAGTATTATTAAGATTGACCTGTTTACCTATTGGGTCGACATCTTTGAAAATATCGTTTGCTATGCTTTTTCCTAGTACGATAACCAGTTTTTTCTCTGTAATACTTTCACGGTCAAAAAAGGCGCCAGACTCAAGTTCGTAATTACGAATATTGCTATATGACTCTGATACACCTTGCACTGCAATAGTGCCACCAACACCTGACTGTAGTTTTGCCGTTGTAGCTACGAGTGGCGAAACACCAGTAACGAGATTCTGGTCGATAGCTTTTATTGAATTTAAATCTTGTTCTGTTAGGGTCGGTTCAACGAGCGTACTTATGCTTTTCTGGTTTTCTGGTGCACCTTCAGGTGCTCTGTGTTCAGGGTTTTTTAGTTCTTCAAGCTCTTGAGTGGTTGGAGCGTTGCGTGACTCAATTGTCACATTTGTTGAACCAAGTTTATTCACTTCTTTATCAATTTTTGCGTCCATTCCAGCGCCTAGGCCCATTATTGTTGTAACTGCCGCTATGCCTATTACGATGCCTAGAACGGTCAGCAGACTACGTCCTTTGTTGATTATTATTGATTCGCTAGCTTCAGTTAGAAGATTACTGATTTTCATTTTGATGCCTCCTCGGTAATTTTGCCATCACGTATTCGTATAGTGCGGTCAGCATATTTAGCAATGTCTTCTTCGTGCGTAATAAGTACGATTGTCGTACCTTGCTGATTTACTTCACGAAAAAGCTGCATGATACTGTTTGCACTTTTAGTGTCTAGGTTACCTGTAGGTTCGTCTGCTAGTAATAAGCTAGGTTTCATCATTAATGCACGCGCTATGGCAACGCGCTGTATTTGTCCGCCTGATAACTCATTAGTACGGTGGTTAATACGACTTTCTAATCCAACTCGTTTGATAGCTTCTTTTGCTCGTTCAATATCATCTGATGCCGGTCTATAAACCGTAGGCAGCATTACATTCTGCAAAACTGTACGACGCTTTAGAAGATTAAACTGCTGAAAGACAAAGCCAATCTCTAAACTTCTTAGATCCGAAAGCTTGCTTTGACTGAGCTCTCGAACTGAAACCCCGTTCAATAAATAATCACCCTCAAAGTGTTGATCGAGCAAACCAATAACATGCATTAAACTGGACTTACCCGAGCCTGAACGACCCATAATTGCTACAAAATCGCCTTCGTTAACAACAAAATTTATTCCACTTAGCGCGGTAGTCGGATTTTTGCCGCTAGCGTTGTAAGTTTTTTGTAGGTTTTTTATATCGATAACTTTATGCATGATTACGACTCTTTCTTTTTTGGTAAGTTTAGTTCCAGATGGGCGAGCAGTTTTTCGAAAGTTTCCGGTTTGGCAATAATCAGTACGCCGTCTACCGGCGCCTTAAATACAAGAAGTTTGTCACCTGCATTAATAGACATTAATTCTCTTGCATCAGAGGGTATTACTACCTGCCCACGCTCACCCACAGTTACCGAACCAATTAATCGTGGCATATCCATTTCATATCTCCTGTATTAGTCATTAGTCTTATACTATCATATAGTTCATACAATTCATACTAATATGATTCTACGTAAGAAGTTCGAATTCCATCCATTAGGGGCAGCCATAATATTGCACATTATTCATAATGCTTATGTATAATATTGTGACTTAAATCTGCAATGTATGGTAATGTAACACTTATGAAAGTAGCATTATTGGACAGAGACGGAACTGTGATTGTCGATCCACCAGATTTACGCGTGGACAAAATAGAAAAAATTGAATTATTTGACGATTCTATCTCTTCACTTAAGTATCTTGCAGAAAACGACTTTTCAGTTATATACATTACCAACCAAGCTGGTATCGAAGAAGGCAGATTGACCGAAGAAGAATTTTGGCGCATACATGAAGAGGTGTTAAGGCGCTTATCTGCTAGTGGAGTTAATGTGCTTAAAACATACGTGAATGGCGAAATGAAGCGTGATGATAACACAGACTGGCGCAAACCAGGTCCAAAAATGCTATTGCAAGCAGCAGAAGAATTTAACTTAGACCTGTCACAGATATATATGGCTGGTGACAACCAATCAGATATTGATGCAGCGATTAATGCTGGCTGTAAGGGTGGCATACTTGTTAAGACAGCGAATGAAAATGTAGATTCTGCTAACGCTTTATTCACAGCTCCAAAGCTATTTGATGCAGTTAAATACATTGTTGAGAACTCCTAGTTTCATTGTCTCCTAATCGTTTTTCACAAATAGGCAAACTCACCCCTGTAAAAGTTCGAACATCGTCCTTTAACCCCAGCCAAAGGTTTGACAATGAGTCTTTAGACTTGTTGACAGACCTTTTTCTATGTTTGCGGTTCGAACGCCAGAAAAGATCGGGGTGAAGATTGCCTGATGGCAATCTGCAAGGAAATCAACTCTTCAAAACTGGTTTTGAAAGAAGTTGTTTCGGGCCTGCTGAAAGCAGGTCGAATCCCTCCATCCCAGCCACGAATGATTACAGGTGTTTATTATAGAAGCAAAAACAAATACAATAGAAGTGTAACTTTAATGAGGATATGAAATGACGGATTACAGTGAAAATAGTACGGGCGCGAAGAAAAAGAAGACAGTCAGTCGTTCAGTGTGCATACTGCTTGTTATTATTGCAGTGTTATTGGGTGGGTTTGGTGGCTATACGTACGGAACGAACGTTGCTACTAGTGAAGCAGAAAAAGAACTGAAACAACAAGTAAATGAGCTTGAACAAGATTTGAGTGAGGCAAAAGCTGTGGCCGGCAACGAAGTCCAAGAGGGGCAGCAAAATGCTGCGAGTTTACAGGCAGAGAATGCTGAGCTTAAAAAAGAAGTCGACCAACAAGCAGCAGAAATTGCCGATCTCGAGAAACAACTCGAAGATGCCTCTAGTACTACACCTAGTGCACAGTAAGCGAAAGCCATAATGTTAGCTAAACCTGTCAATACTGGCCACCGGCTACTGAAGCCCGACTACATCGTAGACTCTGTATGCGATGTAGACTTTGACCTACTCAAAAAGCAAGGGATAAAGGCGGTGATGATCGACTTAGATGGTACCGTTGTATCCCGCGGCTCATTTGACGTCGACAAAAAATTAACTACCTACCTGAGGAAACAGTCAATCGATATATACATTGCTACCAATCGTCCCAAAGGACGAACGCTCAAGAATCTAAAAGAATCACTCAACGCTAAAGGTGTAATTCATCCAGTGGGCATCCATGCAAAACCGATGCCGGGATACTTCAAACATGCCGCGGCAAGTCATAAGCTCAAACCGTCAGAAGTTGCTATGATTGGCGATCGTTACTTGCAGGATATCTCTGGCGCCAACCGGGCAGGGTTGACGACTATCCTTGTCCGTAAATTGGGTGTGTCAAAAGGTTTTATTGATAGGCGTATATCAAGTTTTGAGAAAAAACGAACCGACAGACTGGCTGCCGGTTACGTCACTCATTCTCAAACAAAGATCTAATCTATCGTTTCTTTGGCTGTTGTTTGCTTAAGAATTCATCAAACGTCGCTGATGACTCCCAGAGTTCACGCATCTTTTTCGATTCTTCTACGAGCCTTGTCGTTTGCGACATTAACCCAGCAACAGCTAAACCGATCCACAGTACGTAGAGACCAAAGCGATCACGAATATCTTGCCAGACAGCACCGCTCGAGAAATCACCTAAACTGGCCGTATTCAGAACGAGCATAAGGCCATATATAATTACTGCTGCACCAAAGAACGAGGTAGCAACTACCAACACGATTAATGGCATGCTCGACACGACTGCAAATATTCCGAAGATAATGCCGACGACGGTACCCAAGATAACAACTAGCCAGTTCCAGTCCATGTGTAGGATTGATAGCAGACCCGATGTGAGGCTGAAGCCCAAACCTGCGAATGCTAATACAATCGCAAATGCGTAGAAAAAGTACGCCAGTAGCCCAAACAGCAGACCGACAAACAGACCGGCTGTCCAGCCAAGCACTGTCCCTAAGAAACCATCACCGCTAATTGCGGCTATTGCAGCGGCACCAACCGAAAACCCTGCAAAAAATCCCATAAACGGGAACAGTATGCGCATCATGATGTTTCCTGAAAAACAAAACAACGCACCAACTAATATTGCAAATAACCCAACAACTAACTCGCCCATAGTTCCTCCCTTACCTTGAATTAACTACAGTATACTCCATTTTGGTTTACGCGCTTAATCGGTAAAAACTGGACAAAATCTTCTGAGGTGACTGACGCAATTGATTATTTTGATCTATTTGTCGTAGATGGTGCATCATCGGCTAACTTTTCGTATCGAATAGATGGTGGTGCCTGGACCAACGTTTCTCATACGTGGAACCAAAATAATAGCCTCGACACGATAACTATCGATAGTCCAGTCACATCTACCGTTGAGGTGCGTGCTGCAAATGCTGCCGGTAATGCGGTCGCCGTCTACTTAGCTGGCATTGCCGTGTATGCTCAGTCGGGCGGATTGGTTGTGCACAATCTTGGCAAGCGTTCAGACACCATCATTACCTTCACGTGTTCCACATCTGGTGATTGGGGAGAGTGGCTCGATCTTGTACAGCCAGACCTTGTGATCATTGAGGACTCCAGCCACGGCGTCTATGTGAATAACCCGACAGCCTTTGCCGTCGATCTAAACCAGCTGGTAGATCGAGTTCAGGCATATGCCGACGTCGTCTTCTTTGTTATCCCCGAGCAAAACAACGGCCGTGATGTCACTATGCAGACAAACTACCAGCAGCGCATGCGTGATGTGGCCTACTAAACCGGCGTTACTGTTTTTGACCTATCATTTGCATGGGGCGACTACAGTAATGCAAGCGGCAATAACCTATGGTACGAGCCAGTTGGAGTGCATCCATCTGACACCGGCCACATAGATATAGAAGCGCGAATCGAAAAGCTGCTTACCCAACCAGGACGTGGTGCAAAATTCCGCTCCACCTAGCCTGAGCCTTTCGGTCACACCACTGCATTGCTTACGAGGCGTATAATATAAGTATAGGAGGACATATGAATGTACCGCTCACATACACTGACAAGAACGAAACCGGCTGCTGTGCTGTACCCAATGTGTCTGCCTGGAACGAGCAGGAAATAACGTTTGAGGATAAGCCTTTCATACGAATGCACACCCGGAGTTTGTTCCACGTGCCGCTCAATATGTCTAAGGTGATGACAGCCTTACAATCTGCAGCAGAAACTGCTGGGGTTGAAATGCCACCGCAAGAGGCAATGATCCTGAGCCGTGAACTTTCAGCGTGGAAGGCCGAGCAACTGTATGCGGTTAGCAAAGAGATCCCCGGCATGGATAACGTAACGCTCAACGGTACGTTTATGACAAAAGTATACGAAGGCCCGTTTCAGAATGCCAAAAAGTGGCATGAAGACCTCATGAGCTACGTCAAAAAATCAGGACGCGAACCAAAAGAAACCTACTTTTTCTACACAACCTGCCCCAAGTGCGCCAAGCACTACGGCAAAAACTACGTGATAGGATTGGCGCAGGTATAAAATTGTAACGTGGTTGCAAGGAACAGACCTTTATAGGCGTAACCCTAAGACCGCTTTGTGGCCGCTTGTGCTTATTGGCACGGAATAGAAAAGCAGCTATACTCAAGGTCATAATAACAGCAAAGAAAGTATAGTGATGCAACCACAAGACCCTATCCAGCCAGCTCAACCAGTTGACCCGAATATTATTCAACCTACAGCTCCAGTGCCGGCATCGGATGTCCTGCAATCGCCTGCATCTCAACCAATTCAGCAATCCCCACCACAACCGATTCCACAGCCCGTAATGCCGGTGCAAGAGCCTGTGCAGCCAGTCGCGCAACCACAGCCCACTGTCAGCGCATTTTCCCCGCCAACTGATCCCACGCCAGCAGCTACAGCAAAGAGTTCGCGCAAAGGCCTCATAATCTCACTGGTTATTCTTGTGATTGTTTTGATCTTTTCTATGAGTGGCGGATTTTTCTTGCTGGATCGATCAGACAAGAAAGCAGCCGATCAATCAACGACCAATGACACGGCTCTTTCAGCTACTGATGAACTTGCCACAGATACAACGCAAAGCGCTGCCTCGAACGATTCAGCAACGGCAGAGTTGAGCGAAAAGACAATCAACGAAACGATAACTGATGAAGCACTCGGTACGACAATCAAGGTAAACAAAGTACGTCGTAATGTTCCGTTCAATGCAGACCTCAGTGCACTCAACAAATCGCAGACTAGTTTTGCGGTTGAGGTGACCGTGTCTGCAGGTGACAAGTATGGTTCTACGGTTTCAAGTAGTAACTTCAAACTCATCACTGGCAGTAAGACTACATCAGAGAGTGACATTCCATTCCAGGACTATGTAGCTAAAGAAAAACTCGTGGTTCTTGAAACGCCAACCCGCGGCAAATCTGCTACTGGCTGGCTGTTCTTCTATGTCAGCAAGGACCAAGCCGAACCAGCATCATTGCGCTATGCACGTGGCGAAGCAAAAGTCATTGGTGGCACTGGCGGTAGTATTCCGGCCAAACAAGCCGACGTTTCCCTGTAAAGATCTCCTTTAATACAGCACTGTCGGGTTGGTGCTACAACGATTAAGCGTTAACGTCTACCGCGTGAGATAAAGTAGAAGATCGCGGCCAGAATTACCGGGATTATAAATCCTGATAAGCCGAGCGAACTTAAGTCGAAGAAACGCATGCCATAACCAACGATCATCCACCCAAAGATGAGTATGGCTATGAGCTTGCCAATAATGGCATGAGAGAGATAGAATTCCCGCACTTGTTTGTTTGAAGCATAGAACACTCCAAATAGTAAGATCCCGGCACCAAATAAACTCGCCCCAATGAGCGAAATGTTGACTATACTGTCCATAGCATTTTCAGTAGTTGTCTTTTCAGTGTAGCCAGACATAAATAAACCATTTGATGAACATTCAGCATCAGGAGGCAGGTAGACGCGCAAGCTGTCGCCAGCCTTAGGACGAGCCGCTTCGTCGGGGTACACCTTGAGTGGTGTTTGAACAACAATATTTTGACAAATGATTCCTATTGGTGGCTTTGTATAAATAAGTAGATTTGACGATTCACGAAAGCCCGAATCAACTTTAGTGTTTTTTACGGTCAGGTCATACGCCGTCATCTTGGTAAGGTCTGCCGTGTCTTTGGTTCCCGTGTAGAATAGCAGGCTCATTAAGAGCAGGAGGGGTACGCCAACAATCGCCATGGCGATGGCTCGACCCTTTTTTTCTGGCGAGAACAACATGCCAAAGACAGACACGTCTAATCCTGTATCTTTGTAGATCGACGATGGGTTTGTTTTGTCTGGTGTTAAATCTTCCGGCTTAATATTCTTGACTCCTGCAACAGACGCGGCCGGGTCCTTATTGAAAGCCTCTACAAAAGTAAAGAAGACCAGTCCGGCCTCGCACGCGGCAGAAAACTGGTATTCGGGGTGTTTTTCTGCGAGTATTTGCTTGGCTTCTTTTGCACTGCGCATGAAGGCGTCACTCACAAATACCCTAGGCTGGCCTTCAACAGTTAATTTGTCGCCAGCGACCCGTAGTAGCCCTTTGTTTTCAGTCATCGCCACCGAACTCGCCTTAAACTCTTCAGTAACTTCACCATGACCGTTAATGGCGATAATTTTACCTGATGCAAAGAGTACGAGTGCGACAGGTTTGTCAGTGAGTTTATTCGCAAACGCTCCTTTTCCAAACAGTCCAAACCCAGATATCGCCATAACGTACGTATCGTTGCCGGCAGTATCGGCAGGCGGAGTTACCGGTGGATTATTTAGAGGCTGACTGCTTTGTGGGGGCGTGTTGACTGGTTCCATAATTGTTACAGCCAGTATAGCATGTACGGAATAGCACGAAATACCAGTTAAGAACTGACTGTTTACAAACAGCACAGCAGTTCTATAATTGAAAACATGAGAAATAAAGAGTACTGGGAGCAGCATGTTGCACAGGAGCAGACGGTCGAGATTGAGCGGCATATGCGCCGCAATGAATGGGCAATACCAGCAGGCTTGGTGGCCAGTTCCGGGCTCGGGCTTGCCGCCGTGTGGAGCGTCTTGAACGAAGGACAAACTAGTGGTTTTTTGCTCGCAGCTACCTCAACATACGTTGCGCTAAGGGCAGGCTTAGCTGTTGAAGTAAATTGCATGCGCAGAAACGAGTTGAGCCAGCGCCGAGAGATCGAGGGCTAGCCAAATACAAAAAACGTAGAGGGGCGCTTGCATTATAACTCCAAATGTACTATAATATCCAAATTATGGATAGAATGGATTTTGAGCTTGCACGGGCATCCCTTGAAGTATATGACGGCTTACTGTCGCCATTGTACCGTGATATGAGCGAGCAACTAGCTGGCCGCTTGGCCACAAACCAGATGCAGATTGAAGGAATGCGAGAAGCAGATCGTGCCTCTCAGCGTAACTACCGATTCATTAAGCAATTTGTACAAGATTTACCAGGAAGCCGTACGGATGCATATGAAGCAAAAGTTTATGATGCTGCTGACGCCCGAAAGTTTGCGGCGAACACTGTTTCTCTACACTTCAACGAAAGTGAACTATGGCTCCGCGATTACAAGGTGTCCTACTATCTTCTTGGACGGCGTTCGTATGGCGAGAGTGCAATTTCTGAACTGCTTCTAGGTACGATAGGGTTTGAAAAGTACGAAGACGAAGGCGACAAGGCACCAGTACTTGCAGTAGTGCGTGTTTGGGACGATGAGTTTGATAAATCATATGGCGATGCGCAACGTTCAACAACGATCGAATATACGCAAGAGGAACTGCAAGAACGCTTTGATGCAGACAGTGGATATTTACGAGTTGCACCAGCAACTAATGCCCTGCTCAAGCCTGCACGCTATAAAACCGGAGAGCCAAAGCAGCATTGGTCTGCACGTAAGTTTCATAAGGTTTCTGAAATTGGCATCAATGCGCACTTGGTTGAGCGACCAGATATCGGAGATCGCATTACTGATGAAGATCTCGGTAGTTTTCGGGTTTTAGATAACCTGAATCGTCTTGCGGTGGCATTTAGAAAGACCAATCTTCTCACAAGTCTACTAGACGAATGTGCACAGGATGCTGAACGAACAGCTATCCATCTTTCCTAGTGTTTAAAGTAAGTGACCAGTTGGCTGTACCGCAAGGCGTGTGTTTGCGTAATGTGAATGTGTTGCTATACTAGGCAAGTTAACAATTTAACTATCCAGAGTGTGGCGAGGGAACTGACCCGTCGACCCACCAGCAACCTACGGCTAAGCCGTGTGGTGCTACATTCAGCCCGTACGCGGGGAAGATAGCCGAGCAGCACGCTCCTTTCTGACCTGCAATGGGGTCGATAGAAAGGAGTTTTTTCATGTCGACGAAAGCAAATCAAACCACCAATTACCGCACCGCGGAGAGTGTCTCGCCCCAGCACCCAGATAAACTGTGTGACCAAATATCAGACGCCATACTGGACGCTTATCTGGCGCAAGATCCGGCCTCTCGTGTAGCCGTCGAAACAGTGGGTGGTCATGGGAAGATATTTGTGGTTGGCGAGGTTACATCTCACAGCAAGATCAAAGTAGAGCCGATAGTTGAACGGTTGGCGCCCGGTAATGAAATAGAGGTACGGATCGTATCGCAGAGTCCAGAAATCGCTCGTGGCGTCGATACGGGTGGCGCGGGCGATCAGGGGATTATGGTGGGCTACGCTTGCGATGAAACGCCCGAACTGCTGCCACTAGAAGTTGTCCTGAGCCGTCAGCTCAATCAGTATTTGTACGATACATGGCCACACGATGGTAAAACGCAAGTTACACTGCGTGATGGCAAGATTGCATCTTTGGTGGCGAGTTTCCAGCACGCCAAAAAATCCGAACTAAAAGCAGCCGTCCTCACCTGGGCTTCTAGTCTCCAGTCCTCAGTCTTCAGTCCCCAATCTGCACATCTCCACATCAACCCAACAGGTGACTGGGACCAAGGTGGCTTTGATGCTGACACGGGCCTAACTGGTCGTAAGCTGGTTGTAGATAATTATGGCCCACGTATCCCTATTGGCGGCGGCTGTTTCAGTGGCAAAGACCCCAGCAAAGTCGACCGCTCAGCGGCATACGCAGCCCGGCGGATTGCCGTGGAGTATCTGCGCAAACGCAAAGCCAAGGAAGTTTTCTGCCACTTGGCATATGCGATTGGCTATGATCAGCCGCTCGAAGCAACAGTAACGATTGATGGCGTCCAAGAAGCAGTCACGGGCTATGACCTATCGCCAAACGGCATCATCAAATGGCTGGATCTCCGTAAGCCACAGTATGAACAAACTGCCCGCTATGGTCATTTTGGTCACGGTTTTACTTGGGAGGCTGCAAGCTAGTCTAAGAATTCAAGCTTTACCAGTGGCTCGCCAGATTATTGTATGTCATCGCCTTGGTAAGAGACCCTAGTTAAGCACTAGTAGCATTAAACGGCCAGGCGCCCTATGCTACTAGGTATGTCCGCACACGAAGAAAGCTGGGAGTCTGGTTACGAGTACAAGCAGGGGTTTTTCCCTGCAGAAATGCTGCCGCCTGACCAAGACGATTACATGCGCCTAGAAGAAGCCGTCACAGATAAACTTGCCGGGAGTGTTGGTGAGCTTACTAAGTCTTACGGGTATAACCTAGAAGGCGATATTTCGATAGAGTTTGGTAATCGCTATACCTTTGGTAGTAGTGATCTACGGCCATACATTACGCTGCTCGATATTGAAGAAGAGGTGACCTGTGAGTTAGAGCTAACGCCGCAGAAAAATATGCTGATGCGGGCAAGGCCAGAATCTGTTCTGAAGGATGTCGCCACGGCCATTGATTCCGCACAGCTCAATCCGGCAGAGAGAACGGCGGTCCGCTACCTGCAGAGTGTATTGATGTACAAGTACGCTGGGTTATCCTTTGAGCGGTTTGCCGATAGGCATGGCACATCCCCAGATGAAGCACGACGGCTCGCGCAGAGACTCGTAGACGTTGCGGTAAGTGATCGTGACGTTCCAATGTTCTGCGTGAATGACGAGGTGATTGTCTGTGATGACTGGAAGGGCAATATACTGATGCGTACCAACAGCGCTGGCCCAGATGAACAGGACGACCCGTGGCTAGAGGTAAATATCAAGAATCCAGAAGCGGGCAACAAATACGAGCTGTTAATAATGCCAGACAGCACCGCACGGCTAGAAGTCGCACAGATTGGGGATACCCGCGATTACCTTGGCAAACTAACCATAAAGGACGACGACGAGCTTGCCCTAGAAACATCCATTGCCGAGCAGATGATCATGTTCCTCGAGCTATTCACCGCCCCATTCAAACAAGACCTGGACTTCCTAAGCGACATCGTCACCCGCGCAGAAATCATCAAACCAGAAAGCCCAAGTGACTAGAATCCCGCGCGATATCAAGATTCTATAGCTGCAACATCCCTGTAGATAAACCAACGCAAGAACCAAATATATCTCGACTCTGTCATTTAAGTTCGAATTCTTTTTTGGGCAGCCACAATTATTTTTCGTTTTTGATCTGTTAAAAGTTTGGTTAGTGTCCCTTATCTCTAACGCCACCCCAGTTTTACGTCCCTTCTCTCCTGGTAATAACAATGAGACAAGTGCAAAATTATGTTATTTTAAAATCGACTTAACAGAGTGGATGGACTATATTTATTTGTATGAACTCCATCATTTCAGTAAACACACTTGTCCCTGGTCACGACGACTACCTAGATTATGATTCAGGTACTTCACTAAAGGATTACGACATTATACTTTTTGACCCAAGCCTCCCATATTATGAGCGTGAAAGTTTTTCAGCCGGCGGTTCATGCATCAGTATTGATGGAACGAAACGCGCAACAGAGTCAATATCACACTGGAGAAGAGAGTTAAGTGACGCTGTGGCAGATGGCAAAACAGTGTTTATACTACTTAACGCGGAAAAGAAAGACCAGGGGGCTACAGGATCAACTTCCAGCAAAGGCTCAAGAACATTCCATACTACTCCCATAAGCAACTATGACGCTCTGCCGTTTTCCGTAAAGATAAGAAACGGGAGTGGAGTTAAGATTAAGGTAATTGATACGAGGTTTGCAGGGCTTCTTGAATCACTAAAGGATCATATTTCGTATCGGGCGATGCTCCCTGATACACAAACACGAAAAATTTGCGTTACTAGAACCGGAAATAGCCCGTTAGGCGCGGTAGTTCGGCTGAAAGACATGCCAGGTAACCTTGTGTTGCTGCCATATTTCAACCTTTCTCAACTCTATGAGACGAACTCAAAGGACGAAGAAGTATGGACTAAGCAAGGAATGGGCCTTGCAACGTCATTGAAGAAGCAGCTTGTAGGGATAGATGGTGTGTTGCGTAATGAATCGAGTGCAACGCCCGCTCCAGACTGGCTCGATAAGGCACAGACGCCTGAACTTATTTCAAGTTTGAAAAAGGAAGTGAACGCCCTGGACGCAAAAATAGAGAAGATCAAGGTCTCACGGCAGCTCAAGATACAGCAAATCGACGAGTCTCTTACTTATCAGGCGCTACTTTACGAAACGGGTCCACTCCTTGAGCAAGCGGTTGAGAAAGCGCTGAAACTCCTAGGATACGAAGTTGGCAACTTCCGCGAGGGAGATTTAGAGATCGACCATGTAGTAGTAAGCCCCGATAATTTAAGAATGATTGGTGAGGCAGAGGGCAAGGACAATTCTGCAATAAACATATCTAAATTTCGTCAGTTAGAGTCAAATATTGGCGAAGATTTTGAACGTGAGGAAGTCACTCAGCCTGCAAAGGGAATACTATTCGGCAATGGTTTTAGGCTTACTAACCCAGAAAGCCGCGGAGTAGAATTTACCGAAAAATGCTTACTTAATGCAAAACGTCTTGGTACTGCGCTGGTTTCAACGCACAGCCTCTACCCCCTAGCAGTCTATCTCCAAGATCACCACGATGATACAACTTTCAAAGAAGCTTGTAGAAAAGCACTTGAGACTACCGCGGGCCAAGTAGTTGTCTTTCCGACCCCTCCAGCCCATAAGGAATAGCGAATTGCCTGTACAAAGAATTGTTAATAACGCTTACGATGCCTATTCAATGATTCAAGGTCGACTAATCCATGATCTTGAACCATTGTGGGAACTTATAAGCTCCTCGCAGGACTATAGTCCATTCTGGCTGTTGGCACGTGAGCTTTTCCCGGTTGCAGAATCGATCGGTGACCTCATTCACGGATCAAGCAATAATGACAATCTACAAACTTTTATTGATGTAGACATGGCGAAAATTAGTAACGAATATTCGGGTAAAGGAGCGATCCTTGCCCACTTATTTCGTCATTCTCTGCTACATACTGACGAACCTCGCTCAATTTATGCTGGTAATATATCAATTTATTGGAGCATTGGCTTCTTAGATGGGAGATATCATTTACTGAGACTTGATAAGGATCCTCGAAATAGAAGCTGCGTGATTCAACTCGATGTCAGGCAATTCTATGAGGATCTGCTAGTTTTACTGGAACACTACAAATACAATGGTCCGAAAAGTGGTGTAGCGAAAAGATACAACTCCTGGACATTCAAAAAATATGACGACCCAGCAGTTAAGCTCCTCGTCAAAAACTTCTACCAACAGAATTAGAAGTTCTCGTTATTATTTGCTGATTTGACTCACTCCGCATTAATAGCTGATATAGCCCAACAAGTTCATCAGCTATCTCTCGTACATCTTCAATTGGGAATTCTTTACCGTGTTCTGCTTCTAAAATTGCCTTCGGTTCCCAGTACTTTTCTTCTGGAATTTGAAATGTCGATGAATAACTCATTTTGACCCTGAGCAGTTCTATTATCATCCCTTTCACCCTGGGTTAATGTGGATAGCGCGCCATTGACATGTGGGGTAAACGTCCTATAATACTCAATTACGGAATTACAATTCTGGGCGCAAGTAAGCATACAGTGACTTTGGCGACCACCGAAACAGCATTGTCCCAAAACTAGACATCACGCCAATCAAAAAGCAAGCGTTCCTGTCTTGACTAAGCAATCGCAGACTAAGGCGAATCACTTATTCAAGCGTGTAGGAGGCGCTTTTTAATGTACCAAAATATAGAAGCAAATCAAAGCAGCAATTGGCTGCGTAATACTGTCGTAGCTGGTTGTCTGGGTGGGGCAGCATTGCTTGCAGGCTGTAGCACCTACGAAGGACAAAAAGAACCACCAACAATTGAGGAAATCAAAGCAAACGGTGAGTTCTTTGACATGACAAAGCCAGATGGTACGGAGATGGAGTGCTGGGCATATAGTTCACGTGGTGATGGTTCTTATGGTGAGTCACCATCTTGGTTCTCTGTTACTTGTGACTGGGATAATACAGCTAACTAAGGAGAAATGACGACAATCGGTTAGAATAAGCTTATGGCAAATTACAAAGGGCATGTGGTGGGTGGTGTGCTGGCTGGCACGGTGGTGTCAGCTGGCTACTACCTACTGCCAGGGCGGGGCTTACCGGACAGTTCGGTGCTGGCGGGTGACTGGCAGCTGCTGGTAGCGGTGTATGTGGTGGCAGTGCTGTTTGGGCTGTGGCCAGATGTTGATACTAATTCTAAGGCGCAGGATATATTCTTTGTCATAGCATTCGTTGCTGACGTATTGCTTATAATATTTGGCTACTATGCAGCAGCTGCAATATTGGGGCTACTGGCAATGACGCCAATAGTTGGCACGCACCGCGGCTGGACGCATAGCCGTATTGCCATGTTTTTGGTTCCGTTGCCGATTGTTTTGGTGTCGTACTTGTCATCACAGCAAGTCGGCGAGACAAGTCTGCTGATATACGGTGCAGCGGTGGCCGGGTACTTTAGCCACCTGCTACTAGACGGGCTGATTATCAAAAGCATCCGCGTCAAAGGCGGCTGGAAGTAGGCGACCTGAAGCTAATTAGTTTTGCCAACGAGGACGGGTTTTGGGTTGACCGTAAAACGACCTTGTTTGTCAACGATTGGGCGATAGTTCTCTATGACTGAACGCTGAATGTGGCCAAGCGCTGCTTTTATGGCAATCGCGCGTGCGTCGATATCGGAGTCGTTGAGTGCTTCTTCGAGTTCTTCGGATAACTCAACCATGCCATCAATGAGCGCTGAGCCGTGGGCCTTGCGCTCCACTACAACATCGCCAACTAACATATAGCGGGCAGTAAGTGAGTTATCTGTCACGATAGTTTCTGATTGCGGTACGTATGCATATTGTCGGTACCATGTACCCTCGTACTGGAAGCGTTCCTCAACCCGTACTGTTCTGTCAAAGGTAACTTGGTGTAGTGAATTGCCGTCTTCGTCATGAACAATACCTAGCTCTGTAACAGGGTGAACTGCAACAGGAACAAGGTTTTGGCCGTCTGGCTGAACTTGTATTTCTCCTAGAGATCTAAACTCAGGTGTGGTCATTCACATATAATAGCACAAAAATATATAAAATGCAATACCTTCATGATCAAGCTGCTTCGCGCTGTGCTGGCTGGGCAACATGAATGAAGAAGACTTACGCTGCTTCTGCGAAGCGTGCAGCGCGTTGTTCGATTGAATAGTCGAGCGTTTCTTGCATGCCGTCACGGAGCAGCGGTTCAAAGTCAGAAGGTTGTTGGAATGGTCCAAGAATGATGTTACCAAGGGTTACATCTGGGTCGTGCTCATGCCAGATTCTTTCGACAGCACCAAGTAGCGGAATACTGCCAAAGCGTCGTTTTCTTTCGTTGCCGTAGTGTACGGCGATTGGGATGATGGCAATCTCTACAGAAGGGTCAAGATTGCAGATCATCTCGCCAAGTCCAAAGCCAATCTTGCTTATTCGATCACGCTCTTCGCCATTACGCTCGCCCTCTGGGTAAATACCCATGTTTTGGCGTTGCTTTTCAAGTTTGCTACGTGCCATTAAGAATGACCGTTTACGTCCCGCGTTTCGTAACTGTTTGACATCGTCGGGCAGCGGTTCTCCGTTCCGACCGACATCTTTGGTGCGGAATTGTGGCGTTGCGCCGAGGTCATCAATCAACCAGCGAACAAAACGATGTTTAAACAGCGTACTTTTGCTTGGTATAAATGTGTTGCCCTCGAGGTGTGCCAGGGGCGGATAATGGCGCGTTAGGCTCGCCATGATAACTGGGTCAACATCACTTACGTGGTTGCCAGCAATTACAAACTGGGTGCCGCGTTCGCGGAGTTCATTAATTTGTGCGCTCAACTCTGGGTTTAGCTCATGTATAACGGGCTTGAATAGCCTTGCGAGAACTGTATGGCGACGTCGCGCCGCGCCGGGGTTTTGGCGGCGCTTTTCGTAGTAGTCATAGACCCGTTGATAGTTTTTTAGTTTTACCGATGGTTTACTCATGCGCAACAGTATTACACAGTTGTTTTAATTAAGCACAAGAATAACTATAAAAGAAGAAACATAGTTGAATAATACACAACAAACTGGTATAATGACGCACATATGAACTCGCATGTACAACAAGGACACTTATCTGAGGCAGCGGCATCTATTGAACGAGCTTGTCGGCTTTCTGAAATTGTATTTTCTGAAGACTACGATGAGACACCCGAAGGTCAAGCGGCAGTACGTGCTGCCTTTGGTGTTGCCGACACCGTATTAGAGAGTGTGCCAGATGATGCTGCAATCTCTGCGCTGAGCGATCTTAACAAGAATACTTCTGATGTAGAAAAACTAGAATCACTGCGTGCAACGCTGCTTGAGTTGGAAATGTCTACGACAGATGTTGACAACAAACTCCATGAGATTGACATGCAGGTAGACACCAAGACTAGATTGGTAGCAGGAAGGTTGACTCTTCGTGCATTAATGAACTTGAGTGGAACGGCAGAGCCAGCTGTATATAACAGTGCTAGTATAAACCGAGCAGATCAACAACCAGCTAAGCCTGCGGTTGCTGAAGTCGCTAAACCGCGCCCGACAGTTGCGATCGATTTTGGTATGGATGAGACATCAGGTATGCCTGCTGTTTACATTGGCAGCCGACGCATAAAGCTGGCATCAAAAGAGTCGAGCCTGCGGCACGCTGCTCCAAAATTTGCGGCACTTTCTGTGTTAACAGAGTTAGTCGACGGGGAGCAGATTAGCGTAAACGAACTATGGACGCGTATGTTCACCTCTGTCCTTGGCGTAGAGCATGCTCCTGTCTTTGATAGAGACGTGATGCGCAACGTTCGTGAGTTCTTAACGAACCTGACTTATCGTAAGCAACAAATGTTTGCACACAACAACAAGCGTGGGCTTTCATCTGCATATGAAGTTAATCCGGAGCTAAAATATGACGTTGTGATTGGCGCCGAAAGCGATGACGACGTCAAGCGGTTTGCGCAACATTTGGTTGAACTCGGTGTTGCTACTCCAGAGGTTGAGCAGCATCCTGAAGCTATGCCTGTATCGCTTGAGAAGCCGTTTGCGCCAATTGAAACATTTGATGCCGAGGCTGATAATGAACCAGATGTTCCAGTAGTAACAGAAATCGTTGAAGAACCAATTGATCAGCCAGCCGAAACTGAAGTGGATTCAGTGAGCGATGAGATTGTTGAACGCTTTGCAGAAGTGATGCCGAGTCAGATGGAATTGTATGCGTTCCTGAGTAAGATTTATTCAGCGATGCCAAATTTTGCTGAGTCAGAGGCAATTCCGGAGTCTTCAATGCTACATTTTGTCTTTGATATTGTTGACGGCATGCTTGAATGTATTGAAGAGAACTTTGACGAGGAAGACACGAAGCGACTTGAATCGAATGTTTCACTCGATGCACTGCGCAGCGAAGTTGCTGATAAGCTCATTGCTTTGACAGAGAACGATGCATTATTGAATGATCTTGCAGAGAATAACATTACAGATATCTTTGGGCAGTTATATGGTGAAAACTTGGGTGGTCTCGGCGAAATGCTGATTGATACAATATTGGATATGGATGACGCAGAGACAGCACAGTTACGCGAATTAATTGCCTTTAACCCGAGCACGCGCATTATTGTTGATAACGGCAGTTTCTCGTCTGGCGTGACAATTGTTGGTGTTGAGTACGACACCGGCGACGAAGGCGATGAGATGCCGCGCTCGACAATTGAAGACAGCATTGAAGCAGTACCAGCAACGCCACCAGCAACGGTTGAAGAGGAAGAACAAGTCGACACGCCAGAAGCGGAGACTGAAGTTATGCCTGAAGCCGATACAGAACAAAATAATGATGATATCCGTGATGAGCGCATCGAGCACACGCCAGCCAGCCCGGAACCACTTGAAGCGCCAGAGGCGAGGACTAAGTCGAAGACAGAATTAGAAGAACAGCATATTCGCGCGGTGGTTGGTCGGATCGCTAATCAACTATTGGCAGTAGGCTTTGGCCCAGGTGATCGTTACTCATCACGCCAACTTGAGAGTGAGTTCGGTATCAGAAGGAACCATATCGTAAATGCACGAGAAAACAACATGATATCTGAAGATACCAAAAAAGATGTATCATTCCGTGACGCCATCATGTTGCTGGTAGCTCGCGAGTCTGACGCAGAGATTAAGCGTCTGCTTACTATCCCACGTATGCGTAAGCTTTTCCGTGCGCTTGCTAAAAGTACCGAAGTTGCCATTGCTGAGGCACAAGAAGACAAGTAGTCAGGCTCGGTGAGTGATATGGGACTAGAGAAATTCAATGCAAACAATTTACCGCCTCTGGATGTACCGCTCCACGATATTGCGACAACTATAGAGGGCGAACTTCGTTTTGGCGGTACTGTGGCCTTGGATGAAATCCTCAGGAGTACACGTGCCAAAGGGTTGGATCGCTTAGGTAAAGAAACTATCGCTTTGCTGCCTAAAAATGGCGATTATGCACATGACATGCGTCGGCGCCTCGGTCTACAAGTTGGTGCGGATATTATGCTAACGGCTGCTGATCGATTGAGTCAGTCCAGCCCAGCGCTTGAACTTAACGACGCACTCGTTAATATACAAGTGCCGAGCGTAATTGATAAAACTGCTGAGTCCGAACGATGGGAAGTGCTGGCAATGCTGTCCGTTCATGGATGGAAACGTGCAGGTTATTTTTATGGTATTGAAGAGTTGCTTTCACAAGATCAGATGCGCTCATATGCTGACGGGGTGAGTCTTGGAATCGGGTTGGTCTATGGCTGTTTGAACCAAGCATGGAACGGCTGGCGAGCTGACGAGGTAGGACATATAGCTGAAAGCGAGATTAATGCGGTTGACTGGGGCCTGTTGCAACCAAGTGATATTACGGGCCAACAGTAGGGTGATATACTATAGCCATAAATAACACTGTCAGATTGACGAGGAGGGTTCTATGGCTAAAAAACAAACAACATCAGAGGTGCCAACGTACCTGAATGTCGGCAAGGTGCTGACGTATGCGATGTACGCATATGTTATCTTTGCAGAGATTGTACTCGGTTTTCGGGTGTTCCTACTGGCGTTTTCTGCAAACGATAGCTCACCGTTTGTGAAGTTTATCTATACAACCTCGACTGACTTTTTGCAGCCGTTTCGCGGTATCTTTCCGCCCAAAGCAGTTGGCGAGACTGGTTACTTAGACGTGTCAGCGCTTTTTGCAATCATTGTGTATGGTTTAATCGCTTGGGGCTTCTCAGCACTCATCGGCTATATCAACAGCAAGATCAGCGAGTACGACGAACAAGCATAGTTTTTTGTGTAGAATAAGGTAGTTCATCGCCAAAAAACGGCGTATAGTGGAGCATGATGAAACGCTTAAGGCTGTTATTACTTTTGCCGGTATTGGCACTTTCTCTGGTATTTAGTCTGTCGCCTGTGCGTATCGCACAAGCCCAAAACGTCCAAGACTTTGATATTAAGTCCTTTGCGGCGGATTACTACCTGGGCAAGAATGCAGACAACGAGGCGGAGCTACGTGTAGAAGAGCGTATAACCGCTGTGTTTCCTGAGTATGACCAGAACCATGGAATTTTGCGAGCGATACCAAAAACCTATGAGGATAAGAGTCTTCAACTAAAAGTTGCCAAGGTAACAGACCGGCTTGGCAATGCCTACTCGTATTCAAGCAGCACCCAGAACGACAATCTTGTGCTCAAGATCGGCGATGCCGGTAAGTACGTCCACGGCGAAAAAACCTATGTCATTAGCTACACCATGCGTGATGTCATTACGTACTACGACGAACACGATGAGTGGTTCTGGGATGTGAACGGCACAGAGTGGATGCAACCCTTTGGATCGGTCACAGCCCGCATACATATACCGAATGGACTGGCAGAATCTATAAGTAAATCGCCAAAGTGCTTTACTGGTGCATTAGGCTCGACGGCGAGCAACTGCGAGATTACGCAATCCGTAGAAAACGACGCTACAATTATAAATGTACGTGCAGCCAATTTGCTGCCTGGCCAAAACCTTTCGTTTGTCATGGGGTTTGAGAAAAACACCTTTAGCCCGTATCAACCATCTCTGTGGGAGGTCGTCCGTCCATTGTTGTTTCTTTCGCCGTTAGTGCTCCTGCCATTACTCACAACGATCTGGCTGGTAAGCCGCTGGCGTAATTCTGGTAGAGACCCGAAAGGTAAGGGCGTTATCGTTCCGCAGTACACTCCGCCAAAGGGGCTCAATGCCATTACTAGTGAAGGAATCATGCAGGAGAAAGTCCGAACATCAGCAATTACGGCAGCAATTATCGAGCTCGCCATTGCCAAGTATTTGATTATCCACGAAATCGCCTCAGACAAGAAGCATGCCAAGCCAGAGTATAGCATTGAGCTTGTGAAGCCGTTGGAAGGCCTGACGGCAGAACAATTGTTGTTGGTTCAGGGGTTGTTTGGCAAGGCTCCATCGACAGGTCAAAAAGTAGAGATGAAGTCTCTGAAGAACAAACTGTACGGCGACGTTGTAAAGATACACAAACAGACAATGCAGTCACTGTATAAGGACGGCTACTTTGCGAATGACCCAATTAAGGCGCCAAGAGGTTTCATGATTGGTGGCGTGCTCGCAACACTTATTGGCTTCATGCTAGCCTTTACCGTTATATTAACACCTATTGGGATTGGTCTGATCACATCGGGACTTATCATGATGTTTGCAGCACGGACAATGCCTGCGCGCTCTGTCAAGGGAGTTGAAACCAAAGAATATTTACTTGGGCTCAAAGCGTATATCAAGCTTGCTGAGAAAGATCGCATAGCGTTCCTGCAATCACCAGAAGGAGTCAAACAGTTTGGTCAGGCCGGAAAGCATTCTACACAGGTCAAGCTGTTCGAAACACTACTACCGTATGCCATGCTCTTCGGTCTAGAAAAACAGTGGGCAGAACAATTCAAAGACCTCTACAATGAACCGCCCGAATGGTATCAGGGCAACACATCTGCGTTCAGAACGGGTTATCTTGTTGGATCCTTGCATAGCTTTAACACTGCGGCGACAAGCACTTTCACTGCGCCAAGTAGTTCTGGTTCGAGTGGCTTTTCTGGCGGCGGCGGTTCCTCTGGAGGCGGCGGTGGTGGTGGAGGCGGCGGCGGCTGGTAGGCCGGTGTTACAATATAAGCATGAGTCGTCACGTCAGGCACGCAGAGACAGAAAGCACCAAAAAGGAATATGCTAAATTAGCCTTCATCTTCATTCTATTAGCTGCGGCCGCAACAGTCATGAGTACCACCGTTGAATTCCACTGGACCGACTGGATGCGTTGGTTTATGGCTGGGTTCTTCTTGGTGTTTGGTAGCTTCAAGCTGATTGGTTACGAACACTTTGTGCAAATGTTTCCTCGCTACGACATTATCGGTAAACGATACAAGCTGTACACGTATTTGTACCCGTTTATTGAACTCAGCCTTGGTGTAGCCTTTGTGCTAGATATAGCTCCGGTACTGCGAGATGTGGTCACGCTGGTTATCATGCTTGTTGGCGCCTACGGTGTTGCCAAGGGGCTCACGCAGCGTGGCCCAACTTTCCACTGTGCATGTTTAGGTGGCATTATCAAGCTACCGCTTTCTACGGTGACTTTGCTCGAAGATTTGATCATGGCTGTCATGGCGGCGCTCATGATCATTGCTATGCTGTCTGGCCAAGTACTTTCGCCATAACTTTTTTGACCGAGGATTTCGCAGTGATTATTTTTTGAAGCGTTTGGTGACTTTTTCGATGTCGACATGATACTGGTCAACAGTGACAGCTGTCACAATATATGAAGCCACGAGTAGACCGACAATAACCTTGAGCCCAGTAGATAACTCTAGGGATATCCAGCTGAAAAGCCCGTAGAACACCGCAACAATCAAAACAAAGCTAATCAATGAAATGCCATACGACTTTGCACGGGTGTCTATGTTGACTGGTAATTCTTTGTACGGTTTCTTATCTATGTACGTCTGTAATCTTGCTACTTTTTCTCTGATGTTTTTTACTTCAAGGAAGTTATGCAGTAGTTCGTTTGCAGCGAGGGCGAGGGCGAGGTTCAGTAAATTTTGTTCCATAATATTCTCCTATAAGCAGCCTACGTTGATAAGGCTGGTCGGTCAATGGCTATCGAATGGTTTGCAAACTGCCAGCGGCTGATTCAATGATAACTTGTGATCCACCCGGGATGGTCCGTACTTCTCCGTCCAGGTGTACCAATGTTGTTTTGGGTAGGGCGCAGGTGAAGGCTTGTTGTTGGACGGGCTTTCTGACGCCAAAAATGGTGGTTCTGAGCAGGTTGATTATAAATTTTAGACGAGTTTGATGAGGGAAGAACACCATCTTGAACTGCCCGTTATGGAGGTTGGTTTTTTTGCCAATTCGTACCATTTTGGCCATCTGATGGATATTGGCAAACACCAGACTGTCGACTTTGCGAATGCGACCTTCTGGCATAACAATAAGTGTTGGTTCGAAGTTGAAGAATGCGCGCAAGACGATACCTATTTCCTTGAGGCGCGTGAGTCTGGCCTGGTTAAGCTCTGCAGCAACGTGACTGGTGAAGCCGAAGCCGATGTAGGAATGGGCGTAACGGATACTCTGTGTGTGACCATACTGGATGGTCATCTTTAAGATATCAACTGCCTCTGGTTCTGCTTTGATGATGGCGCGGCTGAGTGGTTGTTTCTTGACACTACGGCGGTGGTCGTTGGCGTTGCCGGCAGCCAGAATACAGCAGGTCGGCTGGTGGCCAGTTTGCTCTTGCGCTAGGAGTGCACCATTGACGACTTCGTTGTAGCCGCCGTCACCACTGACTGAGACGAGGAGCGGCCGGGGGTACTTGCGGGTTTGTTGATAGGCGATCTCCTCGGCGTGGCCTGCATACTCTGTTTTGATAAGTTTGACATGCTCGATGCCGCGCTTTGTCAGGCGTGCTTTGAGTCGACCTGCTTTAGTCTCGGCAAGACCGCTTGTGCTGTTTGGATTGTATATGATGATAACTGCCGAGTATTTGATGGCGCCAGTACTCCTTTCCTATGTGTATACTAGCATGACTCGTGCATGATTTTTGATAGGATTCCCCGATTATAAGCATAAGGTATACTGTGAGTGATGAAGCGAAGAATCAGTAACAATATGCCAAGGATTACCCTTAGCTTACTACTTGTGTCGGCCTTGCTTTCTATCCCGGCGATGAGTTCATTAGAACGAAGTTTATTCACGATGATATACGACCTGACGAGTCCGTTTAGCCAGGTGTTTCTGCTTATTACACAGCTTGGTACAGTAGCAATGTGGTTGGTCAGTATTGTGGTGGCGTTCGCAGCCAAGTTTCGAAGATTATCGTGGCAACTGCTGATAGGCGGAGGGTTGAGTATATTTGCCACTGCAGTGTTGAAGCTGGCGATTGGGCGGCCGCGACCCTTTGATTTGTTTGATGCTGTTAGTAGCTCTGAGGTGCTGGTGCACGGCTCTGGGTTTCCATCCGGGCACATGGCGCTTGTTACTATGATGGGCCTGATGGTGATGCCGTATGCTCCCAGACGATTCCGTTGGATAATCGCTCTGATTATTTGTGCGGTTGGCTTATCGCGGATTGCGCTTGGTGTGCACGCACCACTTGATTTGGTAGGTGGTTTTGCCATCGGCTACTTGGCGGTACTTGCCGTAAAAAAAGTATACCCTGACGTTAAAAAATAGTCTTGCACGGCACTTTCAATAGGCTTATGCTAGATAAGGAAGTGAGAGACTTCCACGCGAGCTGGGCATCACCGCCCGGCTCATTTTTTGTTCGAACATTCCTGACATCGGCCGGTAAGCTCTAGTTGGTGACTGGTTAGGCTATAGCCGGCTTTGTGCGCGATGGTTTTGATCATTTCTTCTAATGGAGCTACTTCTGGCAAGACACTCAGTTTGCCGCACTCCGAGCAATGAATATGATGATGATGCGGGTTGTAGTTGTCACTTAGTTCCAATTGATACTTCCAACCAATCTGAATGCGTTGTACGATACCGAGCCGTTCAAAAAGGGCCACTGATCGGTAGACGCTCGCACGGTCAACTTGACGTTTCAAAGAGCGCACCAGCTGATGCATACTTACCGTTTCTTGTGTGCAGAGGGCGTGAAAAACTGCCAGTCTAGTGGCGGTGACGCTTTGCTGGCTAGCCCGGAGTTTGTCCCGAAAGGTTGCTTCTTGGGGTGACATAGGCAATACTATAGCAAATTGCGACAAAGTTGCAAAACATAACACAACCACATATGCTGTTGGTAAGGAGAAAACAAATGGCAACATATTTAGATGTTCTGATATTTTCATTACTCGGCGGAGTGATTTCGCTGATTGGTGGTATTTTGCTTTTGCAGAAGAAGTCGACTGCTAATGCACTGGCAAAGTATGCGACACCTTTTGCGGCAGGGGCCTTGCTCTCTGCAGTATTTCTTGACTTACTGCTGGAAGGCATAGAAATCACCGAACCATACACGGTATTGATGGCGGCTCTGGTTGGGATTGTGATCTTCTTTTTTGCTGAGCGGTTCTTGCATTGGTTTCACCACCATCACGTTCATGAAGACAGCAAGACTGATCCATCAACGAGCCTGGTGATCATTGGCGACACACTGCACAATGCTCTCGACGGTGTGGCTATCGCTGCTTCGTTTTTGGTGAGTGTACCGACAGGTATTGTGACTACAATCGCGGTAGCAGCACACGAGATCCCACAGGAGATTGGCGACTTCGGCATACTTCTTAACAAAGGCTTATCGCGCAAAAGAGTCCTGATGGTCAATATCTTTAGTGCTCTTGCCACTACTGTTGCTGCACTCGTCACTTTTGCGCTTGGTTCTGGGGAAAGACTGCCGCTGGGATTATTGCTTGGTCTGAGTGCTGGGTTCTTGCTCTACATCGCTATGAGCGACATTATTCCTGGGATTCATGAAAGTGCGCCCAAGAAACGTCTCCTGGATTGGCAACCAATACTGCTACTTCTTGGTGTAATTGTAGTCGCTTTGAGCATACAGGTGGCGCACAAATATATCGATGCAGATCACGCTCACGCAGGCAGTGAAAACTGTGTGACGTACTATAACAAAGACGGGACAGAAGTTGTCTCGCAAGATTGTGATGCAGAACACGACGCAGAACACGCAGACGAATAGCATAAGTGTTACAATAACAATGTAATGGATCATGTAGTGAGCCCTTGATAGCATTATGTTCTACGTATATATACTTCAATCAAAAATTCAATCGCGATTGTATATCGGCAAGACAGCTGATTTAAAGCGCCGAGTCAAAGAACATAATGCTGGTCAAAATGTATCCACTAAGGCATACAAACCCTGGGTTCTAATTTTTTACGAAGCGTATGTTAGCAAAAGTGATGCTTCGCGCCGTGAAAAGTACCTCAAGACAACCCAGGGACACCAAGCGATAAAAAGAATGTTACGAGATCATTTCGCGACATATAATAAGATACATTTTGAGTATCAAGGATCTACTACGTGATGGATACAACGGGAATAGTACTATTAGTTGCAGTGATTTGCGGTTTTGCCGCTGTTATCTTGGTGTTGAATCAAAAACTCGGCGGACTCAAGAATGATCAAGCAACCCAGCTGCTTAAAACAGACCTCGATAACCTAAACAAAGGTGTCGGTGAGCTCAAAGATTCACTGCACGAAAACATTAATGAGAAACTGCAGCAGTCGCAATCTCAACTCAACACCAGCATCCAGAAACAGTTTGACCAGACAGCCAAAATAATTGCAGATGTGACCGGTCGGCTCACTAAACTAGACGAGACCAACAAGCGTGTTGTAGACGTCGCTGACGAGCTCAAAATGCTTCAGAACGTACTACAAAACCCGAAACAACGTGGCGTGGTTGGTGAGTACTATTTGCAGAGCGTTCTCGAAAACGTCATGCCACCAGGTGGGTTCCAGATGCAGTATAAGTTCGCTGATGGCGAGATCGTCGATGCGGCATTATTCCTGGACAAAGATAAGATTCTACCGGTAGATAGTAAGTTTAGCCTAGAGAATTATAACCGTTTGATAGAAGAGAAAGATAAAGACGCCAAGGAAGCAGTAGTTAAGCGTTTTAAGATTGACCTCAAAAACCGCATTGATGAAACCGCCAAGTACATTCGGCCGAATGAGAACACCATGGACTTTGCTTTCATGTTTATCCCGAGCGAATCGCTGTACTATGATCTGCTGATTAATAAAGTTGGCACCACGGCGACTAACTCGCGCGACCTCATCGAATACGCCTTTGCCGAGAAGCACGTGATTATTGTGAGCCCAACAAGCTTTATGGCCTACTTGCAGACCGTTCTACAAGGACTCAGAAGTTTGCAAATAGAAGAGCAGGCCAAAGAGATCCAAAAACGTGTTGGCGAGCTTGGCAGACATATTGGTGCTTATGAGCTACTCATGCAGAAGCTCGGAGGAAGCCTCGGTACTACAGTTAATCACTACAATAACGCCCATAAAGAACTCAAAAAGATCGATAAGGATGTGGTCAAGATTGCTGACTCCGCGCCTTCGGTTGAGCCGCTCATTCTTGATCGTCCGACAACTGACGAATAATTTGCTATACTGTTATTAAGCATGAGCAAGAAACAGCAAATACACGTTGTAGTCGTTGGTGGTGGCTTTGGTGGCGTTAAGACCGCTCTGGAACTCGCCAATAAGCGCAACGTTCTGGTGACACTGATTTCTCAAGGCATGAACTTTGAATATCATGGCGCGCTCTACCGTACTGCTACAGGTCGTTCGCCTATGGAAGTTGTTATTCCACTGCGTGAGATCTTCCGTAAGGCCCGAAACGTGAGTGTTGTACTCGACTCTGTAACCAAGATCGATCCGGGCATGAAACGACTTGAAAGTGAGACGGGCAGTATTTATTCGTATGACAAAGTCGTCTTTGCCATGGGTAATGTCACAAACTACTTTGGCATTGAAGGCATGGAGCAGAACACCGTTGCCATGACTACTGTAAGCAACACTATGGTACTACGACACAAGCTGATTGCGTTGCTCAGAAGTAAGAAAGAAACTGTGCGGATTGCTGTTATCGGCGGCGGTGCTTCTGGCGTAGAACTGGTTGCCGAGCTACCATACTTTGCCGAACTGGTGGCCAAAAAAGACAAACGGCCGCTCAAGAAACTTGAACTTACACTAATAGAAGGGTCTGGCCGCGTCCTGCCCCTGTTAAACGAGAAAGCGTCTGCAATTGCTCAGAAGCATCTGACCAAACAAGGTGTTGCCTTGCGACTAAATACGCGCGTCAATGCCTGTGAACCTGGAAAAGTATGCGTCAGTGGGCGCGACGTAAACGCAGACCTGATTGTATGGACAGCCGGAAGTCGCGTAGTCGATTTCTATGCTAATCACCCAGAAGTCTTTACCTTAGAGCACGGCAAGGTAAAGGTTGATAGCTTTTTGCGACCAATCGGACACAAAGATATTTTTGTTATTGGTGACAATGCACTGACAAAATATAGTGGTATGGCTCAGACTGCTATTCATGATGCCAAGTTTGTGGCAAGGAACTTCATTGCCCTCACTAAGGGTCAACCGCATAAACTGTACCGCTCGCGTAAGCCGATATACGTTGTCACGATTGGTCCAAATTGGGCAGTGTTTCAATCGGGTGATAAAGTAGTAAGCGGCAAGGCTGGTTGGCGGGTCAGGCGGAAGGCCGATCTGTGGATATTCCAGAACTTTGAACCATATAAAAAAGCCGTTAAGACATGGCGCAAGGGCGGAAAGGTTGCTAAATTTTGATGAGTAAACGAAACATTAACTTTGCAAAGATCTATCCGTGGCTGCTAATAATTGTTGGCGTCATTGGCTTGATTGCGGCCTTTGTACTAAGTCTTGAGAAGATTGAGCTACTAAAAAACCCTGACTATCAGGCGTCATGCAATATTAATCCGATTTTTAGCTGTACGAGCATTATGAAGACCGAGCAAGCATCAGCCTTTGGTTTCCCCAACGCCTTTATCGGCCTTATTTCTTTCACGCTGGTGCTTGGTACTGGTGTTGCTATGCTGGCTGGTGCAACGTTTAAGAAATGGTACTGGAAGCTATTTAACCTTGGAACACTTGGCGGGGTTATCTTTGTACACTGGCTCATACACGAGAGCCTGTATGATATTGGCGCGCTCTGCTTGTACTGTATGGTTGTCTGGTCAATTACTATGCCGGCGTTTGTGTACACCACGCTGTGGAATTTGCGCAACAAAAATATTGTTCCGCCCAAGGCGTTGCGTCCTGTCGCGGCGTTCTTTGATCGTCATCACTTTGATATGTTGGTTGTTTGGTACGTGGTGGTTATTGGTCTGATTTTGAAGCGTTTTTGGTACTTTTTTGGTGGCTAGCTTGCTGCTCTAATAAATCAATCGTTAGTGCTGCCGTCCATGAGAAATGATCTGTGCCAGCAGGTTGCCCGGTTTTTGCCGAGAAGTATTCATAGAACCCCGCTTCTTTAACCAGGTTGAGCGATTGCTCACGTATCTGCGCTGCGAGATCGTGGTAGCCGTATCGCTCCAGCCCGTCAATAATCAGCCAGTTGGTGTTGACCCAGGTAGGACCTTGCCAGTAGCCCATCTCTCGGTACCATTCAGAGTTCAGTGGCGCAGACGGTACGGGAAAGTGTGCGCCGTATTGTTTTTTGTCGATAATGAGACGAACCAGCTGCTCGGCGCGCTCCTTGGTTATCGAACCAGCATACAGCGGCATGAGTGTGGCGATACTTGGGATTTTGATGAGTTTGTTTGATGCGTAGTTGCGGCTAAAGTATTGACCTTGGTAAGGATCCCAGAGCTCTTCCAGAGCAGCCCCCGCTTTTTTCATTGCTGTCATGAGTTCATCTGGTAGTGGCTGCTTGATGATCTTGGCAATCTTTTGGAGGTGCTGATTGTTGCGTATCAGAATACTATTGAAGGTTAGATCTTCAATACTTAATAACGAATGCGATAGAATGCGCTCGGTGTCGTAGGTTTTGCGGCGCAGGCGGCGCAGGATGCTGTAAAGCGCTAGGATATCTATGGTGGAAAGGCGCTGTTCTGCAGGCACGAATTGAACGTCTCGCCTGAAGAAGTTAACGACTTTATCCAGATGCAACGTACCTACAGCTCCCACCCACCAAGGCAAGCTGTGCTGATGTAGCTCGTACATCCATGGCGGGGTGTTGTCGAGCCCAGACTCCCACGGGTGAACCAGTAATACCATACCTGTCTGTCGCGGGTCCCGTTCTGTGTACAGCCAGCTATGATAATGAACGAGCGCTTTGTAGACGGTCTGGTACCACATGCGCCGTTCGGGTAGGCTAAGTTTTTCGCCAATTTTGACCACTGCTTCGGCCAGCACAGGTGGTTGTGTTATGCCGCTTGTAGCAACGTCATCAGGCGCTAACGGGCTTTGCCAACTCCGCCACAAGTTGCTGTCGCGACGGTGCTTATCTGTCTTAGTGAATACCATATTGGGGATCATGCCATTTGCCCATTGGCCGCGCAGTAAGCTCAGAATTTCCTGCTGAGCTCTTACAACATCATAATGACGTTGACCAATAGCAATAAAGCAGCTGTCCCATAGCCATTGATGTGGGTATAGGCCGATCGCTGGGACAGTGTACTGGTCGTAGCGATTGTTGTCCTCGAGCACTTTTTGGGCTTGGCTGGCCAAGTCATCAGAAATCATAGAACTAGTATAGCGCTTTTGCTAATTCTATGTCTGCAAAACGCATTATCCAGGCGGCGGCTGCACTAAAGGGGAATACGCCAATGCCTTCGCCAGTGTGGGGGTTGTAGTATTCGGATGCGCCTTTTTGCTGTTTTCTGGCGGTATGTGCAAACATTCTGAGAGATTTTTGGCGGAGTGTGCGAGCGATCTCTGGCTCATTGTTGCGTTCCAGGCCATCTGTTAATAGACCGTTCATCCAAAGCCAAGAAGCTCCGCCCCAATACCTGTTTGGGTCGTGAAGTGGACGTGCCTTTGCATCAAAGGCAGGTTTACACGGTACGCTTGGTACGGGGTAACGTGTCCAGAATTGTCGGGGGTCGATTAGGTCGTCAACGAGGTGGTCTCGGCGTTCTGGCTCAAGCGTAGTCGCATATAGTGGCATGAGCGAACCGATAGTCTTGATCTTTATGAGTTCTTTGGTGCGGGCGTTACGGCTAAAGTATGATTTTAGATTCGGATCCCAAAGATTATCAAGTGCTGTGCGTTGCCGTGCAATATTCTGTTGCAGTTGCGTCGGTAGTTCTTGGTTGGACATGCCCGCAAGCTCTATCAAGCGCGCGTTTGCCCGCATAAAGATGCTGTTGAACGTTACATCCTCTACGATTGGAATTGATCGGTCAGCAGTAATGCTATTGATGTCGTATCTGTGACGGGCTAGTTTGCGGATGAGTAGTTGATACTGTGCAACTGAAGCGTTGTGCATGCGGTGTTCCGGGTCGGCATGCTTAAAGTCACGTCTTAGAGCACCAAGGGCAGGGCCAAATACTCCCATCATAACCCGGCTTGTTAGCAAGCGTTCGGACCTTGACCTGCTATCCATCACCAGCCATTCGTACGGCGGCGTGTTATCCATTCCTGTTTCGTACGGATGGATTTGTGTCAGTAAGCCGTCGCCGTTGATGTCACGCTCGTCGAACAGCCACTGATGGTACGAGATAATCCCTGGCAGCATGACGTCCAAGAAGCGCTGTCTCTCTGGCGCGGGCAGCGCTTGTGCTACGGTCCAGGTTGCCTCTGCAATCATAGGTGGTTGAGAAAAGCCGCTGGTAGGTTGCTTCTCAGGTGCTTCAGGGCTTTTGTCTGTTCGGAAGTTTAGGCGTTCAATAATTGTGCCGCTCCGTTCTGTGTCAACGTTCTGGTTGGCGATCATGCCATTTGGCCACTGGTAGCGCATTAACTGAACCATTTGCGTTGCTGCTATCATTGGCTCATCTTCAGCCAGCCCCATAGCCACAAAGCAGGTATCCCACAGGAAGTTGTCAGGGAATGCGCCGTCAAGGTGCGGCGCGTAGTACTCGCCCGTCCAGTTCTGTTCTAACTGGTGACGTGCTTGAGCTTTAATTCTCTCGTAGTTCAGAGCCTGTTGGTGCATAGCAGAAAGTATACCAGACCATATTTTATTAGCTACACTAGCGGAAGTTGGTGAAGCTGAGAGGGAAGTCGAAGTCCTTACTGCGGAGCAGTTGCATGACGGTCTGGAGGTCGTCCTTGCTGCCACTGGTCACGCGGACTTCGGTGCCTTGGATCTGAGTCTTGACCTTGGGTAGTTCGTCACGGATCAGCTTGGTGATTTTCTTGGCTTTTTCTTGATCGAGCCCTTGCAGGAACGGTACTTCTTTGGTGGTTTGCATGTTACTGGTGGAAGCTTCTTTGGTGGTGTCGAGGACTTTTTGGCTCTGTTCACGCGTGGCAAGTTTTTTGCGTACGATGTCGAGAATTGCATCTATCTGGTAATCGCTGTTGCCTGTTATCTTGAAGCCTGTTTTCTCGGCGTTAAGCCAATCAATCGCTGCAGGCGTGCCTTTAAAGTCGTAACGCGCTGTAATTTCGCGCTGCGTTTGGTCAAAAACGTTATTCATCTCTGCTTTGTCGTAATCACTTACAATGTCAAAACTAAACTGTGCCATATATAACTCCTGTTATTTACTTAGTGACTTTATGGTTGCGCCAACAACATCCGCAAGGCTTGTATGAACCGGCAATGCAAACTCCTCAATACATAAACGGTCATAGCGCAAGCGCTCATTAAATCCGGGCTCGATGCCGACTACTAAGTTCATGCCTGCGTCATAATCCTTCCAACCAACGGCGCGGTGCAGTTCTTTGATGGTTGTTTTGGCGTATTGCCGGCCTGGGCGGTTTGGTGCAGATGCTTCAGAAGACTCTGCAGCGAACCAAAAGAGGACGGCGCCAAGTCGTGCGGCGCGTTTGATGTTTATCTTTTCCCAGCCGACCTGTTCTTTATATGCATCGTAATCAAAGTCCTCTTGGCTAAACACATCGCGGCGAGGGTTTGCTATATGAATTGTGGCGTCTTCGTGCTTAAGCTGATCTGCCAACATATCAGTAGCCTGCTGTTGCCAATCAGGGGCGCCTTGTATCGGGCCTGCAAGAAAAATCTGTAGTTCATTATCTGGAATATCTACAGCGATCGGTGGTTTATGAATCTCTATGCTTAAAGCCATACCACCAGAGTAGCATAGCTGGTATAATGAGCTAAATATGAGCTATACAAACAAGAAGATTGCTGATGTTGCCGAAAAGCTAAAGGCGGAGATTAAAAAAGCTGACGAGCCACAGAGTGTGTTGCGTTCGCCGCTACTAAAAAGTTTGTATGCTGAGATCCCAACACTTGACGCTAAGGAACGCGGTGCATTTGGCAAAGAAATCAATGCCCTAAAAACAGAGCTTGAGGGCCTCGTCTCCAATCTCCAGTCCTCTGTCTCCAGTCTTGCGCCTATTGATGTAACGGCACCTTTTGACGTTAACGTAAGAACTGACACTCAACCTGGGTTACTTCCGGCTCAAAACGGCTCCGTTCATCCGTTAATGCGCGAACTCGACAAGGTAGTAGGTATCTTTCAGCGCATGGGTTTTGCCCCAGTAGAATCACGTCAGATAGACGACGCCTACCATATGTTTGATTCTTTGAACTTTCCGGAAGGCCATCCAGCACGTGATGATTACGATACCTTTATGACCGAAGAAGGTCTGATTGCTCCGGCGCATGTCAGCACCATGCAAAACCGCGTGCTGAAAGCTGGCAAGCCACTACTTGAAGCGGGCAAACCAATCGCCAATGTTTATGTAGGTCGAACCTTTCGGAACGAAGACGTTGACGCTCGTCACGAACACACTTTCTATCAGGTAGAGCTTATGTACGTTGGCAAAGGTATTAACGTTGGCAATTTGGTAGCAACATTTCGCACCTTCTTGTCTGAGTACTACGAAAAAGACATTGAAGTCAAAAGCCAGCCATTCTACTTTCCATTTACCGAGCCAAGCTTTGAGCTGGCCATATCATGCCCATTCTGCGATAAAGCAGGCTGTAAGGTTTGCGGCGAAGGCTGGATTGAGCTACTGGGCATGGGCATGGTTAACCCGAATGTACTTAAGATGGCCGGCATCGACCCAGAAATCTACACCGGCTTTGCGGGAGGTCTCGGGCTGGACCGTTTGGTTATGATGAAGTACGACATAGACGATGTGCGTTATTTCCACAGCGGAAACCTAAAATTCCTAAGGCAGTTCAAATGAAAGTAAGTATTAATTGGATTAAGCAGTTTACTAATATCAAGTGCTCGACTGATGAGCTGGTGACAAAGATTGGTGCACAGCTTGGTGCCGTTGAAGAAGTTGTGGCACTAGGCGAACGATACGAAGGCATTGTAGTTGCCAAGATTGTGAGCATCAAGAAGCATGCCAATGCCGACAAACTTAATGTGTGTAAGATCGATGATGCTGGAGTACGCAAAGATATCGAACGTGACGCAGACGGGCTTGTACAGGTAGTCTGTGGTGCGCCAAATGTCCGTGAGGGTATGTTGGTTGCGTGGATTCCACCGGGCAATGTGGTGCCGAGTACCTGGGAAACAGATCAGTTCCGCCTGGAAGCCCGAGAGATTCGCGGGGTTGTGAGCAACGGTATGTTAGCCAGCGGTAAAGAACTAGCCATCAATGATGACCACGAAGGCATAATGGAAGTTGACGTTGATTGCTTACCAGGCAAAAGCTTGAGTGAGGTCTATCAACTTGACGACGTGATTATTGATATAGAAAACAAGATGTTTACGCATCGCCCTGATTGCTTTGGCATCCTTGGCGTAGCTCGCGAGATTGCTGGGATTCAAGATATTGAGTTCCGCTCACCAGACTGGTACTTGCATGCGCTCAAGCTCGGAGCCCCGGCCAAGAAACTGCCGTTAACAGTTGTTAACAAAGCTACTGACCTCGTATCGCGCTTTATGATGGTGCCGATTGCTGATGTGCAAGTTGCGCCATCGTCTATTGCCGTGCAGAGTTTCCTCACTCGTGTTGGCCTTAAGCCAATCAACAACATTGTCGACGTTACTAATCTGAGCATGATTCTCACCGCGCAGCCACTACACGCCTATGATTATGACAAGGTTAAGAAACTCAGCTCAGGACAGCCAGTTATTGTAGTGCGTGAAGCCGAGAAGGGTGATGAGCTAGAGCTACTTAATGGCAAGACAGTTAAGTTTGAAGCGCCTGCAGTCATGATTGCCACTGATCAATATCCGATTGCTGTCGGTGGCGTAATGGGCGGTGCCGAGACAGAAGTTGACGCATCAACTAAGAATGTCATATTGGAATGCGCGAGCTTTGACATGTACAACATAAGACGCACAAGCATGCACTACGGGTTATTTACAGACGCCGTAACGCGCTTTAATAAAGGCCAGAGTCCGCTCCAGAATGAATATGTCTTAAACTATGCAGCCCAGATGATTTCCGATGTAGCTAAGGGCGTTATAGCGGGCGAAACGTACGACAAGTCTGCCAAGTTGCCCGTGCCAAGCACAGTAAAAGTTGGGCCAAGATTTATAGAAGAACGTCTAGGTATTGCCCTACCAAAGAACCGCATCGCTACACTCCTATCAAATGTTGAGTTTGAAGTTTCAGGCAAGGACGAGATGTTGGCCATCACTGCGCCGTTTTGGCGGACCGATATTGCTATCCCAGAAGACATTGTTGAAGAGGTTGGTCGTTTGATCGGCTACGATAATTTGCCGCAGGCCTTGCCGCTGCGCGACCTAACACCAGCTCCGAACAACGCGCGGTTTAGCTATAAGCAGAACCTGAGAAGTATCATGGCTCGGGCTGGCGCGAATGAGTTGCTGACCTACAGCTTTGTTCACAGTAACTTGCTCACAAAAGCAGGGCAAAACCCTAAAGAAGCCTTCCGTTTAAGCAACGCGCTGAGTCCTGACTTGCAGTACTACCGGCTCAGTCTGACGCCGAGCCTGCTTGATAAGGTCCATCAAAATCATAAGACTGGCATTGACGCCATGGCTGTGTATGAGATGAATAAAGTCCACCAGAAGGCCCACAGCAGTGACGGCAAGGAACCTGTGCCAAAAGAGTTTGAAGTACTAAGCATGGTGCTGTCGGTTACCGATAAGGCTGCAAAAACCTTGCCTGGTGCGGCTTTCTATCAGGCCAAGCAATACTTAGATTTTTTGAGCGATCAGCTCGGCGTGACCTTCACGTACCAACCAATTACAAAAGATCTTGATTATCCTGTAACGCAACCGTTTGACCTGACGCGATCAGCGCTGGTTGGTGTAGCGGGCAGCAAAGAAATCATTGGTGTGGTTGGCGAGTTTAAAGCAGAAACGCGCCAAGGTTTCAAATTACCGGTTCATAGCGCTGGCTTTGAACTTGGACTAGATGAGTTGCAGCAGGCAACACCGCAGAGTCGCGGTTTTGTGCAGTTGTCACGCTTTCCATCAACCGAGCAAGACATGACGTTTACTTCCGAACTCAGCTATGCTGATTTGACGAAAGTACTGACTGCAACTATTGAGCCACTTGCCGTAGAGCGTGGCTATGAATGGAGTCTTGAACCACGCAACATTTACCGCAAGGAAGAACAAGCAAAAACACATACTACCTATCGAATTCGCCTAACCCATTTTGAGCGCACGCTCACAACAGAAGAAGTCAACGGCATTCTTGATACTGTCTGCAAGAATCTTGCCGAGCAAGGTGTCGAGCGAAGCTAACCATGCTATGCTAATACCTACATGAACACATTATTACAGACCAAGAAACTATCGAAAACCTACGGTAAAGGCGAAGCTGCGTTTACCGCGCTGAAAGGCATTGACCTCACAATTAACGAAGGTGAAACTATCGCGGTAATTGGCAAAAGCGGCTCCGGTAAATCCACCCTCATGCATCTTCTCGCGTTATTAGATTCACCAACAAAAGGTTCAATTACGATAAACGGCATAGATGCGAGCACCCTCAAGCGTAAGCAAGTGGATGCACTTCGTAACAGTGAATTTGGCTTTGTATTCCAGCAGTTCTTCCTAAATAGTGACGAATCTGTCCTCAATAATGTGCTATTGCCTCTCAAAATTGCCGGCGTGTCACCGCGCAAGCGTAAAGCTCAGGCACTTGAGGTGCTGAAGTCGGTAGATCTTGCTGATAAGGTGAAGAACAAGGCCTCGGATTTAAGCGGCGGCCAGAAGCAGCGCGTCGTTATCGCTCGTGCTTTGGTCAACAATCCTAAAGTTATCTTTGCGGATGAGCCGACGGGTAACTTAGATAGCTCAACCGGACAAAAGATCGAGGACTTGCTTTTTAAACTCAACAAGCAAAAAGGCATTACGCTCATATTTGTGACACATGACGAAGACCTTGCCAAACGTTGCGATCGACAAGTCCACATCAAAGATGGCAAGATTGTCGCGAAAGGTGGTAAGTCATGAACTATCGCGATGTCATCCGTACTGCTAACTCCAACTTACGTAAAAGCAAGCTCCGCACGATTCTGACTGTTGGCGCAGTTTTCATGGGAGCACTCACTCTCATGCTCACCACTGGTGTTGGCCAGGGTCTTAAAACGTACGTTGACGAACAAGTTTCTGCAGTAGGGGCAAAAGATGCCTTAATCATTAGTGTAAAAACTGAGGGCGGAGGGCCAGTTAGTAACGACGACCCTAAAGAATATGACCCAAGCAAGAAACAGGCCAGCGCAGACTTTACTAATCCACCAACACTGAGTTCTGTAGATGTTGCAAAGATTGAGGCAACAGAAGGAATCAAGAGCGTGCAGTTATTTTATCCTGTCGTGCCTGACTATCTTACCCGTGATGGTGCAAAGAAGTTTCAGGTTACCGTGGGTCAGGCCGTTGATGGCTTGAACCAACCTCTTCGTGCGGGGCGACTCGTTCAGAACAATTCTGACAAACACGAAGTTACACTCCCGCCATCATTTGTGTCGATCCTTAACTTTAGTGATGACCAAGATGCGGTTGGCGAGACCATAGAAATGGGCTTCAAAGATAGTCAGGGCAGCCCATTCACTGTGCCTGTTACGATTGTTGGTGTTCAGGAAAAAACACTCATACAAGGCAACGCTGCGAATGTAAACGACGCGTTCATGAAGACAGCTTTTGACAAAGCAACAGTTGGTGTACCTGATTTTCAACGTGAGCAGTACCCGTATGTCGTTGGAAAGTTTGACGCATCGAAGCCAGAAGCAGAGCTACAGTCCCTTAAGGATCGATTAGCCGAACAGGGATATAGTGCTTCGACTTTGGACGACCAGCTGGGAATTATCACGAGCGTTATTGACGGCATTACAACCTTTTTGAATATCTTCGCCGGTATTGCGCTCGCTGCTGCGAGCTTTGGTATCGTCAATACTTTACTCATGGCAGTACAAGAACGGACCAGAGAGATCGGCCTCATGAAAGCACTCGGTATGGGACGAGGCAAGATCTTTCTGCTGTTCAGTCTTGAGGCGATTCTGATTGGTTTCTGGGGAGCAATTATTGCACTTGGCGCTGCAAACATTATAGGTCGCATTGGGAGTAGTATTGCTGCCGACACATTGTTCAAGGATTTTGACGGTCTTGAGCTCTTTTCATTCCCATTCATGTCGATGCTTCCGATTATTCTGCTCATTATGGCTATTGCTTTCTTAGCGGCAACGCTGCCAGCGCGTCGTGCGGCGCGGCTTGATCCAATTGAAGCGCTTCGTTACGAGTAATGACTGCCGTTTCTGCCAAGTCTTTCAAGTACTATGACGTAATCGTCGCCATGTTTGTGACGGTATTGATTGTCTCAAACATTGTATCTACAAAGCTCATTGGATCAGGTCCGTTGTTGTTCGATGCCGGTACGATCTTGTTCCCGTTCGCATATATTATTGGTGACGTCCTGACAGAAGTGTACGGCTATAAGCGAGCACGTCGGACTATCTGGTTGGGTTTTTATAGCCTGCTCGTCCTCAGTGTAACGTTGCTACTGGTGCAAGCATTGCCGGCGGCATCTGGGTGGGAGAATCAAGCAGCATACGAATCAATCCTTGGCTTTGTGCCGCGCATAGCTCTCGCCAGTCTTTGTGGCTATATTGTGGGTGAGTTTGCGAACTCTTTTGTCCTGGCAAAGCTAAAAGTGCGTACTGCTGGCAAACTTCTATGGCTACGAACGATTACTTCAACGGTCGTTGGTTCGGCGTTAGATACGATCGTCTTTAGTGTAATTGCATTTGGTGGCATGCTGACAAGTAGCGAACTTTTACGGCTCGTTGCCACAGTGTATGGTATTAAAATTGCAGTAGAAATAGTGTGTACGCCAGTTACGTACGTCGTTGTTGGGTATCTCAAGAAAGCAGAAGGCGCCGACGTCTATGACCGCAATACGAACTTCTCGCCCTTTGCCCGCGACTGATTGAATCTTATTCAGCAGTGGCGTAGGATAGGGTTATAACGAGGAGAGATGAGATGAAGAAATCAATCATAATAGCACTGGCGGTTATTGCTGTGGTCGTACTAGGCGGCGGAGCATATCTTGCCATGAACAAAGATAGCAATAACAAGTCAGCAGCACCAGCTGTATCACAGGATACACAAACACAGTCTCAAACAGCCGCTGCATTTAATCCTGTTGCAATGACTGGTGTAAGTTATGAGGCAGCCTTGACCAGTCAAAAGGACGGTAAGACGTTTACGGCATCGCTCAAGTATGACGGCAAAGGAAACAGTGAGTTTTCGTCTCAACAAAGCGGAAAAGAAATCAGAATTATCATGACCAAGGATGCATACTATTCCTGCCAAGGCTCAACCTGCTATAAAATGGATACCACTAGCGCGAGCGGCTTTGACCCTAACACATACCAATATTCAGCTGATGAGATTAATAGCCTCAAACAAAATGCAAAATATGTTGGCACAGAAGCGTGTGGTGCTCAGACATGTGAAGTCTGGGAGGTTACGCAAGATACAACGAACGGCAAAGTCTATATTGACCAATCAACCAAGCGAATCATGAAAGCAACCGGTAACTACGGCGGCGACAGTGGTGAGCTTGTCTTTACTTACAAGCCAGTTACTATTGAAATTCCAACCAACGCACAGACGATAAGCCAGTAGTCATTTGTTGCGTTGTGGTTGCTATCACATAGCGCTTATGGTTGAATACAACGTGAAGTAATGAAAAAACTTGCTACGTTGCCACTACAGTCTAGTCTGCTCTCAATCGCACGCATTCACTTTGCTTTTGTGGGGTTATTTGTCGTTACAATTATTCTGTCAGATGCATGGAATCTCATTCCGCCGAGCGTTGTCCTGCAGCGCTGGACACTCGCATCATTACTGCTTGCCGCAACAGCTGGCATTTGGTATGCGGCACGCGCTACTAAAAGCCAAACGCTATTGCAGGCCTACGCGTGGATACTTGCAGCTGTGGACCTGGCTATAGCGACGATTATTGTGTTTGCACAACGTGGCATGGCTAGTAAGGCGGTGTTCTTATATATATTGCCCCTACTTGTCATAGCGATACTGCGATCCAGAATTGCCTTGCTAACCACGGCAATTATTTCATTGGCAGCATATTCGTTAGCAGTGGTCCGCTACTTTGTAACCTCCCCAGGAGAAGGCTACAAAGCTGAACTCTATGTGGAGTTATTCTTTTACGGTGGTTTGTTTTTTATAATCGCGGCGTTACTGTATTCGCTTGTTTCTTCTAAAAACGGTCGCTGATATCAATGTAATGCGATAAGCTATACATAATGAAGTATGTGATGAGAATTTTGGGCTATGCGCGCGAACTGCGTCCGTATTATGTAGCAATCGGTATTTTGACGATAATCTCAAGCTTGACCATGCTTCTAGTGCCAATCATAAGTGGTCGAGCAATCGATGAGATTGGACAAGGTACGTCGGCGCGCTTGAGCTATGTTATTTGGCTGGCTGTAGGCCTTTTTGTTCTGGATGTGTCGGCAACTTTCTTAAATAACATATCTGGATACTTAGGCGATCAAATGGCCGCCAAGCTCAACAAGGTACTGTCAGAACGCTACTATAAGCATCTCTTGACCCTGCCTCAGAGCTATTTTGACAAAGAGTTATCCGGCGCGCTGATCAACCGCCTTAGTCGTTCTGTCCAGCAGTTGTCTAACTTCATGAACATGTTCAGTAATAACTTCTTGCAGTTCATCTTCTCGACGATATTTGCTTTGATTGCAGTAACGTACTATAGCTGGCAGGTTGCAGTCCTGCTCTTTGCGCTGTATCCAATCTACATTTGGATGACTGTTCGTACCAGTAACACGTGGCAAGAGTATCAGAAGGATAAGAATCAGAACTATGACATTGCGAGTGGGCGCTTTGCAGAGGCAATAACACAGATAAAAGTAATCAAGAGTTTCGTGCAAGAACGTCGCGAACTGAAGTTTTTCCAGAAATACATACAAAAAGCCGTTGCAATAAATAAGCCTCAGTCTCGTTTTTGGCATGAACGAGATGTTCGGCGTCGCTTGGCATTGAACGTGATTTTTTTTGGAGTATACATATTCATCTTCACGCAGGCCGTGAACGGTCAATTAACTGCAGGTGATGCCGTAGCGTTGATTCTTTTAGCGCAACAGATAAGAATCCCGATATTTACTATCAGCTTCTTGGTTGAGAGCGTGCAACGTGCAGTGGCTGATAGTCGTGATTATTTTGAAGTCATGAATGTAACCCCTGATATTCTGGACAAGCCAGGCGCTCGCCAGTTGAGGGTAACTCGCGGAGCCATTACCTTTCAGGATGTGGCCTTCGGGTATGACGACAAACATACTATCCTCCGAGAAATTTCACTTGAAATAATGCCTGATACAAAGATCGCACTCGTTGGTGAGAGTGGCGAAGGAAAGACAACACTAACCAATCTGCTGCTTCGTCTGTATGAGCCTCAAACGGGATCGATTATGATTGACGGTCAAAATATCAGCGAGGTTACGCAAAAAAGTTTGCGACACAATATCGGCGTCGTTTTTCAGGACCCTGCTTTATTTAGTGGAACGATTAAGGAAAACATTGGATATGCCCAAGAAAAAACCGATGACGCTGCGATTATTGCTGCTGCCAAGGCTGCGAACGCCCATGAGTTCATCAGTAAACTTGAGCACGGCTATGATACAGAGATAGGTGAACGTGGTTTAAAACTGAGTGGCGGGCAGAAACAGCGTATTGCTATCGCTCGCGCCCTGCTTAAGGACGCGCCAATTCTTATTCTGGACGAAGCAACCAGCAGTTTAGATAGTAAAAGTGAACAGATGGTTCAAGAAGCCCTCGAACGTCTCATGAAAGGCCGAACGACGTTGATTATTGCTCATCGGCTCAGTACCATCCAGAACGTCGACATGATTGTTACGCTACGTGGCGGTACTATTGACGAGGTCGGTTCTCCTGGGGTACTTGCCAAGTCAGACGGTATCTATGCTCAGTTGCTTGCGCTGCAACACGGCAAAAAGACTGAACAAGTCAAAAAGAAACTACAGTCATTCGATATCGCAGACTAGCCTTCGATACGACAGAGTGATGCTAAACCTGTGACTGCAAGGATGAGGCCGCCGGATAGCTGAAGCGCAATACCTGAGTCTACATCGGGTACTGAGCTTGATATCTGTAGGGTTTCTCCATGATTAGCTAGTTCCGTTTGCAGTAAATCTGCCGCGCCGTCGATGTAAAGCCCGCAACCAAGCGCAAAGGTCGCTAAACAGCTAGCACCGAATAAGTAGTTGGCGGTTGTTCTTTTGTGAGTTTCTGGCATGTGATTATCATGAACCAAATTCGTAAATTGTCAATGGTTCCTCGCGTGTCGTTTTGCGGTATACTACAACGGCAAATGGAGGAAATATGGCTACGAGAAGTCAACGTGCATTTACTTTAGTTATCGCTGTTATCTTTTTATTGACTTCTGTAGGGACCAGTGGGGCGATCTTATACAGTATTCTTACGAAGGATGACAGTCAGCAGTCAGTAGCGACTGAGGATAAACCAGTAGAAGAACAAACAACACCAAAGGAGGGTTCATTGGAAGGTACAAAACTAGAAGGCTTTACGCCGGTAGAGCAAGTCGACAAGCTTGTAATTACTGACATCACTGTTGGAACGGGTACAGAAGTCAAAAAAGGCGATACCGTTACGGCGCATTACACCGGAGCACTCGCTAAAGATGGAACGATCTTCCAGAGTTCGCTCGACAGTGGTCAGCCCGCTACATTTCCGCTATCAGGGGTTATCGTAGGCTGGCAAGAAGGTGTCCCGGGTATGAAGGCGGGCGGTACGCGTCGTTTACTCATTCCTGCAGCACAGGCCTACGGTGAGCAGTCGCCCGCAGCAAACATTCCACCAAACTCTGACCTGGTGTTTGATATCCAGCTCATCAGTGTTGGCGAACCAGCGCAATAATTGCCAAAAACACAACATATGGGGTATTGAATTAAGCGTGAGCGCTATATATACTAAAAGCAGCATAAATAAAAGCTAAACAAAAAGCAAAGCATGAGGGGAAAATTATGCCTAAAAACGTTACTATCTACACTACTAACACCTGCGCATACTGCGTAATGGTCAAAAAGTGGCTTGCCAGCAAGGGTCAGACCTACGAAGAGGTTAACCTTGACCAGAACCCAGAGCGTCAAGCAGAAGCTATGCAGATAAGTGGTGCCATGACTGTACCGGTCACGGTCGTGACAAAGCAAGACGACAGTCAAGAAGTAGTCGTTGGTTTTAACCTCTCTCGTCTTGCTCCAGCTGTAGCCTGAACGCACGTGAGGATATAGAATAGAGACTATAGCAGTGAGGCAGACAAGGGTGTGTGGCCTCGTAATGGGAGAATAAGCATGAGTGAGGCAGACAAAAAAATCCACCAAGTTGTAATGGTTGGTGCTGGACCAGCGGCACTGGCTGCGGCTGTCTATACAACGCGTGAAGACCTAGAGACACTTCTGTATGAAAAGGGTGTTGTCGGAGGCTTAGCGGCTATTACTGACTGGGTTGATAACTATCCTGGATTTCCAAAAGGAATAGCCGGCCTTGATCTTGCCGAAGGCTTGCGTAAGCAAGCAGAGCGCTTTGGCGCGGTAATTGAACTCGGTGAGGTTACTAAGATTACTGACAAAGGCAAGTACAAAATACTTGATACAACTGACGGAGAAATTTTGGCAGAGTCAGTCTTGATCGCTACCGGTAGTGATTATAAAAAGCTTGGTATTCCAGGTGAGCAAGAGTTTTACGGACGTGGCGTGCACTTCTGTGCGACGTGTGACGGAGCATTCTATCGTGACAAACGTCTCGTAGTTGTCGGTGGTGGCAACTCTGCCGTTCAAGAAGCAATGTTTCTGACCAAGTTTGCCTCTAAGATTGATCTACTAGTGCGTGGCGAAAAGATGCGCGCCAGCGAAGTACTACAAGAAGAGCTCAAAAAACACGCCGACAAAATAACCATTCACTACAATACAACGACCGATGAAATTGTTGGGGAAGAAGGCAAGGTTGTTAAAGTCGTCGGCACTGATGTGACAACTGGAAAGAAAGTCGATTTTCCGACTGATGGTGTGTTTGTATTCATCGGACTATTACCAAATACGCAGTTCTTGGAGGGTACCAAGATTGAACTTGATGAACTTGGTCTTATCAAGACAAACACAGAGCTCATGACGACCATGCCGGGAGTCTTTGCGGCTGGCGATGTCCGTTCAGGTGCAACCATGCAGATTGCCAGTGCCGTAGGCGAAGGTGCCACTGCAGCACTTATGATTCGTAAATATCTTGAAGACGCGCACAAAACCCACGAAGTCCACTCTGTTACGGCTACAACAAAACATACTGCTTAACCTTGCAGCCAGCCTGAGTTTACCGTAGGGTGTTTGTATATGAATCAACCAGAAGTTCGTCCTCAAGTGACGTATGAAGCGCAGGGTAACCTCGTCTTTAATCTCGATTCAGTCGCTGCATTTGACGAAGAAGATGCTGGTGCAGATCCAAGTCGGAGGCATGAGCTATACGACGAGGCAATTGATGGCATTGCGTCTTTCTCTGGCGTTGAGGTGTCTACTGAGGGCGAAAGACTCACGGTGCTTACTGACATAAAAGCACTACTCGGTGATACGTACAGCAAACCAGTTTGGGGTGATTCACCACTCGGCAAATATCTCGATGCGGCCAACCGAATCATGAACTATACCCTTGATAATCCAACAGATCGAGTAATGAGTATTCAGTCTCTGAATGGACGCGTCGGTTGCTATGCCTGGGTGAATAAGTCGATGCAAGAGTGGTTAAACCTGAGCAGTGCCAACACAGACATATGGCGTGAGACGGTGCAAGCGATGGCAGAACCGCATGGTGCAGAGGTACGGAGCCAGGCTGAAGATGGTTATTCATATGTAGAATTTGATGACGGATTCCGGGCTGGGTCAACCTCGTTGGCTGTACAAGTGAATGAACGCCGATTCAACGTTTCGAGTCGAATAACGTCTATTGAGGGAGAACAAGATTGGGATGAAAGATCTGTTCGCTGGAAGGCACTTCGGTTGGAAACGATCGGTAGTTGTGCATGTCTTGAAACTTCCGGTGCTGCTCGCGACGTCGTGGTGAGACCTGAAACCGCCAAGCTATATCGCCTCATCCTGCATAATGTCGACACGCCGCGTGCGACACTCAGTCATTTGCTGGGCATTGGTGTACTCTCACGCCATGTCGAAGCACATGCGAAAACTCACTAATAATTATGTCAGCTAGTTAGCGAGGGTGCCAATCTTGAGCGATTCGAGTTGGGAGGCAGAGCCGTCATCATGAGGTGTGCCTGAACCAACTGTCTTGCCATCTACTGTTTTACGCTGAGTGAATAGGGTTGTTCCGTCTACGCCACAAGCCAATTCAATGTCATCACCACCAGGGTGACGAGACACATAGCTTGTAAGGTCGTAGACATTGCCATTGATGATTGTCCAGCAGTCAGATGCGGTCTTGTGTTTGGCGACCTCTGCTGCTGTGTAGCTGGAAGCCTTTGTTGTTCCGTCAGTGGTATTTGTGCTGATTGTAGGCGTATCTGACGTTGATGGTTCATCTTTTTGATACAAGTAGATACCGCCGAGTATACCGACTGATAAGATGGCGATGATAATGGCGAGGGTTGATTTTTTCATGTAGTACTCCTTTAGATATTGTTATAACCCGGGAAGAAATCTGTCTTGATGTGCCTGGAGGCAATGCCTGCTGATTTTAGTTCTGCGTCAAGCTTTTCTACCATCGGTTCTGGCCCCGATAAGTAGATGAGGAAGTTATCAGTGTTTTGGGTTGCGGAAACTATCTGCTCTGCGGTGACACGTCCGCTCGTGCCCTCCCAGTTATCTGGCGGGTTGGTTACCACTAGTTCGACGTCTGCTTGGTAGGTGTCAAATACATTGGTGAACAGTGCGTCGTCCAGCGTATTAACACCGTATATGACGCGGACATCGCGTTGTTCTTGGGCGTTGAGTAGGTGTTTTACCATGCTATGAACCGGGGTAATGCCGATCCCTCCCGCGACAAATACAAGTTTGGTGTCGGTGTCTTTTGGTAAACAAAAGTCACCCTCTGGCGGACTAAAGGACAGTTCAGTACCGGGTTTAAGTGCGGTAAAAGCACGCTTGAAGCTGCTGCTATTTTTGCCTGCATATCGAGTTGTTATGCTGAGTAATTCATCCTCGGGCGCAGATGAGAGCGTAAACCAGCGGCGAATGCCGCGAGAATCGGGTTTGTCATGCCGTAGATTGATCTCAATAAACTGACCAGCCATGTGTTGGTAGCGTTCCAATGGTTCAAAATACAGATTAACAATACCGTTTGCCTCTTCATGTTTGTGGTCAAATCTTACGCGCATGTATAATAAGCATTATAACAATGAATAGCAGAGTTGACTGGTTTTATTTACTACATGCTTCGCGGGCCCGGGTGTATTTGCTGTGGGCAGTGCTTGGTACGATTGGTTATATAGCGACGCATTTCTGGCAAGTGCGTCAGATCAATGCAGTATGGTTTCTTATTTCGGTGATTGGTATGGGGTATATGTGGAGGGTTATGCCTCTCAAGGTCGGCAAGATGAAGCAGATTTTCGTTTCTTGGCTGGTGCCGATTGCCTTTGGCATGGCCGTCTCAGGACTAGCTTTCTATATTGACCAGTTAGCGCGAATTATCCCATATTTGGGTGTCTTTTGGTTGGTGGTTATGGCAATTGCGTACATTTGGAACGGTGTTGTTGATCGTCCAGCTCAGTGGTACTACTTTGCTGCTGCGCTCAACCTCGCAGCCGCAGCGCTGTGTTACTTTTCGCCAGCCTATCTGGAATATCAGTATATTGTCGCTGCTATTGTGACCGCATGGTCTATGTTGTACTTGTGGCTATTTCGTACGTAACGATTGAAATAGGTCGGGACGATTGGTACAGATGCTTACTCTAGGATAGAGCTTACTGATGAGTACAGCGACCCATCGTACATTGACAGTATAGACGTACAGGTTAAGTTTGTAGCGACTCGCAAGCCAATAGATGAATGGATTAAGGAACAGATAGTACACACCGATACCTTGCAGCTTCATTCTCTTTGCCTGATGGGCGCGCCAGCATGGGAATAGGAATGATAAAAGGCTCCGTGGCGTATCAGGAAACTCGCCGTCTAGTCTATCGATGGCTTCTGGCTTGAATGAGGCAAATGCGTATTGCTGGGTGGGGGTGTCTGCAAGCAACTTTTTGAGTTCGGCGGAAGAGATGGGCTCTTTCAACTCAATCACCATGTTTGTTCGACCGCACGCCTTAATGATTTCACTGAATGTGGCAAGTTCTGGGCAGGCCTGTTGGAGCTCTTTCAAACTATGCTCAGAGATGTTCATATCAATACCAAACACACGCAGCAACGACTTATCGTGATTAACGACAATCTGCTGGTCTTTGGTGAGGCGAAGGTCAAACTCTAATACATCAACGCCAGCTGCCTGTGCGGCTACAAAGCTCGCAATCGTGTTTTCTGTGGCAAGGCCGGCAGCACCTCTGTGGCCAATAATCTGTGTCATTTGTAATTGTGTTCCTGACTCCAGTATACTAGGGCAATAGCAAAAGGAGAAAACATGGTAGATGTTAGTTACGGCAAAGACGCCCCTAAAGTAGTAAACGTAATTATTGAGATTCAAAAGGGTAATGTAAACAAATACGAACTCGATAAAAAGACCGGTCGTATATTTCTTGATCGCGTGAACGGTACTGCAAGTCTCGGCTACCCGGCAGATTACGGATACATACCAGATACACTATGTGATGATGGTGATCCACTCGACGCTTTGTTAATAATTGATGAACCAGTGCCGCATGGTGTAGTAGTTCGATGTCGTCCAATAGGTGTACTTTATATGGTTGATGACGGCGAGGGTGATGAAAAGTTAGTCTGTGTTGCCAATGATGATGTTACAAAAGCACATATTAAGCATGTTGATGATCTGGGAGAGAACTTTAAGCCGATGATGGAACATTTCTATAAGCAGTACAAAGCTTGGAAAAAGAACTGGCAGGGTACCCCGGTTGAGTTTAACGGTTGGGGCGGTCCAGAGGACGCAATCAAAGTCATTGAAACCTCGATCAATAACGCTAAGTAGTTGATACAAGCACAAGCGTTTATGCTACAATACCCCAAGAAATAGAGGGGGAATCAAACATGAAAACACGCGTGGCAATAAACGGCTTTGGTCGCATTGGTAGAAATGCCTTCAAGATAGCTTTTGCACGAACTGATATTGAAATTGTAGCAATCAATGATCTCACCAATACTGAGTCACTGGCTTACTTGCTCAAACACGATAGTACTTACGGCCTATACGACCAAGAAGTTACTTTTGATGAATCACATTTGATAGTTGCTGGTAAAAAGATACCAGTTACTGCAGAGAAAGACCCAAGTCTGTTGCCATGGGTGACGCTCAAAGTAGACGTTGTGATTGAATCTACTGGTCGCTTCACTAAGAAAGAAGACGCTGAGCTACATATCAAGGCTGGCGCTAAGAAAGTGGTCATTTCTGGCCCAACCAAGAGTGAAGACATCGACACGCTGGTGATGGGTGCCAATGACGACAAGCTCGAAAAGGCAACTGACATTATTAGTAATGCGAGTTGTACGACGAATTCATTGGCGGCAGTAATGTCTATCATGGACGCAGCATTTGGCGTGCAAAAAGCCATGCTAACTACCGTTCATAGCTACACAGCCAGTCAAGTGTTGCAAGATGGCCCAGCTAAAGATATGCGAGAATCACGTGCTGCTGCAGAAAACATCGTTCCAACCACAACTGGCGCGGCTGTTGCGGTAGCGCTTACAGTCCCGCAACTCAAAGGTAAATTTGATGGTATGAGCGTGCGCGTGCCGACGCCAGTGGTTTCACTGAGTGACGTTACCATGCTTCTCAAAAAAGACGTTACGATTGAGGAAGTAAACAAACTATTCAAAAAGTCCGTCAAAGAGCCATATTACCAAGGGATACTTGATGTTAGTGAAGAGCCGCTGGTGAGCAGTGACTACATCGGCAACAGTCACTCTGGGATTGTTGATCTGTTACTTACAAATGTCGTCGCAGGCAACCTCGTTAAGGTAGTGGTTTGGTACGATAATGAATGGGGATACAGTAATCGACTGGTGGAGGTCGTCGCCGACACGGGTCGTTTACTGCACAAGTAGATTGGAGTATTATGAAGAAAAGCGGCAAGCATATTACAGTTAAAAAGTGGGCAGTAATCTTTACTTCGCTCTTTACTATCTGGTTTACGCTTTTTATGCTGGTTACAACTAATTTCTTTCCGTTCTCTCGCTGTGGTTCGTGGGAAGGTGAACCCTTCGTAAGCCACTGTGATGCACCGTATTGGGAAGGCTGGGATGCACTTCCTATATGGATTGGTGTGATTGCTTTCATAGGCGCAGCGATTAGCTTTGTGGGTTTAATCCGTGCGCATAACGCTCGGAATCTGGAGAAGAAAAGGTGAAGATATTTATTGGTGCGGATCATAACGGGTTTGCGCTCAAAGAGCATATAGAAACTTACCTGACGCACCTCGGGCATGAGGTTATTGACGAGGGCGGTCAGACGCCTCAACCTGGTGATGATTTCCCGATATTTGCGGCAAAAGTCGTGACCGCTATGCTAGGCAGTGACGAGTCAGAGCCACGCGGTATTTTGATATGCGGGAGCGGGCAAGGCATGGTTATGGCAGCTAATCGGTTTCGCGGCATTCGAGCAAGTCTGGTTTGGAACGAATCTGAGGCTCGTGCCTCACGCAATGATGACGACAGTAACGTATTGTGCCTACCGTCGCATGAGCTAAAGGATAAGAGACAGGTGCAGGATATTGTGGATATTTGGTTAAAAACACCGTTCGCGCGGTCAGAACGGTTTGTTCGTAGAGTCAAACAATTGGATGAGTTACACTAACCTTATGGCAATTATATGTCCGACAGTACTGGCACGTGAGCCACATGAATATCGTGAACAGATGGAGCGTATCGGTGGGTTTGCTCAACGGATCCAGATTGATATTGCTGACGGTGAGTTTGCCCCGGTCACTACGGTGGGGCCATCACAGCTCTGGTGGCCACGTAATGTTGGTGTGGATATTCACGTCATGTATCAGAAACCAGCGGATCATATCACCGCACTTATTAAGAGTAATCCAAGCATGGTTATCCTGCACGCTGAAGCAGAGGGCAATTTTATTGAACTAGCCACGGCATTGCATGATGCACACATCAAGGTAGGCATTGCGCTGCTACCTAACACGCCTCCAGAAATGATTGCGCCGTCGATCGGTGTGATTGATCATGTGTTGCTTTTCAGTGGTGATTTAGGTAACTTTGGCGGGCGGGCTAATCTTGCTTTACTCGAGAAGATTCCGCACCTGAAAAAAATGAAGCCATCGCTTGAAATCGGCTGGGACGGTGGCGTAAATAAAGATAATGCTTCAGAGCTGGCAAGTGGCGGCGTTGATGTACTCAACGTGGGCGGTTTTATTCAGCGTGCTGATGACCCAGCAGCAGCATTTGGCTTGTTACTGAGTGAGGTGCAGACATGAGTGTTACCACTAAGAAACGCTCAATTGAAGCGCTAGAATTGCTAGCCTACGATATCCGTGAAGACATTATAAAGATGCTTGAGCATGCCAAAAGCGGCCATAGTGCTGGCCCGCTTGGTCTAGCAGATATCTTTACAGCACTGTATTTTGACGTATTACGGCACGACCCAAAGAAACCAGACTGGACTGAACGCGATATCTTGCTCCTCAGTAACGGCCACTGTGTTCCGGTGCAATATGCCACGATGGCGCATGCCGGGTATTTTGACGTTAAGGAACTTATGACACTCAGAAAACTTGGCTCACGTTTGCAGGGTCATCCAGAACGCATTAAATTACCTGGGCTAGAGAATACCAGTGGACCGCTCGGCTGTGGCTTGAGTCAAGCCTGCGGCATGGCGCTGGCAATGCGCATGGATGAGCAGCAGCATCGTTGGGTGTACGTTGTCATGGGTGATGGCGAACTGAACGAAGGTAATGTCTGGGAAGCTGCCATGCTGGGTTCCAAGTATAAGCTTACTAATGTCATTGGGATTATTGACCGTAACAACATCCAGATAGATGGGCCGACAGAATCTGTTATGCCACTCGAAGACTTACGGGCTAAATGGGAATCATTCGGTTGGCACGTCATTGAGATTGACGGCAACAACATGGAAGCGGTTATTGATGCTTGTTCGATGGCAAAGGCGATCGTCGAAAAGCCCGTCATGATAATCGCTCATACCATTCCTGGCAAGGGCGTAAGCTTTATGGAGTCAGACTTTCACTGGCATGGGGCGCCACCAGATCATGAACAAGCCAAGAAAGCACTGCACGATCTGCGTACCTTAGAGGGCAAGATTAGGAGCGAACACCAATGATGCTCGCATTGCACATTTTTGGCAGCGTTTCGCGCCGTGAAGACAAGTCTTCTCGAGCTGCTCTCTGTAAGACTGCCCAAAATGAACAATGGTCGCATTGGCCTAGGGGTAGTGTATGAGTTTATATTTAGTTGACAAAAATTATGCCAAAGACGATTTTGAGTCTGAGCCGATTCGTAAAGGTTTTGGTAGGGGTTTGCTGCAAGCAGGCAAGTTAAACAAAAACGTTGTAGCTGCATGTGCTGATCTAACTGAGTCGACGCAAATGCACTTGTTTAAACAGGAGTTTCCGGATCGCTTTGTTGAGATTGGTGTTGCTGAGCAGAACCTGGTGACAGTTGGCTCAGGCATGGCCGCGATGGGCAAGATACCGTTTGTGAGTAGCTACGCAGCGTTTAGTCCTGGCCGCAACTGGGAGCAGATAAGAACAACGATATGTCTCAATGACCGCCCGGTACGAATCGTTGGCTCACACGCCGGCGTATCAGTTGGTCCGGATGGCGCTACCCACCAGATGCTAGAAGACATCGCGCTTATGCGGGCACTGCCAAATATGGTAGTGATTGCGCCTGGCGACAGTATAGAAGCCGAGAAGGCGACGTTAGCACTGGCTGAAGATAAGCGACCAGCTTACCTACGATTAGCACGCGAAGCTACCCCAATATTCACGACAGACAAAACGCCGTTTGAAATTGGCGAAGCCTATGTGCTGACAACAGGAAATGACATTACTATCCTCTCAACTGGCTCAATGACGTTCCAGGCCCTCAAGGCAGCTGAGATGCTGTTTGCGCAAGGCATCGAAGCAGAGGTGGTGCATGTACCGACCATAAAGCCGCTTGATGAAGATACCATTCTACGCAGTGTACGCAAAACCAAAGCTGTCATCACTGTTGAGGAAGCTCAGATAAATGCTGGCTTTGGTGGGGCAATTGCTGAACTACTGGGCGAGCATTGCCCGCGGCCAATGAAGCGTATTGGTATGCGTGATAGATTTGGTGAATCAGGCACGCCAGATGAATTACTAGAACACTTTGGCCTTACAGCTAAACATATTGCGCTTGCTGCTCATCATCTAGCTGGTTAGCGACTATTAATAGTCAGCCTCTACTATGTTATTAAGACTGTCATAAAACGTAATAATGTCTTAGCAGTGGAAATAGCAAGCACAAGCAGTTACAATACGGGAATGGCTTTATCACTAAAACAAATGCGTGCTAACTCTGCTCAAGCGCGTGAACTCATGAAGCGAGCACGCAAACAGAAGTTTGCCGTCGGTGCTTTCAACCTAGACAATCAGGAAACGCTCAAGGCGGTCGTTCAGGCTGCTAAGGCCAAAAATGCTCCGGTGCTGGTAGAAGTGAGCCAGGGTGAAGTAGAATCCCTAGGTCACGAGAACGTCCGTGACATGGTGGACAACTACAAACAAGAGTTTGGGGTTGAGATGTATATCAACCTTGATCATTCGCCGACTGTTGAAGATGCTATTGCTGGGATTGAAGCTGGTTACGAGTTTATCCATATTGATATCAGTCAGGCCAACCACGATGCTACTGATGCTGAGATTGTGGAAGCAACCCGTCGAGTTGTGACTTGCGCGCGACTTACCGGTGCCTTAGTAGAGAGTGAGATGCACTACTTTGCTGGCAGTTCAAACCTTCATACCGAGAAGATAGACTATCAAGAGATTAAAAAGACCTTCAGTACTCCGGAGTCTGCCCAGCAGTTTGTCCAAGATACCGGCATCGACACCTTTGCTGCTGCAATCGGTAATTTACATGGTAAATATCCGGTGCCTAAACACCTGGACATCGAACTCCTCAAGCAGATTCGTAAAGCTATAAGCTGCAACATTAGCCTGCACGGCGGCAGCGGTACGCCAGGGCACTATTACAAAGAAGCAGTCCAAGCTGGCGTTACCAAAATCAACATAAATTCTGACATGCGCATCGCGTATCGGTTGACGCTTGAAAAGGCTCTCAAGGATAACCCGACCGAATATGCAGTGGTTAAACTCATGGATGACGTGGTTGATGCTGTTCAGCAGGTTGTCGAGCAGAAGATATCGCTGTTTAACAGTGAAGGCAAGGCGCAGCTGGATGGCTAGGAGCGCTGTGGTGCCGCGGATAGTGTCTATTGGTGCGGCCGTACAGGATGTTTTTTTGCTGGGTAAGATATTCAGGCCTGAACGTGAAGACGATGGCCTGAAGGCCGAATTTAATCTGGGAAGTAAAAACGAAGTAGAAGAAGTCGTATTTTCTACCGGTGGTGGTGCAACTAATGCGAGCGTGACGTTTGCCCGGCAAGGTCTACACAGCATGTATATGGGTCGTATTGGCCGCGACATAGCTGGTCGTGCTGTGCTTGATGCTTTGCATGCGGATGAAGTGGACACTACGCTGGTTCTGGAATCGAAGCAATATAACACTGGTTATTCTGTGCTGATGTTGGCTCCTAATGGTGAGCGAACAATCCTGACATACCGGGGCGCGTCCAACCATTATGATCTTAAGGATAGCCATTTTCATGGCATTGAAGCCGACTGGTTTTATGTGAGTTCTCTGTCCGGTGATTTTGATGCCCTCAAGCGTATTATTAGCTACGCTAAGACGCACGGTATACGTGTGGCGGTAAATCCTGGCAAAGGTGAACTTGCTCACCGCAAAGAGTTTCTAGAGCTCATGAAGTCATGCCATATCCTGAGCGTTAACAAAGAAGAAATGCAGCAACTGATCCCCGAGAACGACACCAAGAAGCTGTTACAGAAGGCCACGCGGATTGTGCCGCTCGTGTTGGTTACTGACGGGCCTAAAGGCTCAATTGCCTGCGACGGTCAGAGCATCTATCGTGCGGGTTTGTATAAAGACGTAAAGGTGATTGACCGGAGCGGGGCAGGCGATGCCTTTACCAGTGGTTTTGTGGCCAAGATTGCAAGTGGCGGCTCAATTGAAGCTGCGATGACATTTGCGAGTGCTAATTCAACAAGTGTGGTGACTCAGCTAGGTGCGAAGCCAGGTATTCTGCGCCTGCATGCAACCATTGATCCGATGAAGGTTGCGGTTGCTCAACTATAGTTTCCGGTACTTCTTGAGTCGCCAGCTGGCTGCGTGACACCTCGAATGATGTATGAAGGTCGATACCGCTCTTAACGGCTTCAAATTCGGCATGTGCTGCAGCGACACCGATAATGAAGCGCCCGACACGATTGTTTGAAAGTGGGCTTAATGCGGCGCCAACGACGAGGTCTTGCTCTAATGCTTTAAGTTTGCCTCCTTTTTGGGCACGTGAGTCAATGTTCTGTCGGTCTGCGTTGATGCGGTCACGTGTCACCAGTATGTTCCTACCGATGTCTATCAGAGCAGCGCCACTCATAGCTTGGGAGTAGACGTAGTTTCCATTCTGAGCCTCGCGTTTAGCGACGGCCACCAGAATAGCGTCAATCATGACTTTGTCTGACAACTGATCAACATAGGCACTGAAGGGTCGCCGGACTTCCTCGTTCTTGCCTTGGAGCTTTCTACCAAAGCGCGCGAACTTTCCGTCAATGAAATCAGTGGCAGCCAGTGCGCCAAAAGTGAATGCTAACTTCCAGCTTTGGTAATTTGGCGTTTTTTCAACATGGTTAGCAACAGCAAGCCCGCCAACAACTCGACTTAACGATAGGGCGGAAGCTAACTTCTCAAGACTCTGGCCAGCCCTTTCTGATATACCAATAGCTCGGTTCGGCCTAAACATAATGCTGTCACTATGATAGTGAACTAAAAGTATTGCAAGCATAAACGGATACTTTGCTTTACGCTGTTATTACGCTTGTGGTAATCTATGACTAAGATGTCACGGTTATTATCAGAGTTATTGACTGCCGAAGAGCCCCTATTTACAATGGCAATTCGTGACCTGGAAAAAGCCAGTGGCAACCCGAGTGCCGATGTCAGACTAACTGCTGAAATCGTCGGTCAGGTTAATCTAAAGACAAAAGAGCTGGGGCTTGACCCGAACGACACAACTGGCAAAGAACTCTACTACGCCCTTCTAAACCGTGTCAGAGAAGACAATAATCGAATTATTACAGACACGCTTAAGCTCCCAGAAGGCACAGAAGTAATTAGGACGCTCGTGCCGCCGATGGTCAAAACAGTGCGAGGCTCTGGTGTGCCGATGAAATGCTGGGCACTGAAGCGATCTGTTGCAAAAAAGATGCTAAAAAAGATGCCGCCCAAGAAGATGATGGCGCAGCTTGGTTATCGATCTATCGACAGCATGCTTAAGCACGAACCTTTTAGTGAAATGTACGTCGGACTCAGGTTCTCCGAAGGTCCAGAATGGCTCAGTAAATTTAACGAGCTGATGAAGACGATTAAACCAAAGGATTTTGAAGAGCGTAAGATCGAAATTGTTGAGATGGATCACGACAAGTGGGTTGAACTGTCAGACGCCTTCACTAAGAAAAAGCTCCACAACGTAACGCATTCCAAAGAGATGGGAATCATCGCAGTATTGCCAATGCAGCGCGAGAAAATGCGTGGTTTACCACTGAAGACGATGTCGCTCTTGTTTCATTACGTAAATGAGATCCGGTTGTATAGCGCGTTCTTCAAGTTTATCTCTACGCGCGCACACTTTGGTGTGGACGTGGTGAATACCATTAATGCAGACCCAAAGAATGCAGCGGTTATGGCCGGTCAGCACATCCACTGGCGTGTTATTCAGCAGTACCTCGGTCGACACAAAGATACTTCTCATCCTGAAGCCTTTCAGCCACACGTACAACCAGAGGACTTACACTGGCGCAGAGCAGAGGATTCACTGTATGAACTGGACGAGAAGCTGGCCTTTTGGCGAGATCTGGATTACGTTGCGCGACCAGACAAGACCGGGCCGATTGCGCTTAATCTGATGGATGTAGCTTTTGCTTATTCAAATGAAGAACACTTCGAAAACCGATATTATTATCACTTCCAGGAAAGCCTCTGGAATGAATTGTTTATTCGTTATATGGGCGAAGAAACGCTTGAACAACAAGTACTTGAACAGCTTGATAACGACATGATTGCACCAGAAAAGCTGGGGAAAGCGTAACTATGCGATATTCGATATGTGTATCTGGTGCCGCCAACGGCAAAACGGTTAAATCCTCGCAAGAGTTGGCAGAACGCGTTGGCCGAGCTATCGCTGAATCTGGCCACATTTTGACAACTGGTGCCACCGTAGGACTACCGTTTTTTGCTGCCAAGGCTGCCAAGGCTGCGGGTGGAATGAGTATTGGTTTTTCGCCGGCAAGTAGCCTGCGTGAGCACGCCTACAAATATCGTCTGCCAATCGGTGTGTATGACTTTGTGAACTTCACGGGTATGCATTACGTAGGTCGCGACGTGCACTTGGTGCAATCCAGTGATGCAATTATTACCGTTGGTGGACGCATCGGCAGTATGCATGAGTTTACCACGGCGCTAGAATCAAATATGCCTTGTGGTGTACTGCTCGGTAGTGGTGGCGCGGCTGATTTCATACCGGAATTACTTGAACACCTCGAAGTGCCACGCCGCAAGCTAGTGGTATTTGATAACGATCCAGAAAAGCTTGTCCAAAAGATTATTGCAATCTTGGACGATGACCTAAAAGATATCGACACTGATGACCTCGTGACTAAATGGCTCAGCCAATAGGAGCACCGCATGGCAGTTAAGAAAAAAACAAGGCAAAAAAACAAATCACTCATCATAGTGGCGATTGTTGCTGTTGTGATAGTTGGAGTAGGTCTATTTTGGCTGTGTTTTGGTAAGCCCTCGGTAAACCCAAAGGTCCTTGTTTGGGCGGCTACTACAGATGTTGAGGTGCCGAAAAGTCTTTCAAAGTACTTGCAGACGAGAACAGAAGACTGCACGGGTTACTACGGAGATAATACGGCTCCTGGTGTCCCGCTTTTTGCTATTGAGTCGGTGGTCGGAGGAAAGTATGCAAAAGTTGCTATTGGTTGTAGTACGAGCCTCAGTAGTGGCTTTCCGGTAATCTTAACCAGCTCTGGTTGGGTTTTGCTATCTGGTGCTGAGTATTATGTAAGTGCAAAGGATGACCCCGCTAAAGACGAGCCAGCCACTTTGCCAAGATGTTCAATTGTTGATAAGTATATGCTGCCCCATGCCTTTGAACCTTCGTGCTACGAAGATAACGCTGAAGAAAATCCGATGATACAAATGAAGGATCTACGTGAAGTTGACTACTAATTACACAAAAGAGGAGCAAGACATGCATTTATCAAACAATCAAAAGGGCTATAGTATCGGACAAGTGCTTCTCGTGGTATTGGTACTGGGGCTAATCGGAGGCGTGGGCTATTACGTATATCAACGCCAGAGTAAAGATTCTGCGAGCGAAACGGTTGCAGAAGTTACATCTGTCTCGTCTGCACCGAAAACCGAAGAAACCAAAACAAGTGATCCTAATGAGGGTTATTTCGTCGTTAAAGAGTGGGGTGTAAAGTTCAAGAAAGACCAGTTTACTCAGAATCCCGAGTACGTTATAGAAAACGACCACACTATGTATCTTACTACGAGTCAATACCGTGAAAAATCCGGGGGTGGATGTAAGGCTGACGGGAGTACGGGGTATGTAGCGCGAGGTAAAGCGGGTTATGATTATCAAAAGGACTACAACGGCGCTGAAGGCGTCAAAACAATTGACAAATATGAAGTGAGTTACACAGACGAAACAACTGGGGAAACGATAACCACCAAATCGCGCAAGGCAGGCGACTACTACTACATTTGGGTCGGTCCTCAAGCGGCATGTTATAACTCTGAAAACAAGACGATTGTCGACGCTGTGGAAGGATATGGCAGTGAGGCACTAAAAACTTTAACTTATACTGCTGAGCAGCTGTAGGAGCAACAATGCAAAAACTATCAAACAATCAAAAGGGTTTTAGTATCGGGCAGGTGTTGCTTGTAGTAGTGGTACTGGGGCTCATTAGCGGCATAGGGTATTACGTGTATGACCGACAGGCTTCAACATCTGAGCCACAGACAAGTAGTACGACAGAGGCTACGCCTCCTGTGAGCGACGAAAACAAAGCGGCAACAGGTGACTGGAAAACGTACTCAGGCATGACAATAACTATGAAATATCCTGAAACGTGGAAGCAGCAAGAAAAGCTAAATGAGACTGATTCGGTTTACTTTGCTTCGGCAGACTATTTGGCCCCAGAAATGGAGGGCCCAAATGTCAAAGCTGGTTATTCATTGGACGTGATGGTAACTAAGACGCTTAGCTATAATTCGCATGCGGCGATGGTTGCGGCGTATAAAGATACTAAAGACGCCGCTGCTTGTGGTGGAGATTATCAGGAGATTACGATTGATGGTGAAAAAGCGATCCTCAGTGACATGAAGTGTCATGGCACTGACCTAGTTGCTATTGCTATAAAAGATGGTACGGAGTATTTCTTTAGACTAAACTCACTTGATGAGGATAAGCCAGAAGTCCGAACGCTGTTTAATCAAATTCTTTCAACAGTAACCCTTCCGTAATAAGGAGCAACAATGCAAAAACTATCAAACAATCAAAAGGGCTTTAGCGTTGGACAAGTGCTTCTCGTTGTTCTAGTACTCGGATTAATCGGAGGCGTTGGCTATTACGTATATCAACGACAGAACAAAACAAAGATAACGACTTTTGAAGAGTGTAAGGCTGCCGGTAACCCGATTATGGAGAGCTATCCAGAACAGTGCTCTGCTGACGGGAAAACCTTTACAAATACTGCTCAGAAGGTTGTGGTAGAAGACAATAGTTCAACAGAAGAATCCAGCAAGGCAGAACAAAAATTCCTAGAGATAAAAGAGATTGATGCAAAAATACCTCTCAGCAGTGAAATATCTGGCGCTTACTATAACGTTCGGAGTAGTACGGGCGGCTCCTCTGATCAGTGGATTGATCTTTCAGACACTGGATTTGACCAGCAAAAAAACATTGATGGAAAATACTGCAAGGATTTCAATGACACATTATTTGCGATTGGCCGAATTTCTCTTGCTGATTTCAAGGCTAAGCTAACAGAGGGTTTTGAGGCAAGTACGGCTACCTTTCCATTTGAAAGCAAGGCGCTGAGCTTCAATACTGATTATCGATATGCGGGCCGACCATCTTCTGGAGCTCCCCCAGGATGCGCAATGTATGGATCAGAAATGCAAGATCTTGACGAGAAAGTCTTAGAAGTGTGGGTAACAAAGAAAAAAGCATTCGCGGAAGCATACAAGAATATGCAAGATTTGTAAGAGAGTTGTTACAATGGAGAGATGGCAAAGTTTCAACTAACCGCAAAGTTTAAGCCAACGGGCGATCAGCCGACGGCGATTGCTCAGTTAGTTGACGGTCTAAACAAAGGTCAGAAGGAACAAACCTTACTTGGGGTGACCGGTTCCGGCAAGACTTTTACTATGGCCAATATCGTGCAGCAAGTACAGAAGCCAACCTTGGTACTGTGCCATAACAAGACGTTGGCTGCACAACTATATAACGAGTTCAAGAACTTTTTCCCAAACAACGCAGTTCATTACTTTGTGAGCTACTTTGACTACTATCAGCCAGAAGCATACATCCCACGCTCTGACACGTATATCGAGAAGGACAGTCAGATCAACGAAGAGATTGATCGTTTGCGCCACGCTGCCACAGATTCGCTGCTGACTCGTAAAGATGTCTTGATCGTGGCGAGCGTCAGCTGCATCTATGGTATCGGATCAGTAGAAGATTATGATGGGCTATCTATTAAGGTAGAAAAAGGTGAACGACGCGTGCGCGACAAGCTACTGAGGCAGCTCACAGATATCCAGTATCAGCGTAATGATATTGATTTTCACCGTGGGACGTTCCGTGTGCGCGGTGACGTGGTTGATGTGTATCCAGCGAGCGAAGAGTTGGCTTACCGGATCGAATTCTTTGGTGACGAGATAGAGCGTATTACAAAGGTCGACCCGCTGACTGGTGAGATCCTGAGCCAGCTCGATGAGTTGCAGATCTTCCCTGGTAGTCACTATGTAACACCGTACGATAAGCTCAAAGATGCCTTGGTGCACATCAAGGGTGAGCTCAAAGAGCGTCTGGCGTATTTTAAGAAGCATGGTCTGTTGCTTGAAGCTCAGCGTTTAGAGCAACGTACCAAGTTTGACCTCGAAATGCTGGAAGAAACCGGTTTTGTAAAAGGTATTGAAAACTACAGCCGTTATCTGACAAACCGAGAGACCGGTGAACAGCCAGCCACACTGCTTGATTATTTCCCTGATGATTACTTGATGTTTATTGACGAGTCGCACATGACGCTACCGCAGGTCCGCGGTATGTATAACGGCGACAGAGCGCGCAAGGAAGTCTTGGTAGAGCATGGCTTCCGTCTGCCAAGTGCTATGGATAACCGCCCGCTAACTTTTAGTGAATTTGAGAAACACGTTAACAAAGTTGTTTACGTAAGTGCTACGCCGGCTGAATACGAACTGACGCGTAGCCCAGAACCTGCACAGCAGGTGATTCGCCCTACAGGCTTGATTGATCCAAAAATTGAAGTGCGACCGATTGACGGGCAGATTGATGACTTGTTAGCTGAAATACGAGCAACTACTGCCAAGCGGCAACGCGTCCTCGTGACAACGCTGACTAAACGCATGGCCGAGGACCTGACTGAGTATCTACAGGAGCTAAAGATAAAAGTGACCTATTTGCACAGCGACGTTGATACACTCGATCGTTCAGACATTCTCCGTGATCTACGTATGGGAACATATGACGTGTTGATTGGCATAAACTTGTTGCGAGAAGGCCTTGACCTGCCAGAGGTAAGCCTAGTGGCAATCCTCGACGCTGACAAGGAAGGCTTTTTGCGCAGTGAGCAGGCGCTTGTGCAGACTATTGGTCGGGCAGCGCGTCATATAGATGGCCGCGTACTCATGTATGCCGACAGAGTAACAGGTAGTATGGAACGCGCTATAGGCGAGACTAACCGGCGTCGAACTATTCAGGAAGAGTATAACCAAAAGCATGGTATTACGCCTGAAGGCATTGCGAAGGCTATTGATAAAGGCATGCGCGCCGACATTCCTGACAGCGAGAAAGTTAAGAAACTCGACCTTAAGAAGATTCCAAAAGACGAGTATGGGCATATCATTCGTGAGCTGACATCACAGATGGATCTTGCGGCCGCAAACCTAGAATTCGAAAAAGCTGCTGAACTGCGCGATTCTATTGCTCAGATCAAAAAGAAACTAGAAGAAAAATAAGCTTGATTTACTCTGTGCGTGGGTGTAAAATTTGCTCCCCATGTTAACAGAGTATAACGATTTTGCCGTAGTCCCAGACCTGCACGGTAGGCCTGAGTTGCTCGAGGCAGTCATGCGGCATTACGCTCATCTTATCTTGGCTGGCGACCTCGTAGACGGCCCTGATAGTAAAGGTGTTTTAGAACTAGCCAGTGCAATGACAACCCGCTCTATTACGGTACTAGGCAATCACGATTACGTACTTGATGCAGCTATGCACGAGCAGGATCCGGACGCCCGTGATGTTTGGTCACAAGTTTGGGCACGGCCATACCATGATCGAGTTCTTGCTTCGTACGGAATACCAAACGTTGTATCAGCAGAGAGTGCGGCGATTCTCAACGAAGCTATGCCATTGCACCATCAAGATGTTTTGAAATATGCAGTGCCTTATGTTCAGGGTCCTGGCTTTATGATTGTGCACGCCGGAATAACGGGCCAAAAATGGGAAGTACAAAGAAGCGAACTAGACATGGCCAACAGCAAACGTGTCTCTGGTGACTTCGGCTGGTCAATACCGTTGCAAATATGTGGAGTTTACCGTCGTGACGCAGCTCACGATGAGCCAGAATACGTGCTTTCTCCAACGAGCGCCGTCGAAGTGTTGGATCAGGCAAAGATTAACACTATGATTACCGGACACTGGCACCTGAACAATGGACAGCACCGCAAAGCCGGTGGGCGTGTAATTCACCTTGCCGCCAACAAGACGCGCAACGAAATACCAATTTATGAAGTTTGGTCAGACAAGGTAAAGATAATTGAGCCAGTGGTATCTGTCAGCGTACCTGATACTTACGCAGCTGTTGTGTAGGCGTCGCGACTGTTAGCCATATAGTTTTTGCGCATATCCCATACGTCAGGACGCATTAGCGATAAGTGACTCCCTTTAATAAGCTCATAGCTGATGTTCGGGAATTGGTCATATATTTCAATCCAGTCTTTGTGTTGGTTGACGACACTGGCCAAAAATAGCATTGAATGAAGGCGTTGCTCGCGAGACATGTAACGGGAAAACTCTCCCGCGTCACCAGACAGCAAAGGTATCCCAGTTCTCAGCATAACGCCAGGTGACATTCGCAATCTTCGCACGTGTTCGAGTCCTTTTTTGAGGCCGATTCGTCTGATTTGTCGTGTGAAGGAATAGCCTTCGACAGTGAGGTAAGGCAGGTACTCCAACACTTCTCGTGGACTCGTATACTGGATTTGTCGAGCCAAACAAGGGTCTATAACACAGCCATCAATCACTTGAATGCCGCGTCGCACTGCATATGCAGCAAACAATTGACCAATCATGGCACCTCTTGAGTCTCCGGTAATACGAGCAGATGTTGGGTCATACAAGCCAAACTTCGCGTAGTGTTCAAAAATATCATGCATATGTTGGGCGCTGAGTGTTAAGGGGATAGAAGTGTTCTCTTCTGGTCCAACGAGTAGTACTGGCATGCCTAAGTCCAGGTATTCTCCCATGAGGTCAAGGTTGTACTGGTCCTCAGCTTGCGTACCCAGCGCTGTCGTGAAAACAACGGGGACTTCAGTTGTTTTTTGGTTTGGTGTAGCGACTAACACGGTGTATCGGCTGGTGTCTTCGCATTCAATCGTGCCTTTCAGAACGTGGCTTTGGGCTGTTTCTAAATCTGAGCCGTGCTCTGTGGTCGCATTAACGATGAAAGTAGTGTCGATAGGTAATGGCCGAGGGTAGTCTGGGTTGCTTTCCTTCCCAACAAAAACGCCCGCGAGATGCGGACGAATAGTGTGTTGTTGGGGCGTGTTGTTTATTTCTGGTGGCACATGCAGCCCCGATGATGCTTGAGGCCATTGATCTAGTGACATTGGTGAGTGTCTTTCATAATGCTTGTACTTAGCGTAGTCCTGTTATATAACTTTGTAAAGAATCTTTTTGCACGAGCTGGTCTATCTCTGTCAAAGGGTGGTATACTAAGCGAACATATGAGCAAAATTACGCGTGATGATGTCTTAAAGTTGGCCAAACTCTCTCGGCTTACTCTCACAGATAGCGAAGTCGAACAGTTTGCGGCAGAAATGACCGCCATATTGCAGTATGTTGAGCAGTTACAAAGTGCTGATGTAGCTGGACTTGAGCCAACCTACCAAGTGACCGGTCTCAAGAATGTCATGCGACCAGATGAGGAAAAATCATACGGTCCAAGCCCTGAAGCTTTGCTCAAAAACGCCCCGGCAACCGAAAAAGCCCATTTCAAAGTCAAAAGGATGATTGTTTAATGAAACTTGCATGGCCGACTATTGAAGCGCTTGCTGCAGACGTTAGTTCTGGCAAAGTCTCGGCTCTTTCACAGGTAGAAAAGTCACTCAAGTTAATTGAGGAGCGTGCTGAATATCAAGCCATCATTGCAACTACAGAGACCAGAGCCCGTGCCCGTGCCAAACAAATTGATCAACACATTGCCAAAGGCGAAGAGGTCGGGCCACTTGCAGGCGTGCCGTTTATTGCTAAAGACAACTTCTTGACGTTTGGCTCGGAGACAACTGCGGCCAGCAATATTCTCAAAGGTTTTGAAGCGCCTTATCAGTCGACGGTTATTGAACGTCTTGAAGCGGCCGGTGCTATCTGTGTGGCAAAAGCTAACCTTGATGCCTTTGCGCATGGTTCTAGTACAGAAAACAGCGACTTTATGACCACAAAGAACCCGCACGACAAAGCTCGCGTCCCTGGCGGAAGTAGTGGAGGCTCGGGCGCAGCTGTTGTGTTAGGACTGGCACCGTTTGCACTCGGTACTGACACGGGCGGCTCTATTCGTTTGCCGGCAGCATTTACGGGTTCTGTTGGCTTTAAGCCGACATATGGGCTTGTTTCGCGCTCGGGTGTTGTTGCAATGGCCAGCAGTACAGACGTGATTGGTCCATTGGCAATGCGAGTTGAGGATGTTGCTTACGTCATGAATGTTATCGCTGGCCGTGATGAACGCGATGGCACAACTATCGACGCCGACAAGGCAGGATATGCAGGGGCAAGTTTGGACCTTAAAGGTCTTAAGATTGGCGTTGTCAAAGAATATATGACCGATGCGGTTGATCAAGCGGTAAAGACGGCGGTTACCGATACTATCCAAGCTGCCAAAGCCAAAGGCGCAATTATTACTGAGGTAAGCTTGCCGTCATTGCCACTGGCGCTAGCTGTGTACTACATCGTGTGTCCGGCTGAGGTAAGTAGCAATCTCAGCCGCTACGATGGGCAACATTATGGGCATCACGCTCCAGCCGCCAAAAACCTCGAAGAAAGCTTTAGTTCTGCCCGTAGTGAAGGCTTTGGTAGTGAAGCAAAGCGTCGCATTATGATAGGTACGTACGTATTAAGTAGCGGTTACTACGATGCCTATTATAAGCGCGCCCAGGAAGTTCGCACTAAACTAATACGTGAATTCGAATCGGCATTTAAAGAAGTAGACATTCTGATCGGTCCAACTGCACCGGTAACTGCATTTAAAATTGGCGAGAATATCGACGACCCACTAAAGATGTACCTGATTGATATCATGACTGTTTCTGCCAGTTTGGTCGGCATTCCAGCTATAAGCATTCCTGCAGCACACGATGGTCCATTGCCGATAGGTGTTCAGCTCATGGCTGCACAGAAGCAGGACAGAAAATTACTGGCAGTTGCAAAGGCTCTGGAGGTTGCGGCATGACGATGTACATAGCGCTTGCTACAGTCGTGTTGATTTGTATGATTGTTGGTGGCTTGTTTGTATACAAAAAACGACCGCGCAAACTGAAACACAATTATTATCGTGACCAGTGGGCTGATCTGCAAAAGTTATGTGGTGACAAAACCTGCTGGGCAGATGCGGTGACACGTGCTGACACGCTATTGGGCAAGGCTCTGAAGCGTCGCAAGTACAAGGGCAGAAGCTTTGGCGAGAAGCTGGTCTCAGCGCAGCGAGATCTAACAGACAACGACGGCGTCTGGTACGGACATAAACTTGCGAAAAAAATCGCAGAAGACCCAAACACTAAGTTGTCTAAAACTGACGTTCAAGATGCGCTTTTTGGTATTCGACAAGCATTGCAAGATTTGGGAGCACTCAAGTGATCAGCCCAGAAACACGACAGCAATATACAGTAACTATTGGGATCGAATGCCATGTTCAGCTAAAAACCAAGACCAAGCTTTTCTCGGCAGTAGGTAACGATGCCCGCGAAGCACCGCCGAATACACTTATTAGCCATATCGACATTGGCATGCCTGGTGCGTTGCCGGTGCTAAACGAAAAAGCTGTCGAGCTGGCAACAAAAGCAGCATTTGCCCTGGGCACTGCTCCACAGAAAGTCAGTTCTTTTGATCGCAAGCATTATTTCTACCCAGATCTACCTATGGGCTATCAGATCACTCAGTTTGAGCGACCGATTATCCGTGATGGCAAGATTACGATAACAGTTGATGGCACGGAAAAGGTAATTGGCATTCACGAAGCCCATCTTGAAGCGGATGCAGGCAAAAGCACCCATCCAGCGGGCAAAGACTATAGCCTCGTTGATCTTAATCGTGCTGGAACCCCTTTGCTCGAAATCGTCTCAGAGCCTGACATGCACTCCGCGGTAGAAGCACGTATTTATGCCAAAGAACTCTATATACGCATGCGTTATGCGGGTGTTTCAGACGCTAATCTGTACTACGGAAATATGCGTTTTGACGTTAACGTGAGTGTTAGTAAAACCAAGGAACTAGGCACGCGCACTGAAACCAAGAACTTGAACAGCTTTAAGAGTGTTGAACGAGCTGCGCTGTTTGAGATTGATCGGCAAATTGAACAACTCGAAAAGGGTGAGGCGATCGTACAAGAAACACGTGGCTGGGACGATGCCAAGCAAAAGACATTTAGTCAGCGCAGCAAAGAAGAGGCCCATGACTATCGCTATATGCCCGACCCCGACATACCGCCGATTGTACTAAGTGATAACTACATTGAAGCAATACGCAAAACGATGCCAACCCTACCCGATGAGTGGCGAAAGCGGCTTGGAAGTTTAGGTCTAGACGAAAGTCAGACTGACACGCTGCTGATGGCGGAACTCGAAGATGAGTCTGTATACTATCTTGCACATCTCGAAAAATATCTGGACGACAAAGAGATGGCTAAGTCATTGGCAAACTGGTTTGTGAATATTGAGATACCATTACGGAAAGATAACGATTCGCTTGAAGCTCCAACTGATGAAGTGCGCCGAGCAATATATGCAGGTCTGATTTCTCTGGTCAAAGCTTCAAAGGTAAGTTCTACAGGCGCTAAGTCACTACTGGCGGAGTTGCTTAAGACAAACACAGCACCAAAAGATTTTGAGAAGTACGCATCAGAACAAGGCTATTTACAAGAGTCAGATGAAGGTGCTATCGAGGCGATTGTTGCTGAAGTCCTTGCCAATAACCCTCAGGCTGCCGCTGATGTAAAAAACGGCGAAATGAAGGTAATTGGCTTCTTGGTCGGTCAGGTGATGAAGGCATCCCAAGGCAAAGCCAATCCTCAGATGGCGCAAGCGCTCATCAAGAAGCAACTTTCTGATAAATAAACCCGTAAACACCTTGCATAAAGCTCACTGGCGTTTCCTGACGTAGGCGATCGATGTTTATAAACATTGCTTCCATAAAATTTGGGTTCTGATCAAACGGTCCAAGACTTACGTCTTCGTGCGCATATTGCGTCAGTACAGCGACTGATCCAAGTATAAAAACGGGGAGTACTGGGGGTTTCTCATTGAGCTGTTGTGCTTCGCGATACAAACGGAACGTGTTAAGTAAAAACGAGCCATAGCTTCCTGTAACGTTATTTAGGTCAGCTTGGCGCAGCGCTCGATCTTCTAGGCTTCGGCAAGAAACGCCAAGCTCAGTACTGCGTATGGCTGACTGCACTTGGCGAATAATCTTCGGTTCGATGTCAATGCTACGCAAGATCTTGCCAGCGGCACGTGAAGAACGAATTTCTTTACTTCGATACTGACTTCCAGCTGGCAGCGGCACATGATAATCATAGTCGTGCAGCAAGCTTGCCGCATCAAGGACGAATGGATTAAGTTGAACATCATGCGTTAGACAGCGTTCAAATAGTTTTCTGGCGACTTGCTGTGTCTGTTGTGCATGTTGCCAATTGTGATAGGGAAGGTCCACATACCCACGTTCTGCACGCTCGGCTACCGCGTCGTAAAGGTGCTGGTATGCAGTGCTGTCAAATGTCGGGATCTCCATTGTAATACTGTATTGTACGCCTCAGGCAAATGATTCCATAGTTGTCAAAGATATCTGCAGGCGTATAATAGCGCCCAATGAACGATATTGTTGTTTCTGAACTAAATATTTACCCTGTTAAATCCTGCCAAGGCATAGCACTGCCGACTGCTGAAGTGGTGGAAACGGGTTTTGCATACGACCGCGAGTTTATGGTGGTTAAGCCAGATGGTACATTTATGTCCCAACGCACAATGGGAATATTGGGCTCCGTGCAGACAGAGATCAATGGTAATACGTTACGGCTGAGTGCTGATAAGCACGGTGAAGTTGCCATTCCGCTGAACTATGACGAGCGAGAAAAACGACCGATGGCTACAACCGTGCATGACAGTGATGCCCGTGGCTTACGCCAATCTCAAGATTCCGAAGAGTTCTTCTGTGACCTACTTAATAAGACTGCATGGTTGGTGCGCGCCTCACGCGCTGAACCTAGGTATGTTGAACCTGGATATCGACGCAGTGGTGCTGTTAATCAGGTCGCCTTTGGCGATGGCTTCCCGCTCTTACTTACATCCCAGCCTACATTACGAGAATTACGCGCTGCGCAGGGGCTTTCGGAACAACTGGTGCCGATGAACCGATTCCGACCAAACATTGTGATTGATGGCGATATTGAACCTGGCCGAGAAGATTATATTACATCTATAAGAATCGGTGACTTTAAGGCCTTTGCCGTGAGGGCTTGCAAGCGGTGCACGATGACCGGAATCCGTCAAAACGGTGAGTTTGCCGGTACACGTGGTGAGGTGTCAATACTGCACAGTTTCCTCGCATCACGAGAGGGACGCGACATCACAAAACCTGATGCCAAGGGCGGACGATACTTCGGACAGAATCTCTTACATACCTATGCATCGGTCGCGGGTCGGCTGAGTGTGGGCGACGGTGTGCAAGTCCAGTTCAATAGAAGTCCTAATGTCGTCCTGGTACGTGAGTAGCAATGCTACAATAAGCGTATGAGTAAACCAACTGTACGAAAGGCTGTGATTGCCGCAGCTGGCTTTGGAACGCGTTTTTTGCCGCAGACTAAGGCTATGCCCAAAGAAATGCTCCCACTCGTCGACAAGCCGATAATTCAGTACATCGTTGAAGAATTAGTTGAAGCCGGTATAGAAGACATCGTGATAGTAACTGGTTATCACAAGCGCTCAATCGAGGATCATTTTGATCAAATGAGTGCAGATTTACGTAAGAATCTTAAACAATCAGGGAAACTAGAGCTACTCGAAGACACTAAAAAGATCTCTGATCTTGCAAACTTCGCTTATGTGCGCCAGAAGGGGCCATATGGCAGCGCGACACCGCTTATGAATGTAGCGCATCTTATTGGTGACGAACCCTTTATTTATACCTTTGCTGACGACATTATTACTGCAGAACCCAACAGGTTTAAGCAAATGATTGCTTGGTACGATACGTATCAGTCTTGCATCTTGCCGTGCATACCTGCATTGAAAGATAGTGACTTTGAGCGCTATGGAATCATTAATGGAAGCGAAGTGTCGCCAGGCGTGCTTCAAATGAGCGAGTTAGTGGAAAAACCTGGCAGAGCGAATGCTCCCTCTCATTTTGCCAGTGTCGGTGGCTACTTGTTAACTCCAGAAGTATTTGCGTATATTGAGCAAGGCAAAGCTCATATAAAACCTGATGACGAGTTTTTCTTGACAACATACGTATTGGAGCCGATGATCAGAGACAATAAACGGCTGTTTGGTTGCCTGCTTCAGAAAGCACGTTATTATGACACCGGCAATAAGCTTGAGTACCTCAAAACCGTAGTCGACTTCGCACTTAAAGATCCCCACGTTAACAAGGACTTTCTGTCATATCTGAAAACGAAACTATCCTTGTAGCAGGATAGTGTATAATAAGAGGACATATGGACACTACAACAAGTTACGACATCTTAGTAATAATGCTCTCGGTCATGCTGGCGATTTTCTTGGTGCTCAGTATCGTAGTAATGGCAATGGTCATAAAAGTACTCAAGCATGTTCGGGTCATCGTTGATAAAGCTGAAAGTATTGCAGATAAAGCAGATCATATCACAGACTTTTTTGAGAAAACCGCTGGACCCGTAGCGATTGGCCGTTTGATTGGCAATATTACAGAAGCCTTCAAGAAGAAAAAATAACGTCGTTACTTAAGAGGAGGACATCATGAAAAAAGAAACCAAACGAATTGCAGTTGGTACCGTTCTAGCGGCTGGAATCGGTTATCTCACCGGTATCTTAACGGCTCCAAAAAGCGGCAAAGAAACACGCAAAGATATTCAGGATAAGGCAATTCAGGCCAAACGAGAATCAGAAAAGCGTTTGAAAGCACTCCACAGCGATCTTGATAAGTTAATCGCCAAGGCAAGGAAGTCCGTTGGCGACATAAAGGTTGCCGGTCAAAAAGACCTACAAAAGGCAATCGAACTAGCGGTAGCAGCCAAAGACAAGGCACGTGAAGTTTTGTCTGCTGTGCATGAAGGCGGATCGGACGACAAAGATCTACAGAGCGCTATCAAAGATGCTGACAATGCAATCGACCACCTCAAGAAGTTCTTGAGTAAATCATCTTAAAGCAAGATGGCCGAGAAACATAGCAAACAAGAGCTTGAACAGCTTGGTCAAACCCTCGTAACTTTGTACGAAACGGGATATATCAACAGTCGCCGGTTCTATAAGATGAGCTTTCTTAAAGGTGTATTTGTTGGTTTTGGCACGGTGCTCGGGGCTACTCTGTTGATTGCTTTGCTTTTATGGGGTTTGTCCTTTTTTGATTCTGTGCCATGGGTAGGTGAAATATCAAAAAATATTTCTGATTCAATCGAATCCTCTAGATAATGTTGTAAACCTCGCTTAGCTACTCGATATTCTGAACGTATTTTTCTATACTAAGTAGGTGAAAGATGAGGGTATGAGTAAGAAGAAAAGCACGGCCCGAGCGGCGTCTGCTGAGACACAGCTTAGGCCGTCTGATTTTGTGCACCTCCATAACCATACTCAGTACAGTCTCCTTGATGGATTAACCAAGATACCGGCCCTCATGGACTACGTAAAAGAATGTGGCATGGAAGCTGTTGCCATCACTGACCATGGCACGCTCTCGGGGTTGATAGAGTTTTATAAACAAGCTGCTGCAACAGGTATAAAACCAGTGCTTGGCATGGAGGCATATGTTGCCAGTCGTGGTATGACCGACAAAGAGCCTGGCAAGGATAAGGTCTATTACCACCTTATTTTGCTGGCTATGAATAATACTGGCTATCAGAATCTCATGAGGCTCAGTAGCGAGGCAAACTTACACGGCTATTACTATAAGCCACGCATTGATCATGAAATTCTTGAAAAGTATTCTGAAGGTCTGATTGTTCTCAGTGGTTGTATTGGTGGGGAAGTGGGTGATGCGCTTCGTCAGAATCAGTATGAGCAAGCTCATGAAATCGCTTCTTGGTACAAGAAGGTGTTTGGCGACCGTTATTACTTAGAGATTCAAGATCATGGTCATCCAGACCATCCAAGCAAGTGGGATGAACAGGTCCTTGTGACTGAACGCACGCAGAAGCTTGCGCAAGATCTATCCATACCCTGTGTCATCACAAGTGATGCGCATTATTTACGACACGAAGATCAGGAGGCACATGAAATTCTCTTGTGTGTGCAGACGGGTTCTTACCTGAGCGATTCTGACAGGATGAGCTTGAGTGCATTTGAACTACATGTTACACGACCCGAAGAGATAATTGCCCGTTGGGGCAAGACCAACCCGGACGCGATTTTGAACACTAAGCTCATTGCCGATCGTTGCGAAGTGAGTATCGAACTAGGCAAAATCTTGATCCCTAAGTTCCCAGTCCCCAAAGGCAAAACTGAAAAAACATACTTACATGAGTTAATCTACCAAGGCTTGGCTATGCGCTATGGTGGTAAATCAGAACCCGAAGCCCAGAAACTGTCAATTAAAGACATTCAAAAGCTTGTTTCCGACGAGGTAAATACGCGCGTAGAATATGAACTTTCGGTTGTAGATAATATGGGTTTTAACGGGTACTTCTTGATCATTTCTGATTTCATAAACTGGGGAAAGTCAGAAGGAATCGTCTTTGGTCCAGGGCGAGGCTCGGCAGCCGGCTCAATCATTGCCTATGCCCTCAAGATAACTGAACTGGACCCGCTACAGTACGATCTTCTCTTTGAACGATTTCTAAATCCGGACAGAATATCTATGCCAGATATCGACATCGATATTCAGGACACCCGGAGAGACGAGGTTATTCAGTACTGTGTCGATAAGTACGGCACCGACCGTGTTGCCAACATCGTAACCTTTGGACGTATGGCGGCGCGTAATGCCGTTCGAGATGTATCACGCGTACTACAAGTTCCCTATGCTGAGGCTGACCGTTTAGCAAAAATGATTCCACCACCGGTGCAAGGGCGCCATATACCGCTTGAAAAGTCGCTGGTTGATAATGACGACTTGAAACGCGAATACGAGACAAGCGAGCAGTCACAGCGGGTCTTTGATCTGGCAGTTCAGCTTGAGGGTACGATACGTTCGCACGGTGTACATGCAGCTGGTGTCGTTATTGCACCAGACGAGATTGTGAAGTTCACACCCCTTGAAATGGCGCAAAAAGGTGTGGTTGCAACGCAATACTCTATGGGGCCTGTCGAAGAGCTTGGCTTGCTCAAAATGGATTTCCTTGGACTCTCCAACTTGACGATCATAAAAAACACCCTGCGTATTATCCGCAAGGTGTATGACAAAGATATCGACATAAACACACTGCCACTTGATGATGATCTAACCTTTAAGCTTGTACAGCGCGGAGATACGACCGGAGTGTTCCAATTTGAATCGGCGGGCATGAAGCGTTACTTGCGCGAGCTCAAACCGACAGTGTTTGATGACATTATCGCAATGGGAGCATTGTATCGGCCGGGTCCGTTGAGTGCCGGGCTAACTGATAGCTTTATAAAACGAAAAAACGGTGAGGAAGCTGTTACATACGAACATCCGCTCATGAAGGCTGCCTTAGAAAATACCTACGGCGTCCTAGTCTACCAGGAGCAGTTTATGCAGATATCACGAGATGTCTGTGGTTTCACTGGTGGTGAGGCCGATACTTTGCGTAAGGCTATTGGCAAGAAAAACCGGGAACTTATGCAGAAAATGGAGAAGCGCTTTATTGAAGGTGCAGTCGAAAATGGTATTCCTCGCTCTCTGATAGAGAAATTTTGGAAGCAGCTGCTTGGATTTGCTGACTACTGTTTTAATAAGTCGCATTCTGCGTGTTATGGCTTGATTGCCTACCAGACAGCTTACCTAAAAGCGCACTACCCAGCTGCATTCATGGCTGCACTTATGACGAGTGATTATGATGACACTGACCGATTAGCGATTGAGATTACCGAGTGCTCACACATGGGTATTAAAGTTATGCCGCCCGATGTTAATGAGTCATTCGTAGAGTTTGCGGTTGTGCCAGAAACGGAGTCAATTCGTTTTGGCATGGCAGCAATAAAGAATGTAGGTACCGGAGCAGTGGAAGAGATTCTGCGCGCTCGGCAGTTGGAAGGCTCGTTTGCTTCGCTAGAAGACTTCTTGGCTAAGGTTAACTCCCGCGTTGTTAACCGCAAAGCGCTGGAGAGTTTGATTAAATCCGGGGCATTTGACCGTTTTGGAGACCGCAGCACGCTCCTAAGCAACCTTGATACCATTGTGGCTTTTGCTGCACGTCTGCAAAAAGAACAGAATAATGGACAGACAGATTTGTTTGGTGCGTTAGAGGACGATGCGCGGGCAATGCCGCAGCTAAATTTAGAAGCAGCACCTCATCTATATCCGCTACGTGAACAATTACAATGGGAGCGTGAGTTACTTGGGCTATACCTATCACAGCACCCATTGAGTGCCTATGAGCTGTTTCTGGCAGAACAGACAATACCTCTAGAGAGCTTATTGCCTGAACATGACGGCAAGGCAGTAACTATTGGCGGTATCGTGAGCGATTTTAGGGAAATAACCACCAAAAAGGGTCAGAAAATGGCCTTTGTCAAGATTGCCGACCTTAAGACCGAGATTGAATTGATTCTGTTTCCTAACGCATTCCAGCAAACGATTGGGCTATGGGAAAAAGACAGAGTGTTATTGATTCGAGGTAAGATTAACGCTAAAGACCGTGATGGCAATCCAAGTGATGAAGTCAAAGTCATGGTAGATGATGCTCGCGAGATTACTGCCGAACAGGCCAGCGCGTATCAAGCTACTGGAAAAGCCAAAAAGATTCCAAAAGCGCGAGTTGCCACAAAGAATAAAACAAAAGCGAAAGCAGCACCGGGTGCATCAAGCAAACTGTATATTCGATTAAACGACAGTAGCAACCAACAGGCCTTGCAGGACCTTAAAAGGTTAATTGATGCTACTCCGGGTGAGCGAGAGGTTGTGTTGGTTATCGGCAATGATTCCAATAAACAGATCATAAAACTGCCAACCAAGGTTCAGAGTGACGACAAGACGCTGCAAGAATTTCACAAACTTGTTGGTAGTCAGAACGTAATTCTTAAGTAAACATGCATCCGATTAGCGGATGAAGCCAACGCTCTGGCTTAGGAGGGCGCAGAGCGCTATGAAACTGACTAAAGTGATGTCAAGTACGGGATGTTTCAGGACGAAACGTTCGCCGTCGCGCAAAAGGCGTTTGACGCCTATTGAATGTTTGATTACCAAGTAAGCGAGCGCAAGCCCGACGAGCAGACCAATAATGAAGCTGATGCCGGGCACGCTTGAGCCAGTTAGAGACTGAACCTTGCTGACACTTTTTACAGCTGGCTCTGTAGTGATAGCACGGTTTGTATTTACTGGAAGGTCACGTGGTGCTGTGTCAAAGCTAATACTACTCGGCATTGTCAGAGGTGCAGCATTTGCTGGCCGCGCATACATAGCCACTATGACGGTTTCTGGGCCTCTTCCGATGTAGTTTTCTGATTGAGCGATCCCGAAACCAACTTCAGTATAGGCAGTGTCTAGAAGGTTCTCACGATGCGCCTGGCTGTGCATCCAGCCGTTAATGGTCGCACTGCTGGTTACGAAACCGTATGCTAAGTTCTCGCCAGCTTTCTGGTAGTTGTAGTTGACCTTGTCGATAAAGTTCCACGGTGTTTTATTCTCAGGAGTCGTGTGCGACCAATAATTGCGCGCCACCATATCTGCTGCCTTGGCTTGGGCTGCTTGGTCAAGTTTGTCGTTTAGCTTAAGTGGAGATTGGTTATGGGCGTTGCGTTGCTGATTTGTGTCATTGAGTAAGGTTGCGTCAGATACGTCTGTTGCGTATGACAAGACGCCTCGTTGTGATTTGTTAACAAATGACTGACCGACAAACAAACTTAAACCGACCACAACGAGTAACGGCATATATGGCCAATATACCTTGGCGTAATGTTTTGGATGCTTTTTGTGTTGTTGGTGTCGGTGTGATTTTAGTGGCATATTTGTTTCTTGTACTTTGTTAGATAATAGTATGACGCTTATGGTGCGAATCTGCAATGATAAAGTGCAATTGCTGATGCTACTGAAACGTTGAATGATTCTTTTTGGCCAGACATCGGTATCTCAAGTGTCAGGTCGCATGCGTCAATAACGGAACGTTCAATCCCTTCAACTTCACGGCCAACAATAAGAGCGACGCGATTATGAGGAGTGTATTCTGGTAGCGCAACACTTCCGTTTGCTTGTTCGACAGCAGCTATCTGATATCCTTCGGTTTTCAAATCAGACACCACTTGCATAATATCTTCACGGTGAGTAATATTCTTCGCGTTCTCTGCGCCGAGGGCTGTTTTGTGCAGTTGCTTCGTAATACTATTGGCAAGATGTGGCAGCCGGGTATCAGGGTTAGTTTTTGGATAGGGAGAGTAACCTGTCAAGTAGATTTCCTTAACGCCCAGGCCGTCAGCGGTGCGAAGTATTGATCCGACGTTATGGATACTTCGTAGGTTATGAGCGATGATGATTATTTCCCGTTTCGGCATGAAGGTATTATAAGTAACTATTCACGGAACGCCACTGCTTATGGTTAAATAGGTACATGTCACAAGATGCCCGCAAAGACGAAGAGCTGGCGACACAGCGCCGGGCCCGTATTTTGAATATGGGGTATATTGACACCTCCCAGATTGCTCAGAAAACGATTTATAAAGATATCTTTCCGGTCGCTGATCTATATAGCATGCGGGTAATTCCAATCCAGTCTGATGACCACAGTATTAGCTTTGGCGTGACTAATACGACATCCCAGCAAACATTCGACAAGCTCAGACAACGCTTTTTAGATCAGCGCGTTTCGTTCTCTCTCATATCTGACGCTGGTTATCGTGAATATATGAAGCTATACGACCCACCCAAGCAGGTCGTATATGAAGATATTTCTATCAAAAACGCCGGCACTGACGAGCTTATGGATAAAGTCTCAGCCACACTAAAGCAGGTGCGAGCAGCCGACATGTTGGCGTATTTGGTTGAGCAAGCACACCGATTAGGCTCGTCAGATATTCACATTGAAACACAGCGTGGGTTTGTGCGCGTGCGATTCCGTATGGATGGCGTGCTTCATTTGATTGCTCGTCTTGAGCCAGATACGTATCGCGTACTAATATCCGCTATTGCGAGCGCTGGTAACATCTCTACGGCATCAGGTGAAGCTCAACAAGGTCATATCTCACAACGTGCAAAACTTGCCACCGGTGAAGAAGTCGATGTAAACGTTCGTCTGGAAACTGTTCCTACCATTAATGGTATGGATGTGGTTATGCGTCTATTCAATATGGATCAAGAGATGTATAAGCTTGACAGGTTGGGTCTTGACCCAGCTCAGCGCGCCGTGGTTGATGACATCATTAGTAAGCCGAGCGGTTTAGTACTGGCTGTTGGACCAACCGGTTCGGGAAAAACTACCACGCTTTACTCCATGCTTAATAGTCTCAATACGACGGAGCGAAAGATTATCACCATTGAAGACCCAGTGGAGTATCAGTTTGAAGGTATTACGCAGATTCCAGTAATGACGCAGTCAGCCGAACAAACAAGTTTTGCGAATAAACTACGGGCGATTCTTCGGCTTGACCCTGACATTGTGATGGTAGGTGAGATTCGTGACCTTGATACTGCCAAGACTGCTTTGCAAGCTTCTCTGACTGGCCATTTGGTGCTATCTACCTTTCACGCGTCATCGGCTGCAGCAGCGCTTACTCGGATGATGGATGTAATTGGCGAAAATCCCTTGTTTGTTTCTGCTATTCGTCTGGTTATGGCACAGCGACTTGTGCGCAAGCTGGATGATACAACCAAGCAACCATACAAGCCTGACGAAGCCTCTCTTAAAAAGTTAGCTGATGTGCTCGCGACACTACCTGAAGGTGTTGAAAAACCAGACTTGAGCAAAGTGACGTTTTATCAGCCCGGCAAATCAGAAGATAACCCGTATGGTTACCGTGGGCAGATCGCAGTACGCGAACAATTTACGATGTCTGGCGAGATTCGTACTTTACTTGAGTCGGGCAATAAGTCACTCTCTGCTCAGCAGATAGAAGAAGCAGCCGTCAGAAGTGGCATGCGCACTATGCTTCAAGATGCCGCCCTGCAGGTATGCAAGGGCGAAACAACCATAGAAGAAATCTATCGCGTTATCGGTTAAACAATAACCTTGGCAATCGAAGGGACAAGTCGGTCGTCAAGTGGTGAAGGGATGATCATGTCAGCGGTTGGTTTGTCCACGAGGTTAGCAATAACTTCAGCTGCTGCTGTTTTGTGGTCGTCAGTGATGGCCGAAACTTTGTTGTCTAAGGCGCCGCGGAAGATGCCAGGAAACGCCAGGGCGTTGTTTACTTGGTTTGGGAAATCACTGCGGCCGGTTGCGATGATAGCGGCACCGGCTTGTTTGGCAATGTCTGGCATGATTTCGGGTGTAGGGTTAGCCATAGCAAAGATAATTGGTTTTTCGCTCATCATTTGAACCATCTCGGCAGTCAAAAGACCAGCTGCCGAAACACCGATAAATATGTCAGCTCCCATGAGGGCATGCTCGAGCGTACCACTTACGTTGTTAGGGTTGGTGAACGTGAGGAGTTTTTGCTTTTCAGTGTTGAGGTCTGTCCTGTCCTTAGATACGATTCCTTTGCTGTCGACTGCGAGAATTTCAGGTTGCGCATAGCGGTGCAGGAGCTTCATGATAGCGGTTCCAGCAGCACCTGCTCCAACTACGACAATCCGACAATCCTTGAGTTGACGACCAGTTACCTTCATGGAATTGATTAAACCGGCTAAGACAACAATTGCTGTACCGTGTTGATCATCATGAAATACTGGGATATCAAGTTTTTCTTTCAGCCGTTCTTCAACTTCAAAACAAATAGGTGCCGCAATATCCTCTAAGTTTATGCCACCAAAGCTCGGTGCAATTGCCCGCACTGCTGCTACAATCTCGTCGGCCGAGTGTACATCGAGTACAATCGGCACTGCATCAACATTTGCAAAATGCTTAAATAACATGCTTTTACCTTCCATAACTGGCAAAGCACCCTGAGGTCCAATGTTACCCAGTCCTAGGACGGCTGAGCCATCACTAATCACGGCGACAGCATTATTCAGCCAGGTGTAGTCACGCGTTTCTTTGGGGTGTTCAGCCACGTAGCTCGACACCGCCGCAACGCCGGGAGTGTAATACGTGCTAAGTTTGTCCTGGCTGTCGAGGCTATCTTTTAGCGATACACTAATTTTGCCACGGAGTTTTTTATGTTGTTCTAAGGCGAGTTTCCCAAAATCTGTCATGTATATATCATAGCATTGTCTAACAAAGCACGTGTGTAAATAATGAATGTATATTCGTAGAATAACAGGGTAAAAAGTGTTGCAAAGAACAAAGAAACAGTGTAAGATGATTTGGTTATGCAATCAGTCATTCAGAAAATTGAAGAAAAATACAAGAAACACGCCGTTGTTGATGTTCGTAGTGGTGACACTGTTCGTGTTCACCAAAAAATTAAAGAAGGCAACAAGGAACGTATTCAGGTATTCGAAGGCTTAGTTATCCGGACTGATCGTGTACAGAGCCATACTGCGACAATTACAATTCGACGTATTGCCAGCGGTATCGGTGTTGAAAAGACGTACATGTTACATTCACCACTCGTTACCAAGGTAGAGGTTGTAAAACGTAGCAAAGTACGCCGCAACTACCTCACATACATGCGTGCCCGAACCGGTAAGTCAGCCCGCCTTACAGGCGTCGACTTCGACAAGCAGGCTGTCAACACCGTTGCCGAAGCTCCAGTTGTAGAAGTAGCTCCAACAGAAGAAATACCTACTGAACAGGCCAAACAAGACACAGAAACAGCAGCGTAAACAAACCAGAACATAACATATGAACCGCCATAAAGGCGGTTTTTTGTTATGCTTAAAGTCATGATTGGTATTGATGAAGTTGGTAGAGGTTGCTGGGCGGGGCCGTTACTGGTTGTAGCTGCTCGACAAACTTCTCTACTACCAACTGGCCTGAAAGACTCTAAACTACTTTCGAGCAGGCAGCGTAAACTATTAACTGTTGATATAATGACGTCTTGCCAGCTTGGCGAAGGCTGGGTAACTGCTGCTGAAGTTGACAGAGCCGGACTGACTGACGCTATGCGACTTGGTGTGGAAAGAGCCTTGCGAGCGATTTCGGCCCAGCCAAGTGAACGTATCATTATGGATGGTGCTGTGAATTATTGTCAGCCCAAGTATCAACAGGTGGATACTGTTATAAAAGCTGACAGATTGCACCCAATTGTTAGCGCTGCGAGCGTGTATGCCAAAGAGCTTAGAGATGCATACATGATTCAGCTCTCAGAAGAATATCCGCAGTATGGTTTTGAAAGACATGTTGGATACGGCACTGCCCATCACCGAGCGTGTCTTATTGAGTTTGGCCCGTCTGATCAGCATCGTAGAAGCTTTAAGCCGATTCGGGAAATGCTATGACTACAACAGAGACGGGTCGGCAAGCAGAAGCGGTTGCTGCTGCCTACTTGATAAAGCGAGGCTACAAAATATTAGAACGGAACTGGCGTACACGCTATTGCGAGATTGATATTGTGGCAAAAAAGCAGTCTTGTGTGTATTTTGTTGAAGTAAAGTATCGTATTTCGAAACTTCAGGGTGATGGGTTTGACTACATAACTACCAAGAAGCTGCGTCAGATGTCACGTGCAGCTGAGTTCTGGCTAAGCTCTCGCGCATGGGATGGCTCATGTTCGCTGGCGGCTATTGAGGTTGCCGGCCAAGAGTTCGAGGTCACAGGATTTACGTCAGATATTGAGTAAACAGCAGCTACTTTCTAGTGGCAAAGAAGTGCGCCACTGTCTTGAAGTCGCGCGTCTTCCAGTCGGCTTGCCACTCAACGATTTCAGCACCTTGTTTATAGGCACGCTCAAGGGCAGGTGTCAGAATTGGTTCAAAGAATTTCTTGTATTCTTTTAGGAAAGCTTTATCACTAAAACAGCGAGCCGCGTAGATAGGGAAGCGTCCGAAGCTCAGGTCAGTGCCCAAGTTATCAGTCAGCCATTGCCAGTTTGTTTTTAGCCACTCCCAGGCGATTTCCTTGCCGTGGCGGTTCATAAACGCGTAGGCAACCCAATAACCGACATCTTGTTTGCGCACCTGGTCAGTGACGACCATTGCAAGTGCCTTCTTGATGAGCGCAGGCTGTCGAAAACCAGTAATCGCAGCGGCTAGCATCGTGCGCTCTTCACTCGACGTAGAATCATTATGGAGGGACACAAGCTGTTTAAAGGTCTCGCTGTCGCCATGACGCGCCACTGTATTGTAGACAACGCTACGGACGTCAGGCGAAATGTCTTCTGTTTGTTTCATTTTCGTGAAGAGTTCTTGCGCGTGCGCAATGACTCCAGGTTCCTCCGCAACCGACGCCATCCCGAGAATCGTTGGGCGTAATAACTGGTCAAAGTAATCTTCATCATTGCCTTTCGTCCAGCCAAGTCGTTCTAGTTGTGGCTGTATCAATTCTCGAATATATGGTTGCATGTCATCGCGCAGCGTTTCGTTGTCCATGACACCACGGATACTGCCGATTACACCAGAAATGACATCCCAGACTGGCGCCTCAGACTCCTTACTGTAGCTTTCCAGTAATTTTAGGACATCAGCAGTGTCGCCATGTCCTGCCTTGGCAGTTTCAAATGCGTCGCTCAGTATACCGAGGCGGTCAAGCGTATCAAGACGACCAGCTTTGATAGCTTCGCTGAGCTTCTGTAGATGACTTGAGTTGTAATGGACACGATAGAAGCCACTTTGGCCGATGTTGAGTTTTGTCACGGCTGAGTCGCCATGATTGGGTATTGTTTTACTTACATCTTCCAGAACTTCATCCGCGAGAGCAGCGTTGCCTTCCAGAGCGATTGGCCACAGGGTTTTGTGGGTTCGCCCTTGGTTGACGTAATGGAATCGTTGCTGAGATACAGTTATGTTATGTGTCGTGACTTCTGCATCAACCAGCGGAAAACCAGGCTGGGTTGTCCACCGCTCCATGAAGGCAGTCACAGGCTTTTTAGATACTTCTTCCAGGGCACTCCAGAGATCAACCGTGTCGGTGCTTCCGTACTGGTGCTTCTGTAGATAATAGCGGAGACCGTCTCGGAATGCAGTCGGGCCAAGATACTCATGCAGCATATGTATAACGCTCGCACCTTTGTTGTAGCTGATTGCGTCAAAAATTGTGCGTATTTCATCAGGATGATTGATCGGCGCTTCTATGGCATGGGTGTTATCAAGGGCATCTAGTTTAAGGGCCGACTGCTGCTCGTCGACGATAAACTGTGTCCACATCCGCCACTCTGGAAACAAAGCATCGACCGCCATATACTCTATCCAGCTCGCAAAACCTTCATTAAGCCAGAGATCTGTCCACCAGCGCATAGTCACGAGGTTCCCGAACCATTGATGCGCTAACTCATGTGCGACGACCATTGCCACATATTGCTTTGTAGGCAAACTGGTGTTTTTAGGGTCAACAAGCATGCAATGTTCACGGTAGGTGACGAGGCCCCAGTTTTCCATGGCGCCACTGGCGAAGTCTGGTAAAGCTACCATGTCGCTTTTGGCAAGTGGATAATCAATACCAAAGTAGTCGTGATAGAACTCCAGGCTTTTAACAGCAACATCCAACCCAAAGTCAGTGAAGCCAACATTGTCGGGTGTCGCAAAGGCGCGCACCACCACACCTTGCTTGGTGGTTTTCTGTTTATGCTTGAGTTCGCCAATAACAAAGGCCAGTAGATAGCTGGACATAATTGGCGTGGTTTCAAACTGAGTAACAAGCTTGCCGTCACGCTCTTGTTGTTTTTTGACTGGGGTGTTGCTGAGTACTGTTTCGCCTTTAGGGCTCGTCAGGGTGACATCAAAAGTCGCTTTGGCGGCAGGCTCATCAATACACGGAAATACCTCACGCGCGTGATGGCTTTCAAACTGTGTCGCTAGTAGTGTTTTTTCTTTGCCGCCTTGTGTGAACGTACAAGGGTAGAGGCCGTTCATCTGTGGAGTAATAGTTCCATTAAATTCAATGGTAACTTGGTAGGCTCCTGGGTAGATAAGATGGTCAGCGTGCAGTCTCAGTTCATCGAAGCTATCGTGTGTGTTTATTCGTGATACTTCGACATCGCCCGGCTGCTTGCCAAGTTTCTTGATCTTTGCGCTTTGTATCTTGAGTTCTTTTTGGTGAAAAGTAAGCCGCTTCGAAGGGCGTCCGACTTTTTTGCCGGTAATGATGATTGTGCCTGCGAAGGTCATGGCGTCTTTATCTGGGTGCAGTGATAGGCTGTAGTTTTCTGGAATAAATTGGTCAATTAGTCGTTTGACGGCTTTGCTCATGTCATTCATTCTATCACGCGCGATTGACAAAACAGCAGGTCTAATTTACACTAATAGTCGTTGATGTTTACTCCGGCCGGCAGGTCGGATTTTTTAATAAGAACAGAAAGAAGGAAACATGGAATTTGACTTAAAACAACTGGCTGTAGCGATCAAGGCTATTGCCGAGGAAAAGAACTTGCCAGAAGAAACCGTTCAAGAAGTTGTTGAACAAGCCCTTGCAGCCGCATACCGCCGTGACTATGGTGATCGTGAGCAAGAAGTTCGTGTGAGTATGAATCTTAATAGCGGAGAAGTAACTGCGTATACGACTAAAGAAGTCGTCGACAAAGTCGAAGATGAATTCACCCAGATCAATCTGACACAAGCTCAGGCAATCCGTAAGAACGCCAAGGTTGGCGAAACTGTCGAGATTATTGAGAAGGTAGAAGAATTTGGCCGCGTAGCTGCTCAAACTGCTAAGCAGGTTATCTTGCAGCGCCTCCGTGAAGCTGAGCGTGACATTGTGCTTGCTGAATACGAAGATAAAATCGGCACTGTTATTAACGCCATTGTTTCTCGTGTTGAGGGTAGAATTGTGCGTGTTGAGCTCGGTAAGGCGCAAGGCATTATGCCAATGAGCGAACAGATTCAAGGTGAGCGCTACTATCCTGGACAACGCCTGAAGGTATTCCTCAAAGACGTAGAAAAGGGCTTCCGAGGGCCACAATTGGTGGTTTCTCGTGGAAACACTCAGTTCGTTGAGTGGTTGTTCCGAGCAGAAGTTCCTGAAATGGAAAACGGTTCAGTCGAAATTAAAGATATTGCGCGAGAAGCTGGTGTGCGCACCAAGCTGGCAGTAAATAGCACGGTGCCAGGTGTTGACCCGGTTGGTACATTCGTCGGTGGTCACGGTACACGCGTCAACGCCGTTATGAGCGAAATCGGTGAGCAAGAAAAGATCGACATCATCGTATGGAGCGACAAAACGGATGAATATATTAAGAATGCATTGAGCCCAACTGAAGTAAAGCGTGTTCAAATCGACGAAGCTGCCAAAAAAGCCAAAGTGCTTGTTAACGAGGATCAGCTGAGCATTGCGATCGGTCGCAGCGGCCAGAATGTACGTCTTGCCAGCAAGCTTACAGGGTATGAGCTTGACATTGAATCAGCAGAAAAGACCCCAGAACCTGTTGTAGAGGAAGCTCCTGCTAAAGCGGAGCCACCAAAACAGGCGCCAAAGCTCAAGAAGAAGTCGGAACTTGAAAGTAGCTTGATTGAAGCGGTCGAAGAACACGGCGAATAGGCTCCGTAAGACACGATGAACCCTCGTTTAAAACTCCCGCTTACAGGGGATGACTATGGCGATACCATGCCTCCTGACTACTACGCAGACAAGATTTCTCAACTCGAAACTGGTGCAGTTACCTGGATGCGCCGAAACTTCGACGCCGATGCTGGTCTGGTGATTGATCTTGTTGATAGTAATGAACACTACGGCTTCATATTGGTCGAGCATGATCATCCCCACGCAAGAGCTGTCGGCTTTGCAGCAGTTGCTTATGTAATGAATGAATCGCGTGAAGCAGAAATATTAGACTCTGAAAGTGATTTTGCGCCAACAGCCATTCCAGCTGCAGCTTTCTTGCTGGTGCAACACTTGGTTAGAATAGGCCGCATAGACGAGAGTCAGCTAAATTAGCACTCTGGGTTGACGAGTGCTAATTTTTGCCATATATTAGAAGTTGAGCGTTGCAGGATGCACGCAAATAAATGACAACTTACGGCCTCGATTGAGGGAAAAGAGCAGCCCGAGCAAAAATCACATTTTTTGCCCGGCGCGATGAGAAAAACCGTAGGTTTGTCGTATAAGCCGGAGGCGAATAACACATGCCAAATTCACCAGACTTTCAAGAATTTTTGAACAATCTTACTGAAAACGCACTGCATAGCCTAAAGCATGCCGACGCAATTGCGCGTGGGTTTGGTAGTACGTATATCGGCACTGAGCATTTGTTGCTTGGCTTGCTCGCGCAAGAATCAAGCATGGGTGCAAAGCTGCTGGATGGTGCTGGCATCACCCTTGAGCGTGCCCGTCGGGCGCTTAACTTAACGCCAAACACGGTTGTTGTTAACATGGGCGCGAAAGATCTTAGCGAAACAGCTAAACTGACGCTGCGCATGGCATATGACGTATCCCAAGACTTTGCCCAAGAACATTGCGGCACTGAACATATCCTCTACAGTATTCTTAGTCAGAAGAATGCTCGTGCAACAGTTATGCTGCGTGATATGAATGTTGATGTTGAGGCATTGCTGAGTGAGCTAGAGCAGTTCCTGAATCGACAGCAATATGAGGCGGGTGAGTCCTCGACTCAGGATAAACGGCGTGGCAAGAAGGGACGTAAGACCGCACTTGATTTTTATGGAACAGATCTGACGCACATGGCTCAAAACGGCAAACTTGACCCTGTTGTTGGCCGCGAGAACCAAATTCGCAGGCTCATAACTATTTTGAACCGTCGGACGAAGAATAACCCCGTTCTCATTGGGGAGCCTGGTGTTGGTAAAACTGCTATTGTAGAAGGTCTTGCCCAACGGATTATTACTGAAGAGGTACCTGATAGCTTGCTTGATAAGCGCATTATCATGCTTGATCTTGCTGGCATGATTGCCGGTACAAAATACCGTGGGGAATTTGAAGAACGTCTCAAGAAAGTAATGCATGAGCTGGAAAATGATACACGGTCTATCGTGTTTATCGATGAGTTACATCTTATTGTCGGCGCTGGGGCTGCTGAAGGCGCCATGGATGCTGGCAACATCTTGAAGCCAGCGTTAGCACGTGGAAAGATACAGGTGATTGGCGCCACAACTACAGCCGAATACACCAAGCATATTGAGAAGGATGCTGCGTTGGAAAGACGCTTTCAACCAATTGTGGTGCCAGAAACTAATGTTGGCGAAACGCTCGGTATCCTCAAGGGTCTACGCAAGCATTATGAGGAGTATCACAACGTAAAGGTAAGTGACGAAGTGCTTGATGATACGGTAACTTTTGCGAAACGTTACATCAATGATCGGTTCATGCCAGATAAAGCAATCGACTTGCTCGATGAAACTGCAGCTCACCTTCGTGTTGATAAGGGCAAAACACCACCTGAAGTCCGCAAGCTCCAAAAAGAGCTAAAATTAGAGAATGCTCGCATTGATGAAGCGGTCGACAATGAAGATTATGAATTGGCTGCCCAGCACAAAACACGCGCAAGCCAGATCGACGAGCAGCTCAAAAAACTCAAACTCGATACCAAAAGTGACAGTCCAATTGTGATGCAAAGTGAGGACGTTGCGGATGTTGTCTCACGTATGACAGGGGTGCCGGTTACCAAAGTAATTCGTTCAGAGGCAAAGTACTTATTAAATCTTGAAAAGCAACTTGCCAAATATGTGATCGGTCAAGATGAAGCTGTTGAAGCGGTTGCCAAGGCTGTACGACGTAACCGTTCAGGGATAAGCAGTGCCAACCGTCCAATTGGTTCCTTTGTCTTTCTTGGTCCAACTGGAGTCGGAAAAACAGAATTGGCACGTGTGTTGGCACGTGAGTTCTTTGGTAGCGCAGATGCGCTTATCAAAATTGACATGAGCGAGTTTGGTGAACGACACAACGTATCTCGACTGGTTGGTGCTCCAGCGGGTTATGTGGGCTATGACGAAGGCGGCCAGCTGACAGATAAGATACGCCGACAGCCTTACAGTCTTGTTCTGTTCGATGAGATTGAAAAAGCCCACCCTGAGGTGTTCAACATGCTGTTACAGATTCTTGAGGATGGTGTATTGACCGATGCAAAAGGCCGTAAGATTGACTTCAGTAACACGATCATTATCATGACTAGCAACATAGGGGCTGAAAAGCTTCAGAAGGAAGCGAACCTCGGTTTTCACGCGGCAGATAGCAAAGATCTCAAAGACCTCGACGCACTCCATAAGCGCAACAAGGATAAGGTGCATGATGAACTCAAGAAATTGATGAGACCAGAGCTAATCAACAGAATTGACAAAACAATTGTCTTCAGAGCACTCACAAAACCAGATGTGTTGAAGATTCTTGATCTGCAAGTGGATGAACTACGCACACGCTTAGTCAAGCATGGGCTTGGACTAGAGCTGTCAAAAACAGCAAAAGAGTACTTGCTTGAGCATGGCTATGATGCCAAAAACGGCGTTCGTCCATTGCGACGCTTGATACAGGAAACCGTTGAAGATCATATCGCTGTAGAGCTTCTGAGCAACAAGTATCACAAGGGTAGTATTGTGCATGTCGGTTCCAAAGCGCGCAAATTGACGTACTCAGCTGCTCACGAATAACGTATAGTAGACATATGCGCTTTTCAAAGATTTCCGGACTAATACTGACCATAGGTGTCTTTATAACGGCTGGTCTTATTTTGTTCAACTTTCAGTCTATATATGACTGGTATCGTCTGCGTGGCTACGAACCGCCCGCAACTATTGTTAAGCTGGCAGATGATAGTGCCATGACCGACTACTCTCGGAAGCTATTCTATGTGAACCGGCCAGAACTGAATGACAAAGAAGCCTTCCGACAGAACTGCACAAGTGCAGAGGCTTCAATTGTCCTCGGTTGCTATGTCAGCAATACAGGTATTTACATCTATGATGTAGAAGACGATCGTCTGGCAGGAGTAGAAGAAGTTACGGCTGCACACGAGATGCTCCATGTTGCTTATGAGCGTCTCGATGATAAGACCCGTCAAATGGTTGATGCACTGACGGCAGAGGCCTTCAATAACCTCAAAAACCCGCGCATAGCTGCAACCGTCGAGCAGTACCGCAAAACTGATGAATCTGTTGTGCCCAATGAACTGCATTCCATTCTCGGTACAGAAGTTGCAAACTTGCCGCCAGCACTCGAGGAGCACTATGCTCAATTCTTTTCCGACCGGGCTTTAGTCGTCGGTTTAGCAGAACGCTATGAAAAGGCATTTACTGCGAGAGAAGCCAAGATTGCCAAAATGGACAAGCAGCTTACTAGCCTAGACACTTCAATAAAGAGTGCACAAGCCGAGATCGATGGACTTAATCAAGAGCTCCAACTTCAAAGAAATGCCTTAGATGCTGCGCTGGCTCAAAACAACACTAGTGCGTATAACGCTGGTGTACCTGTCTACAACGCAGCCGTACGAGAGTATAACCAGCTGGTTGCTGATACTCGCGACGATATTACTCGTTACAACCAAATCGTCAAAGAACGTAACGCGCTTGCGCTCGAAGAAAGGGATCTTTATAAATCACTCGACAGTAGAACTGTACCGCAAGAATCTGGCTAATTTGCTACACTAACCGTATATGGCAAAGAAAAAGACATCGTATATATGTAGTAGTTGTGGCGCCGAGAGTTCTACGTGGTCAGGCAAATGTTATAACTGTGGCGAATGGAACAGCTTAGATGAGCAAGTAGACACCTCTAGTACCGCAATAACCAAGGCGGGCAGAAGTTTAACCCCGAAAAAAGTCGGCGAGCACATTAGAACTGATGCCTATAAACGCCTGAAGACGGGGCTGTCAGATGTTGACATTGTCCTTGGTGGTGGAGTGGTCGCAGGTAGTGTAACGTTGATTGCCGGTGAGCCGGGTATTGGTAAGAGTACGCTCTTGCTTCAGCTTGCTTATGCACTGTCAAAAGCCCATCGTGTGCTTTACGTAAGTGGCGAAGAATCGGGTCACCAGATCGGCCTTCGGGCAGAACGGCTTGGAGCTATCACTGATAAGCTGCTCATTGTTGCCAGTAACTCGGCAGATGACATTGCAGTGAGTATCGCAGACAAGACATATGACCTTGTCATTGTAGACTCTATTCAGACTATCACTAGCGAACGAGTGAGTTCAGCAGCCGGATCTGTGAGCCAGATAACAAATAGTACGCATCTTCTGACGGCAGCAGCCAAACGCTCCAATACGGCACTTTTGATAGTCGGACACGTCACTAAGGAAGGCTCAATTGCCGGGCCGAAGATTTTGGAGCATTTAGTAGATGTCGTGTTGCAGTTAGAGGGCGATCGATACGGGGGATTCAAGCTACTTCGTGGCGTCAAAAATCGCTTTGGATCCACTAACGAAGTTGCAATATTTGAAATGAAGAACGAAGGGCTCGCACCTGTACTAAATCCTTCCGCCGCATTATTAGCTGAAAGACAAGTCAGCGATGGTTCGATTGTCCTAGCTACTATGGAAGGCACACGGCCAATTCTCGTTGAGGTCCAAGCGCTGGTAAATAAGACATCCTACGGCTATCCTAAGCGCGCTGCAAGCGGGATTGACCTAAATAGGGTTAACTTGCTGGTTGCAATGCTAGAACGCCGTACAAAGCTTCAGCTGGCTGATCAAGATATCTATATCAACATCGTTGGTGGAATTCGTATTACGGAACCGGCCGCTGATCTTGCTATATGTATGGCGATTGCCTCCGCAGCTAAAGGCATGCAGCTCAAACAGAATGCAGTTGTGTTTGGTGAAGTTGGACTGTCTGGTGAGGTGAGGCATGTACCGTTTATCGAAAAGCGCATTGCCGAAGCTACCAAACTGTCTTTTGACGCGGTCATCGGGCCAGCAAATATCAGCGCCAAAAAATCAAAGGGTTATGTTGGCGTCAAAGACATTCGCACAGCACTTAATCACTTCCTAGAGAAGAGCTAGGAACTCGTAACGGCAAAGTCGTCTGATTCGTTGCCTTCATCATCTCGTGCGTAGATGAGAGTACCAACAGGCAAGCTGCCAATTGAACAGCTGCTGCTTGCACTACCGCTACATACCGGTCCACCGCCACTACGCTTGAATATCTGAACACTGCCTGACCCACCTGACCATGAGGCACTACCATTGCGCACGGCTGACGTTATGGTGATGTTTTCACTTGCACTGTTGGCGCTACCAAAGCTGGCCGTGTCGGAGTCTGAAGCATCATACAGGACACTATCGACCAGACTTACACTGACTTTCTTGCTACCACTACCCGTGACCGTATGTTTAACCGTTCCAGAGCTCTTGACGTTAACTGTCTTAACTGTGGCACCGTCTACCGTAAAGGTTAGAGTGCCTGGGAAGCGACTGCTATTCAGAGGGTGCGTACCTTGCTTGATGTTTGCCGTAAGTACACAAGTACCATTGCTACATGCTGTACTGACGCTGACGGTTGGTTTCTTGTCGCCACATTTGTGAACATCATCTTTTTCTTGGGTGTTTGCGCCACCGCCATCAACAAAGGTATCTCCTGAGAATGATGAGGCATCGCGTTCGGTAGTCTTCTTTTTGGCACGTTCTGGTGTACAGTTGGTCGCCAGCTTATTAGAGACTACGTCAATTGTCTTGTTGCTTGATTTGGTCTTATTAGGCTGCTTGTACCATGAAGGGAAGAGGTCATTGGCTGGGCTTGGTTCAATAGAGCCAATACCAACATGGCTACGGATGACATATGCAGGTTTGCTCTGGACGCCTTCTGGCTTCTTGCGATCAACAGCTTTGACGCCGTCGTGAGCAGAACGCATCCAGCCTTGCCATATAGGCTGCGTCATTGCTTCCATAGTTCCTGACATTTCCTTTTGCCCAGTGTGATAGCCTACCCAGACGCCAGCGGCGTACTTGGTGGAGAATCCCATCATCCAACCGTCTTTAGCATCGTTGGTCGTACCAGTCTTCATAGCGAACTTCCAGTCGTTGTAGCGGTGAGGCTTACGACCTGCTGGGAAGTAGCTCGCATTCGGATCTTCCAGCATATTAGCCACAATATAGGCGCCATCAGGTCGGACTACTTGTTCGCCTTTTTCGGCCTTCCATTTGTAGACAGGCTTGTTGGTAGCATCGTTAATCTCAAGTATGTAAGTCTGCTCTAATTTGACGCCGTTTCTGGAGATTGTTCCGTATGCGTGTACGTGTTCGTCAAGGCGCAGATAAGCACCATCGCCAATTGCTGAAGATCCGTAGCATTGTGTTTCATCAGCAGGTGCAGCCTGGCTGATATCTGGCGTGCCAGCTGCGTAACATTTATAGCCGCTCTTGAGTCCAAGCTTCTCGGCCGTTTCTATAGTCTTGTCTACGCCAGCAATGAGCATCGCCTTCACAGCAGGGACGTTACGTGAACCTCCCAGTGCGTAACGCAATGTCAGTGGTCCAGGGAATCGGAAGTCGTAGTCGTACAGACAGTTACCGCTACCGCGTGGTGGCGGCAGGCCTTTGTTGGTACATTCATAGCCCTCGATCTTACCTTTGGTGTCGTACAGTACCGAACCCGCTCCAAAGTTAGTGCTGTGTTCGATAAGTGCTAAGTAGTCATATGGTTTGAAGCTCGAGCCTGGAGGTAGTGGTCGTGTGGCATAGTTAATTTTACCGAAATCCTTATTGTCAAAGTCTGAACCTCCGACTAATGCCACCATCTGTCCGTTTGTGACATCACTCGCAGCAAACGCAGCAGTGTCACCGCCTTGCGCACGAATTTGGTACATGCCGTTTTTGACTTGTTCCTCGGCAGCCTTTTGGAGTTTAAGGTCGAGGGTGGTCTTAACTTGCCAGCCACCACGTTGGACAGTCTCAGTGCCGTACTTGTCTTCCAACTGTTTCTTAGCTGCCAGAACAAACCATGGCGCTTTTATGTTCTCGTACTTTGGCTTTCGTTGTTTGACGCTTGCCAGAACCTTAACTTTCTTTGCCGCGTCGCGCTCCTCGGCAGTGATCATACCTTGTTCTGCCATGAGGTTAAGTATGTAGTGCTGTCTATCAGTAAATGCTTCTTTGTCAAAGTCTGCGCTGTAGGGTGAATAGTATCGTGGAGATTTTGGAATGGTTGCCAGGAAGCTTGCTTCAGCAAGGGTTATTTTGCTGGCTGGCTTGCCAAAGTATCCCTGGGCAGCTGCCTCAACACCATATTCAATACCTCCATAAGGTGCGGTATCCAGGTAACCGGCAAGGATTTCTTCTTTTGTATAACTTCTTTCAAGTTCAACTGAAAGGATGATTTCCTTAACTTTACGTGTATATGTACGGTCTTGTGTCCAGTTCTGGGTTAGCTTTACAAGCTGTTGTGTAATAGTTGACCCACCTTGTTGGCCGCCGGAACTACCGGTGATGTTATTAACGCCGGCACGCATAATGCCGCGTACGTCAAAACCACCATGCTCGAAGAAGTCTTTGTCTTCGATTGCCACCGTGGCGTCTTTCATATCTTGTGATATACCCTTACTACCAACCGGGATGCGTTTTACAGCATCGTAATCTTCCCAGAGCAAATGTTTACCGCTGCGGTCATAGTACCGAACGCTTCCGCCAATATTTTTCCCAGAGATATCTTTAAGGTTAGGTAGGTCTTTTCTGAAGTATGCAAATAAACCCACGATTAATAAGAATGCAGCAACGGTTGCAATACCCAAGATCTTGAGCGCCATAACACCGCCCTCACGGCTAAACCAGTAGCGATATACACGTTTGGGGTGTAAACGCGCAAAAAAACGCTTGACGCGCCCCTTAGGAAGCGTGCTCAAATAGGCTGCCTTGTTGCGTAAGCGAGCATCCTTGCGCGCTTTAGCCCGTGCTCCGAGGCTTTTGTTGAGCTTGATGTTGTTGCCAGATTTGGTTGTGAACTGATTCTTGGCGCGGTTACTATTCCGCCCCTGCTTTTTGTTGAATAAACTCATGTACTGTCGAATACTCCTTGATTCCAATTAAGTATAGCAAATTTTAATGATTTCAAGTTAAAAATACTGCTAATGCTGGGTACTAGCCAGCCAAGTACGCTATACTTTTCTCTATGAGTAAAATGACACTATCTGAAGAGCTGAAATGGCGAGGTTTTGTAGATCAGACAACCTTCCAGAGTATTACCGAACTTGATTCCAAAAAACGGACATTCTATTGGGGTGTTGACCCGAGCGCCCCATCAATGCAAATTGGTAATTTGGCGGCCGCTATGATGGCGCGTGTGTTTATTCGCCACGGCTACACTCCCGTACTGCTTGTTGGTGGCGCAACTGGTCTCATAGGTGATCCTGACGGCAAAGCCCAGGAGAGAGACCTTAAGACCCCTGAAATTGTTGCTCAGAACAAAAAAGGTATCATTGCGCAGTATAAGCAGGTGTTTGACGGTATTGAATTCAAGGTGGTTGATAACTATAACTGGTTCAAGGATATGAACTATCTAGACTTTTTACGCGAAGTCGGCAAACACGTACCGATGAGACAAATGCTCGCACGTGACTTTGTTCAGTCTCGTCTTGGTGAAAATGGTGCTGGAATAAGTTATGCAGAGTTCAGTTACTCGCTGATTCAAGGCTATGACTTTTTACACCTCTTTGAGAAGTATGGTGTAACACTCCAGTTGAGTGGTTCCGATCAGTGGGGTAACAGCATCACAGGGGTTGATTTGATTCGCCGAAAAACAGGCAAGGAAGCGCACGTATGGACAACCCCGCTGATCATCAACAAAGCAACAGGTGTTAAGTTTGGTAAAACTGAGGACGGAGCCGTATGGCTCGACCCCGAGCAGACGAGTGTATTCAAGTTCTATCAATTCTGGCTCAACGCTGACGATGGCGGCGTAGAAGACTACCTGAAGGTCTACACTCCGCTTGATAAGTCCAGCATTGATGAGATTATGGCGTGTTTCAAAAAAGACCCAGCTGCTCGTAGCGCTCAGAAACGACTCGCCCAAGAAGTAACGACGATTGTCCACGGTGCTGACCGAGCTGCATCCGCAGAACGTGTTACTAATGTACTGTTTGGTGGTGCAGATTTTACTGAGCTAAAAACCGATGATGTCGCTTTGCTTAAAGACGAACTTGTAACAGTGCAAGCTCAGGACAATATTGCCGCTACGGTAGTCAAAGCTGGACTTGCAAGCTCAAACAGCGAAGCTAATCGATTTATCGCGGCTGGCGCAATTACTATCAACGGCCAGAAGGTAACGCTAGAACAGCAGGGCTTTGATTCTGGAGCAAGTCTGCTCAAGCGTGGCAAGAATAGCTTTGCTATCGTCGAACAAAAATAACAACGAAGACGAGCCCAAGGAGCTGTTATACTTTTCACTATGAATAAAACAACCAAATCAACCAAGAAAAAAGCTGACCAGTACAATGATCCTAATCACAATTATCTGCATTATTGGGATGGACGCGAGTACGAACATGCCGCAGAAGAAGTCGCAATAACTCGATTCCTTAAGGGGAAGCACTTTCGTCACGCCACAGATATCGGCGGTGGCTACGGCCGATTATGTCTTTTACTTGAAGACTACGCCGATAAAGTTACTTTAGCCGAGCCATCGCAACAGCAACTAGATATTGCCAAGGACTATCTCAAAGACCATCCAGAAATTGATCGAAAGCTTATGCAAGCCGATGACTTACAGTTCAAAGATGGTGAACTTGACCTCATCACTATGATCCGCGTCATGCATCATCTGCCAGACCCAACCCAAGAATTTAACGAACTTGCTCGCGTGTTATCTGCCGATGGCGTTCTAATCCTTGAAGTCGCCAACAATACCCACGCGCGTAACCGACTGAAATACATGCTCAAAGGCCAAAAAGTGCCAAAACAACCGGTCGACATTCGTTCAGAAGAACACAAGAACAAAGACGAGATTCCTTTTGTGAACCACCACCCTAAAACGGTAATTCGTCAGCTCGCTCACGCAGGTCTTAAAGTTGATAAAGTGCTCAGTGTTTCTAACTTGCGCAGTCCTGGACTCAAGAAATTTGTGCCTGTATCTGTGATGATGAAAGTGGAGCGAGTCCTACAGAAGCCGCTTGCCCACACATATTTTGGCCCAAGTACGTTTTTGCTTGTTCGAAAAGCCAAATAGACTGAGTCAGCTATACTAGCCTTATGAAACTGCAGACGCCGGTCGGCGAGATAAAGGGAGTGGGTCCTAAACTAGAACAAAAGCTCAATATCCTGTCGATTCGCACTGTCCACGATTTGGTTGAATATTTTCCACGTGCATATCAAGATTTCTCTGTAGTGACTCCTGTGGTCAAACTGCATCCTGGTCCTGTGACAATCAAAGTTACGATTGCGTCCATCGCTGGCCGATATGTGCGTCGCGGCATGCATGTTACAGAAGCGGTGGCGAGCGATGAGACTGGATCTGTCCGCATTGTTTGGTTCAATCAGTCGTATCGGGCTGCGCAGACTAAAAAAGGAGCAGAATATTACGTCTCTGGAGTGTTTGAGCTGAGTCGCCAAAAACTCGCCATTATGAATCCGTCTATGGAGCTGGTATCGGATTACCCTGTAAATGCGGCAAGAGTTATACCGATTTACCCTGAGCGTCAGGGTGTCACTAATACAGTCCTTCGCAAAATCTTTCAGGAAATTCGACCTGTGATTAAGCGCCTACCTGAGTCATTACCGTCTGATGTAATTAAACGAGGTGATTTACTCAGTCGTGCAGAAGCGTATATGCGTTTGCACTTTCCACAGTCGCCTGACGAGCTCGCTGCTGCTAAGCGTCGCTTGGGTTTTGAAGAAGTGTTTAATTTAAGCTTAGCGAGTCTTCTTAATAGGCAGGCGATCGCTCATCAAACGGCAATAGCAATTCCGTTTTCACAGAAGCTTGCTCAAGCGTTCGTGTCGCAGTTGCCATTTAAGCTTACTGATGACCAGCGCAAGGTTGTGTGGCAAATCTATCAAGATATTGCCAAAGAGCAACCGATGAATCGCTTACTAGAGGGCGATGTTGGCTCTGGCAAGACTGTCGTCGCTACAATGGCTGCGCTCATGGCAATGGAGCAAGGCTATCAGGTTACTATAATGGCGCCGACAGAAATCTTAGCGCGCCAACACGCCGGCTCGATCCATGCTTTACTTGAGCCGCTCGGTTTTGCCAACCAATTATGCCTACTAGTGGGCAGTCTGAGCACCGCGCAAAAGAAACGTGCACATCAAGCTATCAAAGATAACCAAGCACGGCTTATTATTGGAACGCATGCACTTATCCAAGACTCTGTGCAGCCACCAAACCTCGGATTAGTAATTGTTGATGAGCAGCACCGGTTTGGGGTTGAACAACGCAAGAAATTGCAGTCCAAAGCAGGGCATGCCGTACATGTTTTGACGATGACAGCAACGCCAATTCCACGCAGTTTGGCCCTGACTGTCTATGGTGAAATGGACATGAGTATTATTGCTACCAAGCCAGCCCTACGGAAGCCAATCAAGACAAAGGTCGTACCCGCAGCCTCGCGTGACGCCCTGTATAAAGATATTGATAAGCATATTGACGCAGGCGAACAGATATTTGTAGTTACCCCACTTATTACCGAATCGGACATGTTGCAAGCTGCTTCAGCAGAAGAAGTCCATAAACGCCTTAGTAAAGGAGTCTTTAAGCACCGACGAGTCGGCTTGCTGCATGGCAAGCTGAAAAGCACTGAGAAACAACAGATTATGCAGTCATTTGTTGATCATGAACTTGATGTGTTGGTAGCTACAACCGTAATTGAGGTTGGCGTCGATGTGCCAAACGCGACTGTTATGGTGATCGAGTCGGCTGAACGCTTTGGCTTGGCACAGGCGCATCAGCTTCGTGGGCGGGTTGGGCGTGGCAAACAACAAGCGCATTGTTACTTACTGCTCACAGACAATAAGCCAGTTTCGCGGCGCTTACGAGCGTTGGAGACAAGTTCTGATGGCTTTGGCTTGGCGGAGCTTGATCTTGAACTGCGTGGTCCTGGGGCTATTTATGGAAGTATGCAGCATGGGGAGCTAGACCTGAGGATTGCCAAACTAACAGATACAAAGCTCATTGCCGAAGCCCGCTCTGCAGCACAAAAGGTACTGGATACGCCAGGACTACTGGTACAATACAAGGAACTACACGACATCGTAGAAAAACTAAGAGCCATCACAAACCTAAACTGAACATATGTATAGCGGATCAACATTGACAAAAACCTCTGGACGAATTTTGGGCGCGCACCAAAAGTTTGATAAGGTTGCCCGTAAACACTTGGCAAAGATTGCCGATGAGCATGCTCATTTTCCGACGGCGCGTAAGATACTACACTTTGAGGGCAAAAACGGACCCGACGCGCTAAAGCGCAAGAGTCCAGCCAAAGACGAACCATGGCATTACTACAGTCCATTTGACGACCAAGATTCAATTTTGGTAAAGCTCATCGAAGACCATTACAAGCAGCTCGTTCACGAGCTTAAACAAGGCAATGATGAACGGGTAGCGTTTGAGGCGGCTTGGCTGGCGCATGCACTGGTTGACGGACTGACTCCAGCTCACCATTATCCTTACGAGAAAAAGCTCGTAGAGCTCCGTGGTGGCGAAGGTATTGAGACCCGAACAAGTATAAAAGCTAAGTGGATTATCCCGGGTATTAATCGCCGCGAAAAGGTCAAAAACAACTTCAAGATGTGGGGTCCAAAGGGTTTGATTACAACACATGGTCTGTTTGAGCTAGGCATTGCTACAATCATTGCACCGTTAACGTTTAAAGAAGCGGTTCCTTCTGAACATGATATAAAGCGAATGATGGACATCGGTGTAATTGCGTGGTTCCAAGCCGCTGCCCGAGAGATTGCCGTCATGGATATGTATGGTGCGTACTATAAGCGGGGCTGGACGCCAAAACTGGCTTGGCAAGTTCGTCACAAGCTCGGGCCTGTCATCACGCAGACGGTTACATTAACTTGGTACAGTGCATTAGTGGAAGCTGGTGCAATACCTCGACCAAAGGCTCTGCAGCCAGCATGAGAATCATTGCGGGCGAACTCAAAAGCCGGCAGTTTGTGTCGCCACGTGGCCGTAAGACACACCCGATGAGCGAAAAAGCCCGAGGTGCATTATTTAACATGCTTGGTGACATCACCGAACTAACCATGCTTGACGCTTTTGGAGGTAGTGGCGCTCTCTCATTTGAGGCTATAAGCCGAGGCGCGCGCTTTGTGTACTGCGTTGACAGTGACAAAAAGGCTTACAAGGTTATTTCAGAAAATGTCGAGAAACTTGGGATAGAGGATAGGGTGAAAGCAACCATCGCCAATGTTTCGTCCTGGGCAGATAATAATCGTGAATTGATGTTCGATATTATTGTTTGCGACCCGCCATATAATGACTTACGCGTTAATCTGTTACAAAAGCTTGTTGACCATCTTGAACCCCAGGGCTTGTTTGTACTATCGTGGCCGTCACAGTTTGACGTGCCAGAGTTTACGGGACTCACGCTGACGACCAAAAGGAACTACGCTGGCTTAACACTGGCATTTTTCCGCCGTTCACGCTAAAATATGCAAGTATTTTGTGCGCGAGTAGCAACTACACGATTAACAAATGGTATTTTGTGGGCGAGTGGCGGAATTGGTAGACGCGCTAGTCTTAGGAACTAGTATCGCAAGATGTGAAGGTTCAAGTCCTTTCTCGCCCACCATTGACCTAGTACGATTATTGTGCTATTATATACATTATGTTTACTCAAACTAACCAGTCGCAATCACATATATCGCCGGAGCTGATCGGTTAGTTTTCTATTCTCTTGAATTTCATAAAACGCCGGTCACCCGGCGTTTTTACTTTTTTGAATATAAATTTTAGGAGAAAAGAAATGAGTTTAGAATACATAACCCCAGAGCAAGCATTTGATGTTGCTCAAGAAAGAATAGAAGACAGAGAAATACAAGAACGAGTTATGGAGTTTTTTGGAGCAAGTTTGCCGCCAGGTTTTGAAGGACAGAATAGGCCTCTTGCTGTATTTGCGCCATATTTGGCTAAAGGTACAGAACGCGAGGTTGAGTTTCTTGCAAAAGCTAGCAAAGCTGGTTTTGCTACTATGATCGCAACCTACAAAGACTCTCAGTACGTAACGTCAAATTCTGGCATTGTTGATTGTTACCGCGCTCCGCTTAAACTTCCAAAGAGACAGGAAGTACGCAAATGGGTAGTGCCAACAGAAGAACGAGATGGAGCAGTCGGAGATGCTAAGACAGTTTATCCTGAACTTGACATTACCGATTACTGGATGGGAATTCGCAAGGCTGTACTTCGTAATATTGAACGAGAAAGTCCCGACAGTCTAATTGTTGACTTTGGTGGTTGGTATCGTTTACAGGCGGAAAGGTTTGGATGGACGCCTTTGGTCCCTAACAAAGCACCGTTCTATTACCTGGCATCGATGGCGCTTTATGCTTCCGGGCGGGCGGTTTTATTTGCGCCACCGCCATCGGGCTTTACATCCGAAGTGTCTCGGCCTGCCGCTGCAGAAGTCCAGGAAAAATTAGGAGTCTATCCATTAGTAACAAATGTGTTGTCGGCGCAAAAACGTGACTGGGCTGATCTGGCATTCTTAAGTCAAGACGAAGCGACGCAGTTACTTGAAACAGGAAGAATCAGCACTGCTGGTGCTAAGGCAGGAAACACTGATGCGTAAACTAACAAGTATTCGTATTATTGCGCCGTCGTCGGGCAGCGACAGCAGTAGTATGGTTAGGAAAAAATGGGCAGTAGAGACGCTAAAGAAACGTGGCTATGTACTTAGCTTCGGTCAAAATATTAGCAAAACACAACGGTTTGGTACTGCCTCCGTCCAAGATCGGGTGAGTGACCTGGAGGCTGCATACCTCGATAAAGGAGTTGATATGATCTTGTGTTATAGCGGGGGGTGGTCTGTGAATGCCATCCTGCCGCGCATCAACTGGCAGATTATCAAAGACAACCCAAAACCACTGGTTGGGTTTTCAGACATAACTGCATTAGTAAACGCAATTTACGCTAAGACTGGCACCAAGAATGGCTTGCTTGGACCAACACTAGGACTTTTGTCCGAAAGATTTGAATCTGATTACACCTATAGTTTTTTCGATGCGGTGATTAACAAAGAAGTGCCTATCAAGCTGAGTAAGAGTCAGAGCTGGAGCCCGCGTAACCGAAACCGGTTTAGCACAGCCTGGAAGATAATTCAGCCCGGGAACGCACAAGGCGTTGCGATCGGCGGAAATCTCGGCACGTTTTACTTACTACAGGGCACTCCGTATATGCCAAAGTTTGACCTGCCTACAGTTTTACTGTTAGAAGATGATGATGAAGCTGGGAAGTACACAGCTCGTGAATTCAACAGGAGACTTGAGTCTATACTGCAACAACCTGGAGCACGAAAAAACATAGTTGGTGTTATGGTTGGCCGTTTTTTACCTACTAGCAAAGTAAGCTTTAATGATATAAAAGATTCGATCCGACGTGCTGAATTGGGAAATATACCAGTTGTTTCAAATATGGACTTTGGTCATAGCGTTCCAATGTTCACTGTCCCAATTGGTTCAATAATTAAGCTAGACGTGAAAAATCGTATTAGCTGTGAGATACTGGAGATATAAATATGAGTTTATCTACCCAGCCATACAAAGGGGCCCGAGATTTTTACCCGGAGGACAAGCGCAAACAAAAGTACATGTTTGGTGTGATGCGTTCTGTGGTAGAGAAATACGGCTACGAAGAGTACGATGCGCCAATATTGGAGCCACTTGAACTGTACGCCGCTAAATCAGGCGAAGAGATTGTCAATGAACAAACCTACACCTTTGAGGATCGTGGCGGCCGTAAAGTTGCCATACGGCCAGAGATGACGCCGACAGTTTCTAGGATGGTGGCCGGTCGTCGCCAAGAGCTGGCCTACCCAGTACGTTGGTATTCAATCCCCAACTTGTGGCGTTATGAGCGGCCGCAGCGTGGTCGTTTGCGCGAACACTGGCAGTTGAACGTTGACCTCTTTGGTTTGCCAGGCATTGAGGCCGAGCATGAGCTGATTATGACGGCTGACGCCATAATGAAGGCCTTTGGTGCAAAACCTGAGACATACCTGTTTCGTTTGAACAGTCGTAAACTTATCGACGCAGCGTTAATGGAGTATCTTGGCTTGGCACAAACCCAAGCGTACAGTCTGATAAAGCTGATTGATCGCATGCACAAGCTAGAGCCGGCGGCATTTACCGCGCAACTTGATGCAATCCTGAGTATGTCTCAACGCGAAGACGGCACAGAAGACAAATTAACAGCATTGTTGAAAGTTAAAGACCTCAAACATTTGCCTGATGAACTTAAAGCGCATCCTTCAGTTGTAGAACTAACTAAGCTCATGGCTATGTTGAGTGATTCTTTGGTAACAAATGTGACCTTTGATATCACACTGATGCGCGGTTTTGACTACTACACGGATATTGTTTTTGAAGTATTTGATACAGACCCAGAAAACAACCGTTCTATGTTTGGTGGTGGTCGTTATGACGGCTTGGTTGGTCTCTTTGGCGTTGAAGAGGTGGCTACTGTTGGCTTTGGAATGGGCGACGTAACGTTACAGAACTTCTTAGAGACACATAAATTACTGCCGGCACTAAAACCGGAAACCAAAGTTTATGTAGCATTAATTGGCGATGTTTACGCTCCGGCGCAACGAGTCATTGCCGAACTGCGTGAGATGGGTGTGGCTGTTGCTGTTGATCCGTCAGGGCGAAAAGCAGAAAAGCAGATTAAGCAGGCTGCCAAAAAAGGCATTCGCTACATGTTGTTTATTGGTGAGAACGAGCTCAAAGATCAGCAGTACACGCTCAAAGACATTATGAGCGGCGAAGAAGAACGTCACAGCTTACAGCGCGTCGTGACAATCATCAAAGATTTCCGCAAGGATACTTAGCCTGCTCAGAAGGCTAGAAAAAGTAGACGCCATCTGTTATAGTTGGCGTCTATGCATATATCCAAGAAACAACTCAGCGACACACAAACAACTCTAACCTTTACGTTATCTGAAGCAGACCTCAGCCCAATTAAGCAACGTGCACTCAAAAAGCTTGGCGCAAAGGTCAAGGTCGCCGGCTTTAGAGAAGGCAAAGCCCCACTGAATATTATTGAAAAGAATGTTGACCAGTCACTTCTTGAAACGGAAGTCATCGAAGATGCCGTTAATGCCTTTTACGTACAGGCACTCGATGAGCACAAGATTCGCCCTGTGGCTCGCCCTGATGTTTCAATCAAAAAGTTTGTGCCGTATACAAACCTCGAATTTGAAACTGTTGTATCAGTCATTGGTAAGGTTATACTTCCAGACTACAAAAAGATAAAAATGCCACTCAAGAAAGCCTCAGTAACCGAAAAAGATGTTACAGAAGTTCTCGATTCATTGCGTTCTCGTGCAGCTGAACGTAAAGAAGTTAAGCGTGCCGCCAAAAAAGGCGATCAAGCGACGATTGACTTCAAGGGAACCAACAAAAAAGGCGAAGCTATCAAGGGTGCTGAAGGCAACGACTACCCGCTTATTCTTGGTAGCAACAGCTTTATCCCAGGTTTTGAAGACAAAGTTATTGGTAACCTTGCAGGTAAGCCATTCAAGTTTGACATAACTTTTCCTAAAGATTACGGCGTAAAGGCGCTCGCAGGCAAAGTCGTTAACTTTGCGGTAACCATTAAAAAAGTAGAAGAGTTGATTGAACCTACTGTTGATGATTCTTTTGCCGCTTCTGTAGGCCCATTTAAGACCTTGGCTGACCTAAAGCGTGACATCAAGGCGCAACTGACCCAAGAGCGCCAGACAAACATCATGCGCGACTACGAACAGGCACTGATAGAGAAGATTGTAGCCCAGACTAAGCTTTCTGTTCCGCAAGTTCTGGTAGATGAGCAGGTCGATGCACTTTTGAAAGAACAGCAACAGAATATCCTATACCGCGGGCAGACCTGGCAAGAATTCCTAGAATCAGAAGGCGTCAGTGAGTCTGACTATCGGACTAAGACATTGGCACCTCAAGCAGAAATGCGCGTCAAGGCCGGTTTAGTATTGGCAGAAGTATCAGATCAAGAAAACATCCAAATAACACCGGATGAGTTACAAGTTCGTTTGCAGCTTCTAAAAGGTCAGTATCAGGACGCTGCTATGCAGGCTGAGCTTGATAAGCCTGAAAACCAGCGTGAGATCGGCTCCCGCATGATTACGGAAAAAACTATCGAATCATTAGTTACGTACGCAACGAAGTAGCAGTTATGGAGAGTCAAAGACCAGATGATAATCTGTTGAGTCGTGCTATGCCGGGCATTGAGTTGGTGACTTATAGCGCCCTAGAAGACGAGCAACAACGCAAGCTGTGTGAATTCAGAGAGTTCATGCAACGACGTCAACGCTTAAGGGTGGCAATCGACGGGCCTGACTGCATTAGTGGCGCCTACCAAGAAAACAGTGAAATAGCACTAATATACTTGACTAATCAATGTTCAAAATAAGTGCCTTGGACATGATCTATTTATCTTTCAGTTTTTCTTTAGAAACAGACACGATCTTTTTCATAGCCTTATGAAATTTTCCCATTGGGCTGTTTTCTGAAACATCTACAATGATCTTCTTCGGAACTTCGGATTTCTTTTTTGCTGTCACTGCTTGGCCTTTGCTAATCTGAGTGCCGTAATCCCAGAAAGTAGCTGTAGGTCACGTAAACTCTCAGAGCCACCTTCCCAAATCGGTGTTGCAGCAGCATTAAGCCAGAAGCCAGCCATCCAGTGAAATGCATCAGGGTTTACTTTTTCAATAAGCTCAACAGGAATATCAAAACCGGACTTTTGAACGTGCGTTAGAGTGGCTGCCAGGTCAATATCTCTATCACCAAATTGTGCCCAGTTCCAATCAACTAAACGAACCTGTCCAGTCTCTGCATTCCACGCACAGTTATCGGCCCTAAGATCGTAGTGTACAAGCGCATCATCAGCGAAGTCATACCTGCTGGCTTTGTCTGTATCAGCAGTAAAATCAATACTTTGTGCGATATCGTCCGCACCTACTCCATGGAGTTTATGCCGTAATATTTCCTGCATTTCGGGTGACTCTAAAAGTGGTCGCCAGCCATCTTCATCCTGGCTAATACTGCTTTTAATGAATATAGTACGCTCAGCATCGCTAAGCTCAATAGCTGCCAAGTCATCCATGGCTTTGAGTGTTGCTGCTAATCTTTCAGCAGTCCAGTTATCTTGCCAATCCCAACCATCTTCGGGACTAAAGGCTTCAAGGGCAAAGGCTGAACCATCAGCATTTGCAGCAATAAGTCGTGGGCTGTGCTCGAAGCCATGAGCCTCTAAAGCCTTATACACGGCGACTTCTTTTCGTGCCCAAATCCGAGTATTCTCTGCTGTGCCAACCTTAACGAACACCTCTTTGCCGTCTGGCAGGGTCACGAGTCCACGCTGAGCTTTACTAAAGCCACCTTCAACATCTTTGATATGGGGTAGCTGTTGCTCGACAGCTTGCCAGCTTTCGTTTGCGTCTATGGTGTCTGCTTCAACTTCTTCAGGATTGATTTTTGACTCTCTCAGTGGTTTGCGTAATCTATGACTTTCTTTGAGTGCAGAGAAGCCCATGCTTTCATAAAGCTGTCTTCCACCTTGAGCACCGTCAGAGTTGGTGTGTAGACGAATGATTTCATTCCCTTGTTCGTGAAGAGCTTTTATATTTTCAGTCATTAACCATTTACCGAGACCTCTACGTCGATACTCTGGGGCAGTGGCTACCTCTGTGACCTCACCCTTATCTTTGTCGGAACGGCCAAGTACAAACCCGGCAATATTGTCACCATCCCATGCGACTTTCCATAATGAAAGGTCGGCATTTTCTTCGAGAAATTCTTGAAAGCCTTCTTCTGAAGCTGGAACTGCCCCTGGACGGCCTTCATATACACGAACGTTCAATTCATAAACTTTTCGTCTTTCCTCAAGTGTTGTAGGAGCTCTAAATTCGAAACCCTCCGGTTGTTCAACGGCATTTAGATCGTCAAAATCTGTAAATTCCATCTCCACTTGTGACCACACCTTTTTGTAACCATCTTTTTCGAGCAGTTTTAATGCTCCTTCTTCAGACTCACTCGCATTAGCTCCAAAAGTTTTAGGTTTGTCTTCTGGATGACCGTTAGCAACTTCTCGTATCCTAGATTGTAGTGTTTGCAAAAGCTCTTGACCGACACCGTGGCCTCTGTGTTTTGGATCAACTTGTCCTTGGTGAATATAGACAAAGGTACCGTCTTCTTCTTGCCACCAGCCAATTTTGCCATAACCGACTATATCTTTTGTTTTTTCATCCACCGCCACAAACACATCTGAATTTGGATCAGTGTTATTACTTTCCAAAGACTCTACTATTTGTTCCAACGAGGGCATTGACTCAAGAGTAGACAGTGGGTCTACACTATCGTGCTCTGCTGCACGAATTGCCACGTTGTGCATGCTCGGTATGTCTTCAGGAGTGTACGGACGTATGGTTGTCTCTGGCTTCATTACGTATCTCCGTCTACATGCTTAAGTATAACGTCGGCAATAGTTTCAACAGGTTGTGAGCTGTCTATGGATATCGCACCGTGCTGCTCATTGAATGCTCTGGATTTGTCATTCCATTCCAGTACATTCGTAAGCTCTTGCGAACCGTCAATCCATCTTTCCGGTTCACGCTCCTGCAGCCTTCTGGTCAGCTCGTCTTTATCATCTATAAATAAACCAAAACGTTTTCGGAATAGCGGATAGAACTCTGTTTCATTGTGAGCCCCACCCACGAAGAATACTGGAACATCGCCAGTGCCTTCAACGAGTTCATGCATTTTATCTCTGTCCCAGTACCAACCGTGTGCTTCAACCCATTCAGTTGGAAATGGTTGTCTCGGTTCCTCAGCCCTTTGTCGAGTTTCTTTGTGAGCCCAATCGCTTAAGCCTGGCTCAAAGTCAGTCTCGATTACACGAAAGCCTCTTTTACCGAGCTCACGTCCAACATGACTTTTGCCCGAACCCGATGCGCCAGTTATATGATATGCGTTCATAGAGGTAATTATACTATGTCTCGCCTCTACTCATACCCCTCCGGCACATCCGTCAACTGTATAGTCTCTGTAACTTCATCGTCCACTCTTGTCCAAATAGCATCGTTACTTTTGGCTTCAGCTAATAACTGTCGGTTTGTGACTAAGAATTGGTAGTCATGACTTACACTATCGTAAATTCTGCGTAGATATCGCTGCACACGCCGTTGTAAGGTTGGATTGTCGCAAACTAGCAAAAAGGGTGGAGTGTCACTACCACTGTTATATTCCTGCCAGGTTTCGTCGTCGGTGTATTCAATAAGATACTGTATTCGTTTGCGGTAGACCCAGAACGGTACGCTGTCGTGCCATACCTCAACAAAAAAGCCGATAAAAGTTACATTTTCGTAGTCAACTGGCCAGCCTTGTAAATGGCCGTCTGGCATTGGCTTGGTGTAGAAATCGGTCATAACCTCAAAGTCATCACTGCCGTCCCAATTACTTTCGTATTCAACTCTGGACTGGTACATAATATCGGTCTTGGTATGGAAATCTACTTCATCCAGTACGTCTTTGAGCATATGTTTTATGTCTGCGGCTACATCCCCAACGGCAATATTGTGGTCAATGAATCGCTGAGAAGCAGTCGGATCTTTATGCATCAGTCGTAGGGCTTTAAGGTCGGCATGGCCTTTAATAAGTTCCATGCCGTCCGGTAAGAGAAAGTAGCTAGCGTAGCGTCCAAGTAACTTGTCATCGCTACTGTATCTGCGACCAATATACTGTTTAGCTAGTAAAGTATTTAGTCTTTGCTGTGCTTCCTGAATATGGCTCTTAGCTAGATATCTTTGTACCTGTTTCGTCGTTACAAACCTATGTGAATATATGAATCTGAGTAAATCGAATTGCTGTTTAGTTAGTCTAGTTTTACTGTCCATAGCGATTGCCTCATCTACTGCAAGCTACCACCATACACTCACGTTACTACCCACTGTATAGCGAGAAGAAAGAAAAAGAAAATGCTCCACTTTATTTATAAAGAAAAAAGGAATAAGAAGAAGTGTACTTATATCTGTTAGGTATTGAGCTTAATACTTCATGGGCTGAAGTATTAACGACCTACTAAAGCTTTGTACAGTAGTCGCTGGTTGCAAGTACTAAACCAGTGGTTAAACCGTTCGCTGTCTTTAAGTGCACGGGTGTTGTAGCGATAAGTGTGCTCGTCTACATATTTGTTTAGGTGACCAGCCGACACATGGGTATATGTTCCTTTGATGGAGCGTTTCATTAAGTTCCAAAAACCATCTATGGTCGTAGTTGAAACTGTGCCACGGGCATACTCGCCGTCATGGTGGTTAACTGACTCGTGAAAAAACTCGAACTTAGCTCGATGGTATATTCGGCTTTCGTCTGTATACAAGGTTGCACCTTGTTTGAGCTGGGCTCGCAAAAACGGCAGTGCTACCGTAGCGTCAGCATGTTTAGTAGCGAAAGCTCGTATTTGGCCAACATTCTTTTTCTTTTCGACGACACCAATAACGGCCGACTTATTGCTAAACCGTCCACGCTCTTCAGTGGTTTTACCGCCTATGTAGGTTTCATCTGCTTCTACGGGGTCGTCAAGTTTGTCAAAGCCACCATACTTCATGGCAGCTCGAATGCGATGATCCATAAACCAAGCAGTCTTTTGAGTTACGCCTAATGCTCGAGCTATTTCGTACGAGCTGACACCGTTTTTAGAATTAACGATCATCCAGACAGCTGGGAGCCATTTATCTAGTCCGAGTGGGCTATCTTCAAAGATGGTGCCGACCTTAACGGAGAACTGTCGTTTAGCGTGACGTGACTTACACTGAAAGCGTTGCTGACTTTTCAGAATGCTTACGTCTGTACGGCCACAGGTGGGGCAAATAGCACCATCTGGCCAACGCAAGCTAGCCATATATGAAACGCACACCTCTGGGTCAGAAAAGTAGCGAACTGCTTCAAGGAGGGTGGTCGGATACTTCATACTTTTAGTTTACACCCCTGTTATTGATTAGTCAAGTATATTAGTGCTAGTGAAATAGTATAGACACATACGGAATGTATGGTATAATAGGCTTCTTATGGAAAGATATTCATCAATAACGCTTGCACAACAAGAAGATCTTGGTTCTATGGGCAAAATAGCAACACTCGGTGCTGCTGTGCTTAGTGTGGCCATGACGGTACTTGAGGTGAAGCATGATCTTAGTACTACAATAGAAGTACAAGACGTTATTCATACTATTGGGGCTGGCATGACAGCGCTTGTTGCTCAAGCAAGTTTATATCTCGGTGCCGATCACATTGAACGCCGGAACGAAGCAGCCGCGCTAGGTGTAACACAAGTACTGTCACAGACTATCACAACAAACTAGCACTCTCACTTGACGAGTGCCAATTCGCTTTGCTATAGTTGAGTTATGACTACTCAAACGCCACACGCAGCACTTATACCAACTGTAATTGAATCAGAGGGTCGCATGGAGCGCGCCTACGATATATATTCTCGTTTGTTGCGTGACCGTATTATCTTTATGGGTGAAGATGTTAATCCGCATACTGCTAACCTTATCGTGGCACAATTGCTCTTTCTTGATAATGAAAACCCTGGCAAAGACATATACCTGTATATCAACAGTCCTGGCGGTAGCGTCTATGATGCATTGGCGATCTACGACACTATGAACTTTGTTAAGAGTGATATCCAAACTGTCGGCATTGGCATTCAGGCGAGTGCAGCAGCATTTATACTAAGCAGCGGCACCAAAGGTAAGCGCATGATCTTGCCAAATGCATCCGTGATGGTTCATCAGCCTTCCAGTGGTACTCGTGGAAAAGTAACAGATCAAGAAATTGACCTGCGTGAAAGTCTGCGCGTTAAGAAGTTACTTGAAGAGATTATGGCTAAAAACACTGGTCAAAAAGTAGCTAAAATTCACGAAGACATGGAACGCGATAAGTGGATGACTGCTACTGAGTCACTCAAATACGGCATTGTCGATAAGATCATAGACAACCCGCCAAAGTAAACGCTCATGTTTCAGCGTGTAGGCTGTGCTACCATAACATTATGGAACACTCAGCTTATGCCGAAACAACGCCAGCGGAGCTCATGCAGCAACACTGGCCTGAGGTGCAAGAATTACGTCTTGGTTATTATGCTCAAATGCTTGGAGTGCAACGCGGTGCAGCGGTTGCAAATACAGAACCGCTTAACTGGGCGTATCCAAACCGTACCGTTGGTACTGAACTCAACCGTTCTCGGCAACGTTACGCACACCGAAGCGTTGTCGTTCATGACAGTGCATCTGGGCTTGATGCGATCTGCACTACGGCCGACAATGTATCGAGTAAGCGGCCCTGGCCAATTGGAAGCATAGAGCGCGCAGCTAAACTCCATGTTTCTGAACTCTTGCCACACCGTTACCGAGTTATAAGAGAGTTGATTGCACCCGATCAAGCTATGACCTATGTTATGGCTGCTTTGGCTTTACGTGAGTGCAATGATCAACCAGTAAGCATACATGTTTGGAAGGGTGAAGAATTCCTTGAAGAGCTGGTTGACCAAACCAGATTTGAACAACGCAGCGATCCAGAGACACTCAGGCTGGGCCAATTTACTATTGAACAAACCGCTTATGAAGCACCCAATATGAATCGCTTGTTTATTGAAATTTTAGGCATTGTTGGCGACAAAGAGATAGGTCGTGGCTTACATCAGATCTCAATGAGTTGATGCCAAGCGCTTGACACTTGTGTTATTGATAGATAGAATACACCGAGAAGTAGGGTAAGTGGGTAGTGCTGTAGTTGCCTCTCAAAAGCACAGATAAGCACCTAAAACCCCCTCTTAGAGTCTTCGCGCGCAAGAGTAACCAAAAACAATCAATTTATAACACGGGAGTATTGCTTTACATGAGCAAGAGTTTGTCAGACCTTATCAAATCGAAGGAACGCGTTTTCTTCACTACTAGCGACGACGCTCTCAAGCTACCAAACCTCGTAGACCATCAGAACAAATCATTTCAGTGGTTTGTAGAAGAAGGTCTTGGGGAGCTTTTGAGTGAAATCAGCCCTATAGATGACTATACGGGCACAAAACTAAGTCTTCGTTTCAAGGATTACCGCTTTGAAACACCAAAGATGTCAGAGGCAGAAGCCAGAGAAAACAATGTTAGTTATGACGCACCGCTTAAGGCAGTGGTCGAACTGACTAATAAAGTCACTGGCGAAGTTAAAGAACAAGAAATTTACCTCGGTGATTACCCATGGATGACCACTCGCGGTACGTTTATCATTAATGGCGCTGAACGCGTTGTTGTAAGCCAGCTGATCCGTTCTGCTGGTGTTTTCTTTACTGCCGATATGCACGGTACTACTAATCTTTACGGCGCTAAAGTTATTCCTGGCCGTGGCGCATGGCTTGAGTTTGAGACCGCCGCGAACGGTGCTCTGTATGTCAAAATTGACCGTAAGCGTAAGATACCAGTAACAACGCTGTTGCGTGCGCTTGGTCTCAATGAAAACCAAATGCGTGAAACGTTTGCACATGTTGATCAGGGTAAACTAAGCCACATTACTGCAACGCTTGACAAGGACCCTGCTCGTGGCACAAATGATGCCTTGATTGAAGTTTATCGTCGCTTGCGACCCGGTGATCTTGCAACAGTAGACAACGCGCGAAGTCTACTAGAAAACATGTTCTATAACTTCAAGCGTTTTGACTTTAGTCGTGTTGGTCGTTATAAGATCAACAAACGTCTGAACATCGACATCCCTAACACTGCAGAAAACCGTATTATGCGTCTTGAAGACCTTACGGCGATTATTGCAGAGCTTATCCGCCTTAATAACACGCAGGAACCTGCTGACGATATCGATTCACTCGCAAACCGTCGTGTTAAATTGGTTGGCGAACTCGTACAACGACAATTCCGTATCGGTTTGCTCCGTATGGAACGCAATACTAAGGACAGAATGAGCATGTCAGAGATTGAGACGGTTACTCCCGGCCAGCTCATCAATGCTCGTCCAATTGTTGCTGCGGTGCGTGAATTCTTTGCTTCATCACAGCTTTCTCAGTTCATGGATCAGATTAACCCACTGTCTGAGCTTGCTCACAAGCGACGCCTGAGTTCAATGGGTCCTGGTGGATTGTCTCGTGAACGTGCCGGTTTTGAAGTACGTGACGCGCATGCCACCCACTACGGTCGTATCTGTGCAGTTGAAACTCCAGAAGGCGCCAACATCGGCTTGGTACTAAACCTTGCTAGCTATGCTCGAATTAATGACTACGGATTGGTTGAAACACCGTACCGTAAAGTAGTTAACGCTGTTACTGCTAAAGATGCAGCTGGCTATATTGCTCGAGTTAACCTCGAAGACGAAAAAGGTAAAGTTATTGTCAAGGCTGGTGCAACGATTACGGATGCAGATGCTAAAAAGCTAGCAACCGTCAAGAATCAAGTAACATGGCCGGTACGAGCCAAGGTAACAAATGAAGTTATCTATCTTGACGCATCTGCAGAAGAATCAGCGACCATCGCTAACGCTACTGAAGAACTTGATGAAAACGGCTACTTTGTAAGTGAGCGCGTGAGTGCTCGTAACCGCTTGCAGACAGGTGAAGTTGATTCTAACGATGTAACACACATGGATGCATCGCGTAAGCAGATTATCGGTTCATCAGCCGGTCTGATTCCGTTCATTGAAAAGAACTATGTGTATCGCTCATTGATGGGTAGTAACCAGCAGCGTCAAGCTGTTCCGCTTATTAAGCCACAAGCGCCAATTGTTGGTACTGGTCTAGAAGGTGCTGTTGCTCGTAACAGTGGTCAAATGATCCTTGCTGAAGACGCCGGTGAAGTAACGCGGGCCTCAGCTGACGAAGTAGTTGTTAAATACAAGAGCGGCAGCGTCAAGTACGAACCACTTCACTACGTTCGTAGCAACGAAGGCACTAGCATCAACCAAAAGGTTGTCGTAACAGCTGGTCAGAAGGTTAAAAAAGACGATGTGCTTATCGAAGGTATGTCGATCTCTAAGGGCGAACTGGCACTTGGCAAGGATCTCTTTGTAGCATTCATGCCATGGCGTGGTTACAACTTTGAAGATGCTATCATCATCTCTCGTAAACTCGTGGAAGACGACACGCTGACATCAGTTCATATCGTGGACTACATGACGGAAGTTCGCGAGACAAAGTTAGGCCCTGAAATTGTTACTCGTGATATCCCGAATGTTTCAGAAGACGCACTTCGTCACCTTGATGAAGACGGTATTGTCCGTATTGGTGCAGAAGTCCACCCAGGAGACATCTTGGTTGGTAAGATTACGCCAAAGGGCGAACAAGAGCTTTCTAGCGAAGAACGCTTGCTGCGAGCTATCTTTGGTGAAAAAGCCAAAGAAGTTCGTGATACATCACAGCGTATGAGTAACGGTAAGCACGGTAAAGTTGTTGGCGTCAAAGTCTTCTCACGTGCGAACGGACATGAACTCAAAGCTGGTGTCATCATGCAGATCCAAGTCTTTGTGGCTCAAATGCGCAAGATCTCTGTTGGCGATAAGCTTGGTGGACGTCACGGTAACAAGGGTGTTATCGCCCGCGTTATGCCGATTGAAGACATGCCATTCACAGAAGATGGTACGCCAATCGACATCGTGTTGAACCCGTTGGGCGTGCCAAGTCGTATGAACGTAGGACAGCTGTTTGAAACACACCTTGGTATGGCAGCTCGCGCACTCGGTATTACCGTTGCAAGTCCATCATTCGACGGTGTTAAGATTACGACTATCCAAGAACTCCTCAAAGAGGCTGGTCTGCCAGAAGACGGCAAGCAGCAGCTCTATGATGGGCGTACCGGTGAAGCCTTCAAGGAACGCACTACCGTCGGTAGTATGTACATGATTAAGCTCAATCACATGGTTACTGACAAGATCCACGCGCGTTCAACTGGTCCATACACCATGGTGACGCAACAGCCTCTTGGCGGTAAGGCGCAAAACGGTGGTCAGCGATTTGGAGAAATGGAAGTGTGGGCGCTCGAAGCATACGGCGCATCAAACACCTTGCAAGAAATGCTGACTATCAAGTCAGACGATGTGTATGGTCGTAGCAAAGCTTACGAGTCTATCATTAAGAAGACAGAGATTGTTGGACCAAAGGTCCCTGAATCGTTCAACGTGCTTGTAAAAGAGCTACAAGGTCTTGGCCTTAAGGTTGACCTCGTAACATCAGATGCTGTCATTGACGCTGAAGAAGTGCTTGCTGACAACGTCAAAGACGAAGCAGCACATATTTCAGACGTTCCTGTGCCTACAGAAGAAATTAACAACATCGATATTACTGAAGATGCAGTCACAGACGAGTTTGCCATGATGGAACTTGACGATGAACTGCACGGCAGTGCAACCACGACAGTAGTTGCGGATGATACATCCGATGATGCAGACGAGGCTTCGGTAGCCGTCTCAGATGATGAAGCAGAGAAGGAGGTAGCGTAATGCGTCGTTACTCAAGCGGAACAGATATTGCAGATTTTGACGCGGTACGCCTAGCCGTTGCCAGCTCAGGAGATATTCTTGACTGGTCACACGGTGAAGTAACCAAGCCAGAAACAATCAATTATCGAACACAGAAACCAGAACGCGACGGCCTATTCTGTGAGAGGATCTTTGGTCCGGTCAAAGACATTAACCCACATGATGCTAAGTACAAGGGCGTTCGCTCACGCGAAGCTGCTGTCGACAAAAAAGGCGAACTTGTAACCAAGAGCATTGTGCGACGTGAACGTATGGGTCATATTAGCCTTGCTACACCAGTTGCACACATTTGGTTCCTTCGTGGTACACCATCAGCAATGGGTCTCGTACTTGGTGCAACAGTTAAGAGCCTGGAGCGAGTTGTCTACTTCGCGAGTTACATCATTAAGTCTGTTGACACAGATAAGCGTGACAAGTTCCTCAAAGACAAAGAAGCCGAGTTTGAAGCTGCTAAAGAAGCAATCAAACTACGATACGAGGCACAAGCAAAAGAAGAAGGTTCTGACGTTAAGGCCTTGGCTGAAGCTCAGAACAAAGAACTTGATGAGCTAAATGAGGCATTTGACCTTTCTAAGGCTCAGCTTGTTGGACTCGTAAAGATGGCCCTTATCAGCGAGAACGACTACCGTGCTCTACCCGACGAATACCAAGACATCATTGAAGTAGGTATGGGAGGTTCTGCACTACGTGATCTACTGACAGAAGTTGACCTTGGAGCACTTATCAAGTCGCTTGAAGAAGAGGCGGCAGAAGCAAAGGGACAACGCAAGAAGAAGCTGATGAAGCGACTTCGTTTGCTTGAAAGCATGGACCGCGCAGGTATTAAGCCAAGCAGTCTTTGTGTAAGCGTTCTGCCTGTGATCCCTCCAGACCTGCGACCAATGGTGCAGTTGACCGGTGGACGATTTGCTACCAGTGACCTTAACGATCTTTACCGACGTGTCATTAACCGTAACAACCGTTTGAAGAAACTTATGGACCTTAACGCTCCAGAAGTTATCTGCCGTAACGAACAGCGTATGTTACAAGAAGCAGTAGATGCTTTGATCGACAACAGTAACGCTCGTTCAGGACGTGCTGTAGCGGCAACTGGCCAACGACGTCGTCTGAAGTCTTTGAGTGACATGCTTAAGGGTAAGCAAGGACGTTTCCGTCAGAACTTGCTTGGTAAGCGCGTTGATTATTCTGGTCGTTCAGTGATTGTTGCTGGACCAGAACTCAAGATCAGCCAGTGTGGTCTCCCTAAGATGATGGCTCTTGAGCTATTCAAGCCATTTGTCATTGGTGAACTCATCGAAAACGAGCACGCTCACAACATTCGTTCTGCAACACGCATGATCGAAGCCGGCGAAACACCTGTCTGGGATGCACTTGATAAAGTCATCCAGGGCAAATACGTACTATTGAACCGTGCTCCATCATTGCACCGTCTTTCGATCCAGGCTTTCCAACCAGTGTTGATTGAAGGTAAAGCAATTCAGCTACACCCACTCGTATGTAAAGGTTTCAACGCTGACTTTGATGGTGACCAGATGGCCGTGCACTTGCCTTTGAGCGATGCTGCACAAGATGAAGCTAAGAACATCATGGCAAGCAACAAGAACCTACTCAAACCTGCCGACGGTTCGCCAATCCTCCATATCGAGCAAGATATTGTGCTCGGCTGTTACTATCTAACATACGACCGCGCAGCCAGTGAAGACAAGAAAATTCGTGGCTTCTCAGGCCTTGACGAAGCGCTTATGGCGCTTGATGGCGGATCTCTCAGCTTACAGACACATGTACGGATTCCATTCCGTGGTGTTACTCGTGAGACAACGCTTGGTCGCGTACTCTTTAATGAAATCTTCCCAGAAGACTTCCCATTCCAAGACGACGCTATGACCAAAAAACGCTTGCAGCAAGTCATGTCGCAGGTGTACGAAAACTACGGACAAGACAAGACTGCAGAGATCGCTGATGATCTGAAGGACCTCGGATTCACCTATGCGACTGTTTCAGGTTTGTCTATGGGTATGAGTGACTTCAGCGACATTAAGGGTCTTAAAGAGATCTTGGCCGAAGGTGAACGCAAAGGTGCAGAAATCAGCGATCAGTACGATCAAGGTTTCATCACTGAAGAAGAACGTTACCGCCTCGTTGTTGAAACTTGGGGTAAGGTATATGCGACTGTTCAGGAAACCTTGGCTGCACAGTTTGCTAACGAAGACAGTTCTATGTCTATCGCTGTAGTATCTGGTGCTCGTGGTAACCTCGGTCAGGTAACGACAGCTGTCGGTATGCTTGGACCAGTTGCAGATGCTACCGGTCGCACGATTGAGCTACCAGTTAAGTCAAACTATAAGTATGGCTTTTCTCCGCTCGAGTACTTTACGGCCACCCGTGGTGCTCGTAAGGGTATGATCGACACCGCCCTCAAGACAGCTGACTCAGGCTATCTGACTCGTCGTTTGGTTGATGTCGCACAAGATGTCTTTACACTTGAAGAAGACTGTGAAGACCATGGTTTTGCCATCTACCGCTCTGACGCCAAAGAAATTGGTGTGAGCTATTCATCACGACTAGAAGGTCGTTATGCTGCAGAAAACATTGGCAAGATTGTCAAAAAAGGCGACGCTATCACTCGTGAAAAAGCTGCCGCCATTGAGGCCGATGAATCGCTTGATGGCGTTCGTATCATGAGCGTGCTGAGCTGTACTAGCGTACGAGGCGTATCACGTAAGTCATACGGTCTCGACCCTGCTACTGGCGAAGTCGTTGCAAACCGTCACCCAATTGGTGTGATTGCCGCACAAAGTATCGGTGAACCTGGTACGCAGTTGACGCTTCGAACCTTCCACTCTGGTGGTTCTGCTGCGGCTGACGACATTACGCAAGGTTTGCCACGTGTTGAAGAAATCTTTGAAGTACGTACTCCAAAGGGTCAGGCTTACTTGAGTGAAATGGCTGGAACAGTCCGACTCTGGGAAGATGGCAATCAGTATGTAGTAGAAGTAACCTCTAACAGCAAGGAAAAAGTAGAGCTCGCTCTTAAGGGAAGAACTGCTGATATTGAAGACGGTGCTGAAGTATCCGTAGGTGACGTAGTTGCTACTGGCCAGAACGCTTCTAGCCCGCTGGTAGTACCTGTTGCTGGTAAGATTGCAGTGCGCAAGGACAAGATTGTCATTACGCCTTCAGATCAGCCAACAGCCCGCTATGAGATCCCAGGATTCAAGCAAATGGTTGTCAAAGACGGTGACGAAGTTGTTGCTGGTCAAAGACTCACCAATGGTTCGATTAACCTGCACGAACTGATGCGCCTACAAGGTGTTGAAGTAACGCAGCGTTACATCATGAACGAAATCTTGCGTATCTTTGCCTCACAAGGTCAGAACATTGCAGATAAGCACCTTGAAATCATCGTGCGTCAGATGTTTGGCCGCGTGCAGATTGAGGAATCTGGTGATAGTGAATTTGTAACTGGCGACATCGTCAGTAAAATCGCTGTCATTGAAGAAAACGAGCGGCTTGTAGCTGACGGTAAAGCTCCAGCTAAGTTTGTACAGTTGCTACTTGGTATCACTAAGTCGTCACTATCAACTGAGTCGTTCTTGAGTGCTGCGAGCTTCCAAGACACTACTCGTGTGCTGATTGCCGCAGCAACCAGTGGTAAGGTTGACCACCTGTATGGCTTGAAGGAAAACGTTATCTTGGGACGTCGCATACCTGTTGGTACCGGCTATCGTCCTGAGCTTGACGATCCTAAAGTCGCTTCAAAAGTTACCACCGAAGCCTAAGTTCCAGGGCCAGGGTTGACGTGCTAAACCATTGCACGTCAACCAACCCGAGCCAAAGACTTGTACGATTCGTACAAACCTGATATTATTTACAACGATAAACTAATGTCTGAGCCGTGTGATTTTGGCGATCACATGCTGCAGTAGACAAGGAGAACTATGCCAACAATCAATCAGCTCGTGCGTAAACCGCGCAGCATCAAGAAGGAGAAGTCAAAATCTCCAGCCCTACACAAGGTTGTTAACAACCTCAAAACTAGAAACTATGAAAAAGCAGCACCGCTGAAGCGTGGTGTCTGTGTTAAGGTCACCACGAAAACTCCAAAGAAGCCAAACTCTGCGCTTCGTAAAGTCGCTCGTGTACGTTTGAACAACGGTCATGAAGTTTGGGCATATATCCCTGGCGAAGGCCACAACCTACAGGAACACGCTGTTGTTCTGATCCGTGGTGGACGTGTTAAGGATCTTCCTGGTGTTCGTTATCACATTGTGCGAGGTGCACTTGACCTGCAAGGTGTCGAAAACCGCAAACAGGGACGTAGCAAGTACGGTGCCAAGAAAGAGAGCAAATAATGAGTTTCAGCGAAGGTCCATTATTTAGCGAAAGCTTTGTTGTCGCAGGAGGCCCTGTTACTGCTGAGCAAAGAGACTCTGGGGAATGCTACTGGCAGTGCCCTAACATTAACCCAACAGTCTCAACTACTGGCAAAGATGCCATAAATGTATTTAGTACATGTAATCGTATTTTCGAAGCATACCGAGAGTCGGGAGTAGATGAACTACCAGAATGCGCGATTGTTGCGGAAGGAGTCCAAAATGCCTAGAAAAGTAACCAAATCACTCGTGCGAGATATCCCAGCTGACCGCGTGTACAACTCTGTACAGGTCCAGCGTCTTATTAACCGCGTCATGCTTAACGGTAAGAAGCAGCTTGCTGAACGACTTGTCTATGGTGGTATGCAAAAAGCTGCCGATAAGCTCAAGGTGCAGAACCCACTTGATGTGTTTGAACAAGCTATGAAGAACATTCAGCCGCAGGTTGAGACTCGTTCTCGCCGCGTTGGTGGTGCGAACTACCAGATTCCTTTTGAAGTTAAGGGCCAACGCCAGAATCACCTCACCATGATGTGGTTTGTTGCTGCTGCTCGCGCCAAAAAAGGTATGAGCATGGAAGACCGCATTGCTGCAGAGCTTATGGACGCCTACAACAACACAGGAACAGCCGTTAAGAAGCGTGAAGACACACACAAGATGGCTGAAGCTAACCGAGCCTTTGCTCACTTTGCGAGATAATCATGGCGTTTGAAACAAAAGTATCAGCAGATCTCCTCAGTATCGGCGACCAAGGAATGTTCAATGAAGCTGCTTGTGGTGAGCTGTTTGTAGTCGATGCACTAAGGTATCGACCACAGAATCCATTCCAGGTAGAAGGCTTTGACACTGTCCGTGCTTGGGTGGTAGATGACGTCGATGTCCGAGATGACGCTATCGAAGTCTTCAGAGACTACGGACCAGTTGCAAATGTTGACTTCTTGTACGAAGCGTCACCATACGCTGGCGTGCCACAAGATGCAGAAAGCGGTGTGGCACAATAGAGTGGCTGAGATTGCAATAAACAAAACCAGATGGATGCAGCTTGCTGAAGAACTCTTTGAGAAAGAATCCGTTGATTCGCCTTCAGAGTTGTATATGGCGCTGGCCAAGTCTGTCGTTAGGGACAGTGTACGTGTTGATCTTGATTCAGCACTCGACCTGTCTACTAATGATGTTTTCGCAGCCGAAGAGGCCGTCTGGGACACCCTTGCATACAGCCTAGCCTACAGAAGCCAAATGGCAGATGGTGCTGAAGGTACTCAACAACGATTAGAAACACTCGCAACACAATACAAGAGCATTACGAACGAACAGAAAGAGGGATAGAGAATGGCGGCAAAAACAACACCAATGAAAGATATTAGGAACCTCGGTATTATCGCGCACATTGATGCCGGTAAAACTACCACTACAGAAGGTATCCTCTACCGTACTGGTTTGAACCACAAGATCGGTGCAGTGCACGAAGGTGAGACAACAACCGACTGGATGGCACAAGAACGCGAACGCGGTATTACTATCGTGGCTGCTTCTGTGACTTGTTACTGGAAGGGTAACCAGATTAACATTATCGATACTCCTGGTCACATCGACTTCACCGTTGAAGTTGAGCGTTCACTACGTGTGCTTGATGGTGCGTGTGTGGTCTTTGACGGTAAGATGGGTGTTGAATCACAATCTGAAACTGTCTGGCGCCAAGCTGACAAGTACAAAGTCCCACGTATTTGTTTCATCAACAAAATCAACCAAACGGGTGGTGACTTCTACAAGTCTCTCGACTCTATCCATAACCGCCTCAGCAAACACGCATTCCCTGTGCATTTGCCAATTGGTTTTGAACAAGCCATCAACGGTGTAATTGACCTCGTCGAAATGAAGGCATACACCTACAAAGACTTCACCGATAAAGAGCTGATTGAGGGTGAAATCCCAGAAGATATGCTCGACAAGGCCAAGAAATACCGCAGCCTGCTGATAGAAAATGCCGTCGCAGAAGACGAAGCCATGATGGAGAAGTTCTTTGAAGTCGGTGAAGAAGGTCTGTCAACTGATGAAATCAAGCAAGCTATCCGTACCGCTGTGCTATCAGGTAAGTTCTTTGCCGTAACTGGGGGCGATGGCCGTGGCGTTATCGTAGAAAAAGTACTCGATATGGTTAATGACTACCTGCCAAGCCCACTTGACGTTGGTTCTACCTGGGGCACGCACCCAAAGACTGGTGATGAAATTGAGCGAAAGCCAAGCGAATCTGATCCTTTTGCAGCGCTGGCCTTTAAGATCACAACTGATCCTTTTGTTGGTAAGCTGGCTTACTTCCGTGTTTACTCAGGTAAGCTCGTAGCTGGGTCATATATTCTGAACAGTTCTACGGGTAGCAAAGAACGCATCGGCCGTATTGTACGTCTGCAAGCTGACAAGCGTGAAGACGTTACTGAAATCGGTGCTGGTGATATCGCTGCCATCGTTGGCCTTAAGGGTACAACAACTGGTAACACACTTTGTGAAATCAATGATCCTATTGTGCTTGAGAGCATTACATTCCCTGAACCGCCTGTCAGCATTGCAATCGAACCAAAGACAAAGGCTGACCAAGAGAAGATGAGCCTAGCATTGCAGCGTCTTGCAGAGGAAGATCCAACTTTCCGTGTTCGTGTTGACGAAGAAACAGGCCAGACAATTATCTCTGGTATGGGTGAGCTTCACCTCGAAATTCTCGTTGACCGTATGAAGCGCGAATTTAACGTCGAAGCTAACATTGGTCAACCACAGGTTGCCTACCGTGAAACTATCCGCAAAGACGCTGTTGAAATTGAAGGTAAGTTCGTCAAGCAATCTGGTGGACGTGGTCAGTACGGTCACGTTTGGCTTCGCCTGTCTCAGAACGAAGCTGGTAAAGGCTTTGAGTTCATTAACTCTATCAAGGGTGGAGTTGTCCCAAGTGAATACATCAAGCCAGTTGAGCAAGGTATCATCGAGGCAATGTCTAACGGTGTTATCGCCGGATACCCTGTTGTTGATATCAAGGCAGAACTGTACGACGGAAGCTACCACGACGTTGACTCAAACGAAATGGCCTTTAAGATTGCTGGCTCTATGGCACTGCAAGCTGGTGTGAAGGTTGCTAAGCCAGTACTCCTTGAACCTATCATGAAGGTTGTTGCCGTAACACCTGAAGAGTTCATGGGCGATGTCATTGGTGACCTCAACAGTAAGCGTGGACGCATCGAGTCTATGGAAGACCTTTCCAGCGGCGTTAAAGAAATCACTGCCTTTGTACCACTTGGTGAAATGTTTGGTTACACCACCAACCTGCGTTCAATGACGCAAGGTCGTGCGAGTTCAAGTATGGAGCTTGACCACTACGAAGACGTTCCACCAAACGTCACAGAAGCTATCATTGCCAAAAACGCCAAGTAGTAAGCATGCTTCGCGACAAGTTTACCGAGATTAGCGCCGAACGATTCCGTAGCATAGAGCCAGGCTACAGTGGTCATGCAGTTATTTACTTTGCATATACGAGCTACGATCGGGAACAGTCAACGTTCACAATGGGTTTGTGGCTAAGTAGACAACTGGTCAAAAGACAGATTGAAGCTGCTCACTATATTCCAGATCGAGAATGTGCTGATACGCTTCGACGCTGTAGTACTGCTGTAAGTAATCAGTATATCTGGCTTGGTTTACCTGTATCATCAGACAACGAATCTATTCCTACTGTAAAAATGCCTCAATTCATGGTGAATGACTATGAGCGTCTAGCTCTTGATAGAACCATGACTGCACAACAAGAACTAGAAGAACGGTTTTGTGTGCAAATATTGGCAGCTCAATAATATACTTGTGCACTTCCTAAACTGACGTTAAAACTCTTTACAAAAGACCGACTAACAGGTAAGATTATTGATGTACTCGCGAGAGGGCGTTGCTATTGATGTGACATGGACCGCGATAAAATAATGAACTAATAATAGGAGACAAATCTACATGGCAGATTTTGACCGAAGCAAGCCGCATGTAAACGTAGGTACTATGGGTCACGTTGACCACGGTAAAACGACACTTACGGCTGCTATCACCGCTGTACTAGCTAAAAAGCTACCGAGCGACGTTAACAAACCAATTGCGTATGATCAGATTGACAACGCCCCAGAAGAGAAAGCACGTGGTATTACCATTGCGACTTCTCACCAAGAATATGAATCAGAAAAGCGCCACTACGCGCACGTTGACATGCCAGGTCACGCCGACTATGTGAAGAACATGATTACCGGTGCTGCGCAGATCGATGGTGCTATCCTCGTGGTTGCCGCTAACGACGGTCCGTTGCCTCAGACTCGTGAACACGTACTTCTTGCTAAGCAAGTGGGCGTACCTAAGATTCTTGTATTCATGAACAAGATGGATCTTGCTGATCCAGAACTCATCGAACTAGTTGAAATGGACATTCGTGAACTGCTCGCTAAGAACGGTTTTGACGAAGATGCTCCAATCATCAAGGGTTCAGCTACCAAGGCACTCGAAGGCGATGCAGCTAACGAAGATGCAATCATGGAACTGATCAAAGCTATGGATGACTATGTTGAAGAGCCTAAGCGCGACCTCGACAAGCCTTTCATGATGGCTATCGAAGACGTCTTCTCAATCAAAGGTCGTGGCACTGTTGCTACTGGCCGTATTGAACAAGGTATCGTTAAAGTTAACGACGAAGTTGAAATTACTGGTGTCCGCGACACCAAGAAATCAGTTGTAACTGGCATCGAAATGTTCAAGAAATCTCTTGATCAAGGACAAGCTGGTGATAACGCTGGTATCTTGCTTCGTGGTATTGAGCGTGATGACATCGAGCGCGGCCAAGTTTTGGCTAAGCCTGGTTCAATCACTCCTCACACTGAGTTTGATGCAGAAGTCTATATCCTCACTAAGGATGAAGGCGGTCGTCACACACCATTCTTCAAGGGCTACAAGCCACAGTTCTACTTCCGTACTACGGACGTAACTGGTGAGGTTGAACTCCCAGCTGACAAAGAAATGGTCATGCCGGGCGACACAGTAACCTTCAAGGTTAAACTGCTTGCACCAATCGCTATGGAACAGGGTCTACGCTTCGCTATCCGCGAAGGTGGCCGTACCGTAGGTGCTGGTGTTGTTACCAAGATCAACAAGTAGCGATCTCGCCCCTTTACCAGGGCACACTGCAGGATAAGACCTGCGACAGAAAAAGGAGCTATACGCTAAGTACAGCTCCTTTTTCATTATCGGTTACTAACACTGCATAACACGCTTGAAAAACCCGAGCTCTATCTAAAACCACCACGCAAAGTGTTCTGATTATGCTTGTGCTTGCGTTTATCGCTACTTTTGTATATATTTCAGACGATCTTAAGGAGAAAACATGACCTATTATTCGCGTGATAGCCAGGCGGGACTCATACGAACTAGTATTGAGGAGATTGCTAGTCAAGAATGTGGTTTAGCTGAAACTATTCAGAAAGCTACAGAACTTATCGACAACGGTGAAATAGCCCTCGCCAATGATGTTGCATATGAACTTAGTGGCTACATATTCAGGCAGCTCGCAGATGATGAAGGTGTAACACTTCATGAAGTTGAAACGCTGCGACAAGAGAGATACTTCAATATCGATACCAGTGGATACTACTACGGCAGATATGACAGGTGTCACTTAGTTGGTAAGCGCGCACTTAACTACGCACTATCGGCATATAATGCTTTTCAAGGCGGGCCGCGACATACACTTGATAAACGCTATGGCATTGAGCGAAGTGAAAGGCAGCGCACATTAGAGGCTGCATCTAGTATCACTTAACAGAAGATCCTTCACAAAAATTGATTATTGTTGTAGGATTGTATTACAAACTAATCGTGATGACTAAAAGTCGTCGTACAGGGCTCTCTATAGCACTTACGGAGATGTTACATCACAGACTAGGGCTAAGGGCTAAGGCAAAAGGGAATGAGGAAAACCTCCACCCTTCATCCTTCCCCCTCCGCCCTAGTGCTCATGAAAGGAGCACATCATGGCTGACGCCAAAAAACCACTAGAAAAGAAAGACGGTAAGCAAAAGATCCGTATCCGTCTTAAGGCATATGATCACAAAGTAATCGATCAGTCTGCTAAGCAGATTGTTGATACAGCAATCCGTACCGGTGCAACAATTGCTGGGCCAATCCCACTTCCAACCAAGAAAACAACTTACACTGTTGTTAAGAGCCCGCACGTTTATAAAAAAGGCCGTGAACAGTTTGAAATGCGTGTACACAAACGTATTATCGATGTGTTAGAGCCAACACCAAAGACAATTGATTCACTAATGAATCTTTCGCTTCCTGCCGGCTGTGATGCCGAAATAAAGATGTAGTTGTCAGTTACGCTGAAGTAACTACATACACCGAACATAAATAACATACTACCCATGTCTGATTTAGAAATTCTTGGAACAATGCCAACTCAACGAGCATTAGATAACGTTCAGTTTGAATTTGACAATGCTTGCGAGTCGATTATTGATGCTGTTGCAAAAAAGGGTAGTATTGAGTATGCAAATTACAACTGGCAGAAGGTGCCATATTATTTACGTGTAACATTGAGTGGGGCATCAGAAAAACATGAAGACGACCCGACGTTGATGTCACAATCTGGAGCTGCATTCGTCACTGGCGCAATAGTTGGACTCATGCTCGGAAGAAAAATGATGGCCAGTATCAGTGAACGGCGCCGCTACTTCAGCACCGTCAATGGGCTTCTTCAGTCAGTGGCAACACATGAAACGATTGAGGATACTATCATGGCAAATGCTCGTTCGTCAGCTCAAGATATCGCCGGTCGTGGGCACTGGAAACTACTGGCACTCGTTGGGTCCGAACCGCACAGTAGTTACCGAAGGAGTACAGCGCGTGTGTATTCACATTCTATCGCGTATATGGCCTCGATCGCACATACCGAGAGGCTCAGCCATGAGGTAGATAAGGCTCAGTTTGGCAACTTCAGCCGAGTTTTCAGGTTGGATAGTGCAACGAGAGCCATGCGACATGAGGCAGAAGTACTAGCAAACGATGTACTGAGCGATGAAACTTTGCATCATTATTTGACCGGTCCTACCAATAGTTAATAGAACAATCCAACTGGTTTAGAAAGCGTAAGCTGTTATACTAACTAAATGCCGAGTAAAACAAAAACAAAACAAACACGAACCAAAGAAGTAGACAGTATATACTTTCTAAAACTCGTCGTTTACCTCGTACTAGGATCGTTCTGGCTACGCATTGTCACTAGTAGTGGAGCACAAATACCCATACCAATTGGTCTGCTAGCTGGTGTAGTATTACTGCGTCACGAGCGTTTACAGCTCGACAAAAAGATTGGCTACGCTATTCTCTTGATGTCGGCCTTCATTAGCTTCTGGCTCCCCCTCGGCCTCCATATTGTTATATAGCCTTTAAAAAGATCCACCCAAAATCTTTCAGAATTAAATGTAGAATAGACAACATATTGACAGTAGTGGGTGTTTTCTGCTAATCTGTTATGGTATATCAAACTTTGTGTACATCATGAACTTGATGAATTGGTAGGTCTACAGAGGTAGAAACCACCGGCCATCAAGTATTTTCATGCACTGTACCTGTAACGAAAAGGTTATAAGACACTATGAAAGCCCTTATTACACGAAAGGTTGGCATGACCAGTACCATCTCTGATGACGGTACTATGACTGCTGTTACCTTGCTTTCCGCTAGTCCTTGCGTTATTACGCAAGTCAAAACCACAGATGTTGACGGCTATACAGCTGTGCAGCTCGGTTTTGAAACTGCCAAGAATATGGGCAAAGCCCAGGCAGGACATTTCAAGCAATCAAAAGTAACACCAAAAATCGTACGCGAAATTCGCGTTCCAGAAATCACAGAAGACCTCAAGGTTGGCGAAACGCTCACACCAGAGGTCTTTTCAATTGGCGACACGGTACAAGTCACTGGCACGAGCAAAGGTAAAGGCTGGGCAGGAACGATCAAGCGTCACAACTTCCACCGACAGCGCAAAACACATGGTGGTAAAGGAAACACCCGTAAGGTTGGTTCTATCGGTTCTATGTACCCACAGCGCATCTTCAAGGGTAAGAAAATGGCCGGCCAAATGGGTCACGAACGCGTTACCGTCACAAACCTAAAGATTGCACTCGTAGACACAGAGCACAATATCATCGGCGTCGTCGGTGCAGTGCCAGGTCCACGCAAAAGCATAGTTGTGGTACAAGGAGCATAATATGGCAGTAACAACATTTACCAAATCCGGCACTAAAGCTACAACTGCTGCAAAACTCGACAAAGCAGTCTTTGCAGTCGACACAGCTAACCATGATCTACTTAAGCAAGCATACGTAGCGTATCTTGCTAACGGCCGACTCGGCACAGCTAATGTTAAAAACCGCGGCGATGTCCGTGGTGGTGGCCGCAAGCCTTGGAAACAAAAGGGTACTGGCCGCGCACGTTTCGGTTCAAGCCGTAACCCAATTTGGCGCGGTGGTGGTATCGTTTTCGGCCCAACAGGTAACGAAAACTACACCAAGCGAATGCCAACAGCTGCAAAGCGCCAGGCAATCCGCCAAGCGTTGAGCGTTGCTGCAGAAGCAAACAAGATTGCAGTCATTGAAGCCTTTGCTATCAAAGACGGCAAAACCTCAGAAGCCGTCAAATTACTTGATAAGGTTGGTGCTATGCGTCGAACGCTTATTGTCACTGAGCAGAAAACTCCAGAAATTGTCCGTGCGACCAGTAATCTCCGTGACGTAAAGGTCTCCCAGAGTAGCTACCTAAACGTATATGATGTTCTGAATGCAGATATGATCCTGATTACTGCTGGAGCACTCAAGGAAGTTGTAGCTTGGCTTACAGCTCCGGCAAAGAAAGATGAGGCTGCAAAATGAGTAAAGAACTAGCATTGAAGCCACGCATGAGTGAAAAGACTTACGCTTTGAGCAAACTACATAACACCTACGTTTTTGATGTGCCTACCAGCGCTAATAAAGTCATGGTAGCTGCAGCTGTTGCTGCTCAGTTTGACGTTAAGGTTGAAGAAGTAAACATTATTGTTGCTAAAGGCAAAGTCAAGCAGAGCTATCGTAAGCGAAGCCGAGCAGTTGCCGGTAAGCGCAGTGACATCAAAAAAGCCTACGTCCGCGTAGCAAAAGGCGACAAAATACCTGTATTTGATGCAATTGATGAAGCTGCCGACGCTGAAGCTAAGCAAGCTGAAAAAGCCGCTAAGAAGGCTAAAAAGGAGACCAAGTAATGGCCATTAAACAGATGAAGCCAGTTACTCCTGCACAGCGCGGTATGACCACGCAGGATATGAGCGAAATCACTACACGCAAGCCTGTTCGTTCACTTCTCGTTGTAAAGAAGCAAAAGAGTGGGCGTAACAACCAAGGCCGCATTACTACTCGTCATCGTGGTGGTGGCGCAAAGAAGTTCTACCGTAAGGTTAACTTCAAGCTAGCCCCTGGTACAGTTGCTACGATTGAACACATTGAGTATGACCCGAACCGTTCTGCTCGTATTGCTCGTATCAAAGACAGCGATAACGTATATCACTACATTCTGGCAGCCGCTAACATGCAGGTTGGCCAGAAGATTGAGTCTGGCGAAGAAGTAGCCATAGAACTTGGTAACCGTCTTCCTCTCAAGAACATCCCGGTTGGTAGTATTCTCCACGCTGTTGAATTACAGCCAGGACGTGGTGCCCAGCTAGCACGCTCTGCTGGTGCTAGTGTTCAGCTTGCTGCAAAAGAAGGTGACTATGCACAAGTTAAACTGCCTAGTGGCGAAGTCCGCTTAGTCCATCTGACATGTACTGCGAGTCTCGGAACCGTTGGTAACGTACAACATCAGAACATCAAGATTGGTAAAGCTGGCCGTAATCGCCTCAAGGGTAAGCGTCCAGGCGTTCGTGGTATTGCTATGAACGCAGCTGATCATCCGCACGGTGGTGGTGACGGTGGTGCACACGGTATTGGTCGCGATCCACGTACGCCTTGGGGTCAGAAGACACTTGGTTTCAAGACACGTAGTCGCAAGACGAGCAGTAAGTTTATTGTAAGAACCCGTCATCAGGCGAAGAGGAAATAAGGTAGCATTATGAGTCGATCACTAAAGAAAGGTCCATTTGTCGATCCAAAGCTTGCTAAGAAAGTAAACGCTTTGGGCAGCGAAGACCGTACTATCATTAAGACTTGGGCACGTGCTTGCACAATTAGTCCTGAGTTTGTTGGCAAAACTATTGCTGTTCACAACGGTAAAGTGCATGTTCCTGTTTTCATTACCGAAAACATGGTTGGTCATAAGCTCGGTGAATTTGCACCTACCCGCAAGTTCCGCTCACATGGCGGTAAGCTTGCTAAGGGAGGCAAATAACAATGTCTGTCCAATCTATTAGTAAAGGTGTTCGTATGAGCCCACGTAAGGTTGGTGTTGTAGCTAGCTTGGTTCGTGGTCGCTCTGTTGAAGACGCCATCACCATCCTGCAGCACACACCACGTCGTGCAGCTGAACCAGTTATCAAGGCTATCAAGTCTGCCAAGGCAAATGCTGATAACAACCATAACTACAAGGCCGACACGCTGACTATTACTGCAATTACCGTCACCCCTGGTGTTCGTTACAAGCGATACCGTCCTGCAGCACATGGTCGTGCCCTTCCTTTCCAACGTCGCACATCTCATATCACTGTAATTGTTGATGGTGAGCAGCGTGCACCTAAGAAACCTGCGCAAGCTAAGAAAGCTGAGGAGAAGAAGTAATGGGACAAAAAGTAAACCCAATCAGCATGCGACTTCAAGTCAATAAGGACTGGCGCAGCAAGTGGTTCGCATCCAAGAAAGATTATGCAAACTACCTTCGTCAAGATCTTGAGGTTCGACGTTTGATTGTCAACAAAGTTGGCTCACGTGGAGCAATTAACAAGGTAGATATTGAACGATCACCAAACCTTGTCACTGTAACAGTCACCACAGCAAAAGCTGGTGTTGTGATTGGTCGCGGAGGTTCAGGAGCACAAGAGCTTAAGGCTGCTATCGAAAAGATCTACGGAGTTCCTGCTCGTGTTAACATCGAAGAAATCAAGAAGCCAGAAATGTACGCCAAGCTTGTTGCTGAAAACATTGCTAACCAACTAGAACGAAGAATCTCATTCCGTCGTGCTATTAAGCAATCTTCTGCTAACACTATGCGTGCTGGTGCTAAGGGTATTCGTATTGAAGTCGCTGGTCGACTTAACGGTGCTGATATGTCACGACTTGAAAAAGAAGTTGCTGGTAGTGTTCCACTACATACCATTCGAGCAGATATCGACTACGCTGCAGCACGAGCCACGACGCAAAAAGGCATCATTGGCGTTAAAGTATGGATCTACAAGGGTGAGGTAGCCTAACATGTTAATGCCAAAACGAACAAAGTACCGAAAGGTACGCAAGGGCAAGATCCGCGGAGTAGCTACTAGTGGAAACGCGATTGCCTTTGGTGAATACGCACTACAGTCACAAGGCTCAGAGCGTATCACATCTCGCCAGATTGAGGCTGCACGTCAAGCTATGACTCGTCATATCAAGCGTGGTGGAAAGATCTGGATCCGCATCTTCCCTCATACTCCAGTGACTCGTAAGCCACAGGACGTAAAGATGGGTAGTGGTAAAGGAAACCCAGAGTATTTTGCAGCTAAGGTCCGTCCGGGGACTATCTTGTTTGAAATGCAAGGTGTACCAGAAGATGTAGCCCGTGAAGCAATGCGATTGGCTGCCCACAAGTTGCCAATTAAAACCAAGTTCCTCGTAAGGGAGGAGGCGTAACACTATGAAAGTTGTAGAAATCCGTAAATTATCAACAGCAGACCTGACCAAGGAAAGCACTAAACTACGCGAAGAGATCGCTGAACTACGACGCCGTATGCACGGTGGTGAAGTGCAGAACGTTAAGGTCATCCGACACAAGCGTAAAGACTTGGCGCGTATGCTTACCGTTTTGGGCGAGCAGCTAACGAAGGAGAACATGTAATGGCTAAAACATTTACTGGTGTTGTGTCATCAAGCAAAGCCGACAAGACCATTACCGTCACCGTCGTTACTCGCATGACACACCCAATCTATAAGAAGCAGTATTCTGTCAGTAAGAAATTCATGGCACACGATGAAAAGAACGAAGCGCAAGAAGGCGACAAAGTCATTATTAGCGAAGTTCGACCAATCAGTGCACGTAAGCGGTTTACACTTACAAAAGTAGTAGAACGTCCAGTTATCCGTGAGTCCAAAGGGGAAGACGTATGATCCAACAAGAATCACGATTAATCGTATGTGACAACAGCGGTGCTAAGGAAATCCTTTGCATTCGTGTTCTTGGCGGCACACGCAAGCGTTACGCTCGCGTTGGCGACACTATCGTTGCTACCGTTAAAGTAGCTAACCCTAGCGGCAACGTCAAAAAGAAGACTGTTGTTCGCGCGGTTGTGGTACGTACAAGCTACCCAATCAAGCGCAAAGACGGTTCAACAATTAAGTTTGATGATAACGCTGCAGTTATCATTGGTGACGATAAACTACCTAAGGCAACTCGTATCTTCGGGCCAGTTCCTCGTGAACTCCGCGACATGGGTTACGCCAAGATTATCTCACTCGCTCCGGAGGTACTATAATGACGCTTTATAAGATTCGATTGAAGAAGAATGACACCGTTGTGGTGTTGGCTGGTAAGTACAAAGGCAAGACTGGTAAAGTCGTTGCCGTACACCCAAGCGACAACAAAGTCACAGTAGAAGGCATTAACGTCGTTAAGAAGCACCAGAAGCCAAACAAGCAGTACCCTCAGGGCGGTATTATCGAACTGACAAAACCAATCTGGGTATCAAAAGTAGCTTTGGTTGACCCAACCTCAAAGAAGCCAACCCGTATTGGCTACAGCTTTGACAAAGCAGGCACCAAAGTTCGTATCGCTAAGAAAAGCGGCAAGGAGATCAAGTAATGGCTACCGCAACAAAACAAGTAGCAACCACAAACGCACGACTGAAAGTACTCTACAACAATGAGTACGCTGCAGCTTTGCAAAAGGATCTTGGCCTTAAGAATTCGAATGAGGTACCACGTCTTGAGAAAATCGTTCTAAACGTTGGTCTTGGACGTGCAAAAGACGATAAGAAGCTCATGGAAATTGCTGCAAACACACTTCGCAAAATAACAGGTCAGCAACCGATTGAAACCACTGCACGTCTTTCGATTGCAACGTTCAAACTGCGCGAAGGTAACAAAATTGGGCTCAAGGTAACTCTTCGGGGTGAGAAAATGTACGAATTTGCTGACCGCTTGATCAACATAGTCCTCCCACGACTGCGTGACTTCCACGGTGTGAGCGCAAAGGCCTTTGACCGTCAGGGTAACTTTAGTCTTGGATTAGTTGATCAATCAGTATTCCCAGAACTGACCTTTGAAGAAACAACAACCCCACACGGTATGCAAGTAGTATTTGTCATCAAGGCAAATAATCCAGACCACAGCCGAGCCTTGCTCGAAAAGTTTGGTATGCCATTTGAGAAAACACATGAGAAGGGAGCCAAGTAATGGCTAAGAAATCAATCATTGCACGTGACTTGAAGCGTCAAAAGATGATCAAGCAGTACGCCGACAAGCGTGCTGAGCTAAAGAAAATGGGTGATTACGATGGTCTGCACAAGCTCCCCCGTAATTCATCGCCAACACGATGGAAGAATCGCTGTATGGAAACTGGTCGTCCTCATGCTTATATGCGCACCTTTGGCTTGAGTCGTATAAGTTTCCGTGAGCACGCCTCAAAGGGTGAGATTCCTGGTGTAACGAAAGCGAGCTGGTAAGGAGTATGAGTATGGTAAGTACAGACCCAGTTGCAGATATGCTAACACGCATCCGCAATGCTATTAATGTAAACAAACAAGAAGTGACGATGCCTCATTCAAAGATGAAGGAATCAATTGCTGAGATTCTCAAGCAAAATCACTTTGTTCAGAGTGTTTCTGTTAAAAAGAACGAAGACACACCAGGCAAAACGCTATCAATCGTTATAAACCAGCCGTCAGAAAACGCACGTATCACTGAGATCAGTCGAATGAGTACTCCCGGCCGCCGGATGTACACAAGAGCTGACAAGATCCCGACAATCATGCGCGGACGTGGACTGGTCATCGTATCTACATCAAAAGGTATTATGACCGGCAAAGACGCCAAAGATCAACGTCTCGGTGGCGAACTAATTTGTAGAGTATATTAAAGGAAATTAAAGGAATAACATCATGAGTCGAGTAGGAAAACTGCCCATTCAAATCCCCAGCGGTGTGACAATCACTGTCGACAAAGATGTCATCACGGTTAACGGGAGCAAAGGTTCATTGAGCCAGTTCACCATGCCGGACATCACCGTCAAACAAGAAGGCGATGAAATCATCGTTACGCGAGCCAACGACGAACCAAAAGTTCGTGCAAAGCACGGCCTGATGCGTGCACTACTACAAAACCTTGTAGTTGGTGTAAGCCAAGGCTTTGAGAAAAAGCTAGAACTTAACGGTGTTGGTTACCGCGTAGCGCTTGCAGGTACTGACCTTAAGCTTAATGTCGGGTTTTCACACGACGTTATGTATAAGATCCCTCAAGGAATCACCGTGAGTGTTGAGCAGAACATTATCACAATCAGCGGTATAAACAAGCAGCAAGTTGGCCAAGTAGCGGCTGAAATCCGCTCCCTGAAGAAGCCAGAGCCATACAAAGGCAAAGGTATTAAGTATGTTGGTGAACGTATTATCCGTAAGAGCGGTAAATCAGGTAAGGACAAATAGGAACCATTATGAATAGACTAACCAAGAAAATACAGAATGCGGCACAACGAAAGCGCCGCGTACGCGCAACAGTTAGTGGCACGACTGAACGTCCACGCCTCAGTGTTTCTATTACTAACCTGCATGTATCAGCACAGATCATTGATGATACCGCACATAAGACACTTGCAAGTTTCACAACTGTTGGAGACAAAAAGGCAACAGGGACGATGACTGAAAAAGCTGCTTATGTTGGTGAGAACCTTGCCAAGAAAGCTACAGCAGTTAAGGTTAAAAAAGTAGTATTTGATAGAAACGGTCGCAAGTATCATGGCCGAATCAAGGCGCTTGCTGATGCGGCACGCCAGAATGGATTGGAGTTCTAATATGGCACAGTACGATCAATCACGTGGCCGTCGCAATGATGCGCCAGCAGAAGAAAAACAGTTTGATGAGCAGGTCCTTCACATTGACCGTGTTGCTCGTGTAGTAAAAGGTGGTCGGCGTTTTAGATTCCGCGCACTTGTTGTTGTTGGTGATCACAAACGTAAAGTTGGCGTTGGTACTGCAAAGGGTGCAGATGTTACGGCAGCCATTACTAAGGCCACAGAAGTTGCTAAGAAAAATATGATCACGGTCGCACTTTACAAAGATACTTTGCCACATGAAGCTACTGGCCGTGTGAGTGGTGCATACATTTTGTTGAAGCCTGCGAGTGCGGGTACTGGTCTTATTGCCGGCGGCGTTGTTCGTACGATTCTGGATGTTGCAGGCGTACATAACGCGCTATCGAAGTCTCTTGGCTCAAGCAATAAGACAAACACTGCTTACGCAACCATCGCAGCTCTAGAATCAATCCAACCAGCAAAGAATTGGGTTTCCAACAAGTACGGAGCTATTGCTGAAACCAAAAAAGCTAGCAAGCCTGCTGCCAAAAAGCCCGAAGCGGAGGTCGCATGAAATACAATGATCTAAATATCACATCGTCAAAGAATCGCAAACGCGTTGGTCGCGGTATAGCAGCCGGTCGTGGTAAAACAGCTGGACGCGGTACAAAAGGACAGAACGCACGTAAGAGTGGTGGAACACGACCAGGTTTTGAAGGTGGTCAGAATCCTCTCATGCAGCGTATACCAAAACTTCGTGGTTTTACGTCTAAGCGCGTACCTTTTGAGAACATCTACACTGGACAAATCAACGATCTGAAAGAAACGACCATTGATACTGCAGTCCTTGCAGGTCATGGCCTGATATCAAGCTTGCACGTCAATGTTAAGTTGATCGTTAAGGGCGAACTGAAGCGCAAAATAAGCGTTAAATTGCCGGCAGCTAGTCAAAGTGCTATTGCAGCAGTTACCAAAGCTGGCGGAACATTCACCAAAACTGAACGTGTCGCTCGTCCAAAAGTTACGAAATAACAACACATAGTAATAGATATTCGTATTCGTTATGCGCTATACTGCATAGGAATATTTACAAGTGAGCTAGAGGGTAGAACATGAATTGGCGTTTAATTTGGAAGTCACTGAAGAATGCAGACATGCGAAAGCGTGTACTTGCAGTACTTGGAATGCTTCTTATTTTTCGTATCCTAGCGCATATACCGATACCACTGAGCGACCCACAGACCCTCAAGCAAGTACTTGAATCAATCTATACATCTACTGAAACAACGCAGTTACTCAGTTTTCTTGACGTCCTTTCAGGTGGTGCACTGGCCAACTTCTCAATTATGTTGATTGGTCTTGGGCCATATATTAACGCATCGATTATTATGCAGTTGCTCACCAAAGCAATCCCTAAGCTTGAAGCACTCAATCAAGAGGGTGAATTCGGCCGCAAGAAGATCAACCAGTATACGCGCCTGCTTTCCCTGCCGCTGGCCATTGTTCAATCTGTTGGCGCAATTTTCCTCGTAAGGCAGTCAGCGCAATCGGTTGGCGGTATCGATATTACCGCAACGAGTTCCCCGATGCAGTGGGCGCTGATGATTGCTGCCCTGACCGGTGGTTCAATGCTACTGATGTGGCTCGGCGAACTCATAACCGAAGAAGGCATTGGAAATGGTATATCACTTCTTATTACTGTAGGTATTGTTAGTCAGTTGCCGTCGACGATAGCGAGTCTTGCTGCAGCCGTCACAACAGGGGATGGCACCTGGCGTGTCCTCGGACTCACTTTACCAGTAAACAGAGGTGCACTCATATTTGCGTTAATTGTTTTGGTCGTCACGGTAGTATTAACATATCTTGTTGTCAAATTAAATGAAGGTGCCAGACGCATAACAGTACACTATGCTAAACGCGTCCAAGGCAACCGCGCTTACGGCGGAGTGACCACTACATTGCCCATCAAGATCATTACTGCTGGTGTAGTGCCAATCATCTTTGCATTAGCGTTCTTGAGTGTTCCGAGCTTCGTTGGTCAAATTCTACAAGGTTCTGATAGTGTGCGCTTGCAAGAACTTGGCACAAACTTAGTCCTATGGTTCCAAAACCCAAGTCCACAAACCTTTGCCGCAGGTGGATGGGAACCATACATCTACCCAATCGTCTACTTCCTGCTCGTCGTTGTCTTTACGTTCTTCTATACCGGTATTACTTTTGACTCCAAAGAAATATCAGAGAACCTACAGAAGCAAGGTGGGTTTATCGAAGGAGTGCGTTCTGGTAAACAAACTGAGAAATATCTTGCCAAGACAGTTAACCGTTTAACGCTCTTTGGGGCTCTCAGCCTCGGAGCACTGGCCTTAATGCCTATTTTGGGGCAGATGTTCACTAATTCGAATATCGCGCTTGGCGGTACTAGTGTGTTGATCCTCGTAGCTGTTGCGCTAGAGACGATGCGTCAGATAGAATCACGAGCGTTGATGGTGACTTACGACCAGTATGAGCAGCCTGATTTCTTCTATGACAGCAGCGAGCCAGCATTAGCCGCAAGTGGTGGTGGCCGGCTACGCATGCGGGATCGATTACCGTCGGGTAAAAGATCTACAAAACCGAAAAGTAAATCAAAATAGTGTTTACAGATAGGCACTCTATCTGATATAATCAGGTCTTGTTATATATTTATGGCTGGAAATAAGGAAGTAATCGAACTAACAGGTACTATAATCGAGACCCTTCCGGGTACTCAATTTCGTGTCGAGCTCGAAAACGGTCATCAAATTATAGCTCACGTCGCCGGTAAAATGCGAAAACATTACATTCGTATCGTGCCAGGTGACAGCGTTACGGTCGAGTTGACCCCTTATGATCTTACTAAGGGCAGAATCACCTATCGCAAGTCCTAGTGCTTTTACAACAGGGTACATCCTTAGTGCCTTTCTGCAGAAGTTCTAGCGACGTTATCAATATTAAGCAGTGTGTCATCCAGGCTCATAGAAAGGACCGGTGATCCGCATGAAAGTGCGTGCAAGTGTAAAAAAGATTAGCCCCGACGACAAGATTGTCCGTCGTAAGGGCCGTTTGTATGTTATTAACAAATTTAAGCCAAAGCACAAGCAAAGGCAGGGATAGATAATGGCTCGAATTTCAGGGGTAACCATCCCGACAGAAAAGCAAGTTCAGATAGCACTGACGTATGTCTACGGCGTTGGACCAAAGACAAGTGCTGATATTTTAGAAAAAGCTAAAGTTGAGCCAACAGTACGTGTCAAAGACCTTACTGACGCAGAAATTTCACGAATTCAGGACGTTATCAACGCTGACCTCGTAGTTGAAGGTGAGTTACAGCGTATTGTTGCCACAAACATTAAGCGTCTCAAGGACATCGGTTCTTACCGAGGCCTTCGTCACAAATCTAACCTTCCATCACGGGGACAACGAACACGAACAAACGCACGTACGCGTCGTGGGCGCAAGACAACTGTGGGTGGTACCGCTAAGAAGGTAGCGTCTAAGACCTAAGGATAGATATGGAACAAATTACTACAACAGTCAAGAAGAAAAAAGCTAAGCGATCAGTACCCTTTGGGCAAGTTCACGTACTCGCAACATTCAATAACACCATTATTACGGTAACAGATAGCAAGGGCGGCGTCCTTACTACTGCTAGTGCAGGTGGTTGCGGGTTCCGTGGCTCTAAGAAAGGTACGGCTTACGCAGCACAAGTTGCAGCAGAAAAAGCTATTCAGGCAGCTAAACAGCTACATGGTTTTAGCAAGGCAGATGTATTTATTAAAGGTGTAGGACTTGGTCGCGATGCAGCCGTTCGTGTGTTGCAAGCCCAAGAAGTACAGGTCGAGAGTATTAGCGACGTGACAGGTGTACCACACGGTGGTTGCCGTCCACGTAAGGCGCGAAGGATCTAATATGGCACGAGATAGACAATCAATTGTAAAAATGAGCCGTCGTGAAGGCTATGCTCTTCACCCTAAAGCTCATAAAGCGCTTGCAAAGCGCACAACTTTGCCGGGTAAGTCTCCAACAGGACGACCACCACGTGGCAAAGCCAGTCAGTATTCACTGCAACTTCGTGAGAAACAGAAAGTTAAGCGCCTATACGGTTTGCTGGAGCGACAGTTCTCAAACCTCATGAAGGAAGCTTCACGAACTCAGGGTCAATCTGGAGCAATGCTCTTACAACTTTTGGAACGAAGACTCGATAACGTTGTTTACCGGAGCGGCTTCGCACCTAGCCGTCGTGCAGCACGACAACTTGTAACTCATGGCCACTTCATGTTGAACGACCGACGCGTCGACATTCCTTCAATCCGCGTCAAAGAAGGTGATAAGATCACTCTCCGCGACCACAGTAAAGCAAATGAGTATTTCAAGCGTATCGATGAAATTAGCCCAGCAGCAGAAGCAAATAGCTGGCTCAAGGTTAATCGTAAGAAAATTGAAGTAAGTGTCACTGGCAAGCCATTACGAGAAGAGGCAGAACCAGAAATTAATGAACAATTAATCGTTGAGTATTACTCAAGATAGGGAGAGGGCGAGAAAGAAGCTATGTCAAAAATAATTCATACACCATCATTAGCACAAATTAGTGAACACAGTGAGTCCAGCTCAACATTTGTAATTGAGCCTCTCCATACTGGCTACGGTATGACTCTCGGTAACAGCTTTAGAAGAGTTTTGTTATCAAGTATTGCAGGTGCAGCCGTTACCGCTTTTAAAATAGAAGGCGTCAGCCATGAATTTACAACAGTTCCTGGAGTATAAGAAGATGTCGTTGATATAATGTTAAATCTTAAAAAGCTACGTTCTCGTGTTTTTAGCGATGAACCCCAAACTTTACGTTTTGAACACAAAGGAAAAGGTGCTATTAAAGCAAGTAGCATTAAAACTAACGCTGATGTAGAAATAGTCAATCCCGATTTGGTAATTGCCAATGTAGAC
>JBPOIH010000008.1:0-75978 GCA_052034685.1 Patescibacteria group bacterium | reverse complement strand
CCCACGCTTTCGTGCCTTAGTGTCAGAAACGAGCCAGTAGACTGCCTACGCCATCGGTGTTCCTCCCAATATCTACGGATTTCACTCCTACACTGGGAATTCCATCTACCTCTCTCGTTCTCTAGCTTAGCAGTTTAGGAAATGTTTATTCGGTTGAGCCGAACGCTTTCACTCCCTACTTACTATGCCACCTACGCAACTCTTTACACCCAGTAATTCCGGATAACGCTTGGATCTTACGTATGACCGCGGCTGCTGGCACGTAATTAGCCGATCCTTATTCATAGGTTACCGTCATAATCTTCACCTATAAAAGCAGTTTACGACCCGAAAGCCTTCATCCTGCACGCGGCGTTGCTCCATCAGACTTTCGTCCATTGTGGAAAATTCCCCACTGCTGCCTCCCGTAGGAGTCTGGACCGTGTCTCAGTTCCAGTCTGGCTGGTCATCCTCTCAGACCAGCTATCGATCAAAGCCTTGGTGAGCTATTACCTCACCAACAAGCTAATCGAACGCAGGCCATTCCCAAAGCGCATAAAGCTTTAATCCGAAGACCACATGCGGTATTAGACACCATTTCTGGTGCTTATCCCTCACTTTGGGGTATGTTCCTACGCGTTACTCAGCCGTCCGCCGCTCGTGTACTCTCACGCATCATTCGACCTTCCCGCCCCAATGTTTTCTCTAGCCGGAGAAAATTATTGGATTGCTGTAGCAACCGAAGTTGCCGTGGTCAAATAATCTGTGAGAGCCTTACCGCTCGACTTGCATGTATTAGGCACGCCGCCAGCGTTCATCCTGAGCCAGGATCAAACTCTCCAAAAAAGAATATGATTCTTAGCATCAGTGTAAAACTGACTTACAAAAAACAATTCATGCCCTGATAAAGTTCAGGGCGAACTGACGTTGATTTGCACTATTCAATTTTTAACGTTCATGTTTTTCGAGACACTCATATACAGGTCCCAAAAAGCTCATACAATCGTACAGGGAGAGTTTCTTACTGTCAAGACTTTTCTTAGGTGTTTTTTGACCTTTTCTGTAGTAAGAAAGACAACTTACTCACAAGTGTACTGTTTACTATGCTCGTTGGTTTTCAATCGCCTGGAGTGTTCTTTCAATAACTGAGTGTAGTTCGACACCCGTCACCTGGAACATTCCCGCAGATTCTTCAGCGTCATTGCTTAATGCATCATCGAATAGCATTAGACCAAGGTATACGTCTAAATCAGCGTCCTCTAGGGTTTCAAGTATTTCTTCTGGGCTCGAATTGTTGTTTCTTATTTGGGCGAGTTGCTGGTCTAGCATCGCCTGTATAAATGGCTCATGCGATACGGTCTCATTTGGATCCCAAATATATTTTGACACTATACCGTCAAGAGCCAATTCGTAAGTAGTGTATATTTCCGCAGTTCCACGGTCAGATTCAAATGTCTCCTTGAATACAATTTTTCGTGACGGATCAACACCAGCACTCGCCATAAATTCTGCGTCTTCATCGAGACCGATGAGAGCAACTGACTCTGTGTCCGCGATCTGATACTCCGCTCTGGTTTCACCGACGGGTATATTAGTATCGATTACATCGCGAAACTCATTTAATACAACCTCGCTAGGCGTACCAAGTTCACTAGCTGAATACTCTGACATACTAAAATTGTATCATATTTTTGCATTTTTGCAAGCTTGGGCGGTTTGGCTGCACGCTATTCGGCGGCGATTACTTCGGCAGCTTCTTCTTCGTCTTCTTCGGTACCGGCAACGTGCTTAACAAGCGCGAGTGATGCAACGGTGTCTTTGTCATTCATACGCATGATGCGGACACCTTGCGTGGCCCGACCGAGCGCAGGAATATCCTTCAGACCAAGACGGATGGTCTGACCCTGGGTTGAGATAATGATTACCTCGTCTTCTTCATCGGTCAGAGCTTTTACGCCAATCAATTTACCTGTCTTGGTGTTCACTACAGCCGAACGGATACCAACACCGCCACGAGCGTGTGCCGTGAACTGAGCTATCTTGGTACGCTTACCGTAGCCGTATTCACTGATAACAAAGATGTTGGTGTCTTCAGAGACAATATCCATACCAATCACCTGATCACCGGCGCGCAAACGGATGCCACGCACCCCGCGTGATACGCGACCCATTGGTCGTGCGTCTTTTTCATGGAAGCGGATAGCCTGTCCTTGTGAGGTCGAGATAACTACTTCGTTATCGCCGGTTGTCATTCTGATCCAGCGTAATTCATCCCCTTCATCGAGGTTGATAGCAATCAGCCCTGTTTGACGGACATTCTGATACTGCTCAAACGCTGTCTTCTTCACGACGCCGCGTACCGTACACATCATCAGGTAGCCAGTCTTCTTGTCTTGCTTGCTGACGTTAATAACAGCGCTGACAGTTTCTTCTGGCTGGAGTTGCAATAGGTTGACCAGTGCGACACCCTTGGCACTCAGAGAGGCCGCAGGAACTTCGTAAGTCTTCAGTCTGAATACGCGACCCTTATTGGTAAAGAACAGGAGGAAATCGTGCGTAGAAGCGTTCACAACGTGCTCGATGACGTCTTCTTCTCGCGTTACCATGCCACGCTTGCCCTTACCGCCACGGCCTTGTTTGCGGTATTCGGCGATTGAGCTGCGCTTGATGTAGTTGGCGCTGGTCAATGTGACGGCCACTTGCTCATCAGGAATGAGATCTTCATCGCCGAGACGGTTGAGCTCTTGTGCTACAACTTTGGTACGACGATCGTCGCCAAATTGCTTCTTAAGGACAAGTAATTCTTCCTTGATGATGGCCAAGATCCGTTTTTCGTCCGCTAAAATAGCCTCGAGTTCGGCGATAATCTTAAGGAGTTCGGCGAGTTCGTCCTCGATCTTCTTTCGTTCCAGACCAGCAAGCGTTCGCAGTTGCATAGCCAAGATAGCCTTTGCCTGGATCTCAGAGAGCTTAAACTTCTTGATCAGATTAGCCTGAGCTTCCTCAGTTGTCTGAGAGGCTCGAATTGTCGCGATAACCTCGTCAATGTGATCAAGCGCGATCTTAAGACCCTCTAAAATGTGGGCGCGATCTTTAGCTTTACGGAGTTCAAATTCAGTACGACGGCGAACGACAGTACGACGGTGCTTGAGGTATTCCTCAAGGATATCTTTGAGCCCAAGCACTCGCGGCTGAATGCCGTCGATAAGCGCCAACATGTTGTAGTGGAAGGTTGTCTGTAGCGGCGTCATCTTATAGAGCTGGTTCAAAATTTTCTTAGGATAGGCATCTTTCTTGAGGTCAATGACCATACGGACTGCGCCACGCGCCGTTTCGTCACGAAGATCAGATATACCCGTAATCTTCTTTTCCTTCACGAGGTCAGCTATCTTCTCGATCAGACTGGTTTTGTTGAGCGCGTACGGAATCTCGGTGATGATAATCTGATGCTTGCCCTTTTTGGACTCCTCAATATTTGCAACACCACGAACCACAACGCCGCCCTTACCCGTTGCGAACGCGGTACGAATAGAGTCAGCGCCGTAAATAATACCGCCCGTTGGGAAGTCAGGTCCTTTGACGTGCTTCAATAGGTCATCAAGCGTCGCCTCAGGGTTCTCGATGAGCTCAGTGATGGCGTCGACAATTTCGTTAAGGTTGTGCGGTGGGATATTGGTTGCCATACCGACGGCAATACCCATCTGACCGTTCAGGAGTAGGTTTGGCAAGCGAGCCGGTAACACCTCTGGTTCCATTTCACTGCCATCGTAGTTCTCACGGAATGGCACGGTGTCTTTGTCGATGTCTTCGAGCAATGCTAGACCAGCCTTGGCCATACGCGCCTCTGTATAACGCTGGGCAGCTGGTGGATCACCATCCATTGAACCAAAGTTACCTTGACCGTCCACCAACAGATAACGGGTAGACCAGTCTTGCGCCAAGCGTACCATGGCGTCATAAATCGCTACATCACCGTGCGGGTGGTATTTACCCATTACATCACCGGTGATACGTGCGCTCTTCACATACTTTGATCCCGGCTTCCAGCCGTTCTTGTCCATAGAGTAGAGAATACGGCGGTGCACCGGCTTCATACCGTCACGAACATCTGGCAAGGCACGCGCAACAATCACACTCATGGAGTAACGCAGGTAGCTGTCTTCCATGACGTCTTCTACGGTACGGAGTTCGAGCGTTCGTGAGTGATCACTGCTAACACGCTCTGAATTATCAAAGATATTGTCAGGATTACTTAGGATCTCACCACTGTCTTTAGTGCTATCTGTTGTCATATCGTTATCGTCTTTTTTCTTGTCGTCCATACTATACGTCCAAATCCTTCACAAATTTTGCATGCGTCTGAATAAAGTTCTTGCGTAATTCGACTTCACTTCCCATCAGTTTGTTGAATATTGCATCGGCTTTTTCGGCGTCCTGCAATCGTACCTGAATCAAAACCCGGTTCTCTGGGTTCATCGTGGTTTCCCAGAGTTGGTCGGCGTCCATTTCACCCAAACCCTTATAGCGCTGAATGTCGGAAAGACCGGCTTGTTTCTTGCGATCATCTTTGTCACTGACTGCCGTGCCGCGATCCTTTCTCTCTGATATCAACTGGTCAACCATCATATCGCGCTCTGCGTCGCTATAGGCATATTGGCGTTTGTTGCTGGCGCCTTTCAGCAAATACAGTGGTGGCTTGGCAAGATACAAGTATCCGCCGTCAATAATCGGCTGCATATGACGGAAGAAGAACGTTAGCAGCAAGGTGCTAATGTGTGATCCGTCAACGTCGGCATCAGTCATGATGATAATGCGGTGGTAACGGAGGCCGTCCATACTAAACTGCTCTTCAATGCCGACACCAAGCGCTTTAATCAACGTCACGATTTCGTTGTTGCCCAGCATCTTATCAAGACGAGCACGTTCGACGTTTAATACTTTACCTCTGAGTGGCAAGATTGCTTGTGTCTTGCTGTCGCGACCAGACTTGGCTGAACCGCCGGCTGAGTCACCCTCTACGATGTACAGTTCTGAATTTTCTGGGCTCTTGCTGGAGCAGTCGGCCAACTTACCAGGCAATCCAGAACCTTCAAGAACACCTTTACGGATAATATTATCGCGTGCGGCACGGGCGGCTTTGCGGGCGCGAGCGGCAAGCAGTGCCTTACCGACAATCTTGCGGGCAACAGCCGGATGTTCCTCTAGGTAATAATTAAAGTACTCAGACATGACAGTTTCGACATAGCCGCGAACCTCAGGGTTACCCAGCTTATTCTTGGTCTGACCCTCAAACTGCGGATCAGGTATTTTCACCAATATAACCGCAGTAATACCTTCACGAGTATCTTCACCGCTCAAGTTTTCTTCTTTTTCTTTGATCAACCCGTTCTTGCGAGCGTAATCGTTAATAACACGGGTCAATGCTGAACGGAATCCAGTTAAGTGCGTTCCACCATCAGGGTTGTAGACGTTGTTCGCAAAAGCTTTAATCGTCTCTGTGTAGGCATCGGCGTACTGGACGGCAACCTCAACCTGAACTTCTTTGATTTGCTTATCAACGTAGAAGACGTCCTCATCAACGACATCCTTACCGACATTAAGGTGCTTAACGTACGACATGATGCCGCCTTCGAAGTAAAAGCTACAACGTTCCCCTGTTGTTTCATCTGTTAAGAAAGTTCTTATACCTTTTGTAAGGTAGGCTGCATGACGTAAGCGATCGAGGATAGTGTTGTAATTAAACTTGGTTGTTTCAAAGATTGATTCATCAGGATAGAAGATAATGTCTGTTCCGGTGCGGTCAGTTTTGCCGACCACCTTAAGATCTGCCACAGGCACACCAGTCTCATATGTCTGTTCGTGCATTTTGCCTTCACGATGAACCCGCACTATCAACTTAGTCGAAAGCGCGTTTACGACACTCACACCGACACCGTGCAGACCACCAGAAACTTTATAGCCGCCGCCGCCGAACTTACCGCCAGCGTGCAGAACGGTCAGAACAGTCTCTACCGTGCTCTTACCGGTCTTAGGGTGAATGTCAGTTGGAATACCACGACCATCATCTGTTACCATAACACCGCCGTCAGCCTGCAATGTCACTGCGACAGAAGTTGCATGACCGGCCAAGGCTTCATCAATGCCGTTATCAACGATCTCCCACACCAAGTGATGTAAACCTTCAACTCCAGTCCCACCAATGTACATACCTGGACGCTTACGGACCGGTTCCAGCCCCTCAAGAACTTGAATCTGCTCAGAGTTATATTTTTGTTTATTCACTCGTAAACTACCCTCTCGTTTTGTCTCTTAGTTTTCCCACTCGTTACAAATAGTATAACGGAATTGGGCATTCTGTACAACTTCGTGAAGTCACAGGATTTAAGGGGTGGAATCTCTGTTTCCACGCGACTATTCCCCACTTCTCAGCACAAATTATACAAAAAGCATGACTTAGGCTTGTTTGAACACATGCTTTTATGGTTCAATAAGCAGTAGCATTATACACAAGTACATAAAAAGTAAAAGAAAAAATATGTTCAATAAACTCATCGCTAACCTGCCCTTCAATCCAAGTCTGATAAATCAGGTGGCTTTTTACAGTAAGCGATTACGACGAGAAACCGCCATACGGCGTATGGGCTTTGTGTTTGTTGCTCTGACATTCTTTGTACAGATGTTTGCGGTATTTGCTCCTCCTGAACCCTCACTCGCCGCCTCTGGCAACGATGTCATTTATGGTGGGTTCAGCTCCATTAGCGCTGCAGCTAATAACTGTAAGAGTGATACGCAGGACTTTCGGAAAATCCTCCAGCACTTTGGTATTACGTGTGAAAACATCGAACTCGGCACCACCGTCCAGCTCGGACGTGGCGATTATAATGGACAGCTCTACTCAATGGGTCGTCACCGCGCGAGTCGCGGCTGGGACAAAGAAGTTCAGATTGACGGCGCCGGCACTCTCTATATGGGGAAAACCGCAGATCGCTGGCGCGCTAGCAGCTTTAAAGCTATTTCCTTAACGAACTCAGCAGGTGCACAGTTCTATCTCTTATATGATTGCGGTAACCTCGTAACGGTTGGTCCGCCGACTATACCGCCGCCAGTGGAACCACCACCGCCACCACCTACGCCAGTGCGGGTTGTCGCCTGTAACCTATTATCGATGAGCCTTCCTGATGGCGGCACAGTAAAGGCTGGTTCACTCGTCAGTGTGCGTGGCCGCGCAGCTGGTCGTAACGTTGCAGCCAACGAATCAGTCAGTATGTATTACGAAATGACCAACAAAGACACTGGGGCTCGTGTTGGCTTTGTGCAAGAAGCACAAGGGGTTGAATTCTCCGAAAACGGACCTGGTGACCTCAGGTACGCATCTGACCCAACATGGCGCCGCTTCACCATCGACAATCCAGGCGTCTACCAATTCAAGCTGAGCGTTAAGTATGACTCAGCCTCAAAGGACGCCATATTTAACGGTATCAATCACTGTCAGAAAACCATCACTGCAGAGAAAGAAGATGTTTGCCCAGAGTTACCGGGTGATCAAGACAGTTCAGACCAGTGTGAAGTGTGCCCTATTTCTGGCGATAACAACGAAGAGTTGTGTCTCATCCTAAGTAAGAAAGCTGCAAATGACACACAAAACATCGCTGACGCCAATGGAAAGGTTGCTCAACCGGGTGATCAAGTCACCTACACATTAACCGCGGCTAACAAAAACAAGAAAGTATACAGGGACTTTGTGGTTGAGGAACCGATCGCTGATGTCCTCGAGTACGCCGATATCGTTGACTTTCACGGCGGTAGACTTGAGACACTCAACGACGTGCAAATGGTGCTATGGCCCGAAACCGATATTCCAGCTAACGGCAGCATAGAGAAACAACTCACTATCAAGATAAAAGACCCCTTGCCTGCCACCAACACGCCGGCATCCGACCCGGCATCATTTGATATGCTCATGACCAACATTTACGGCAACAAGATAGACATCCCGCTGCCACCACCCCCAAGTAAACGAGTCGAGCAAACTGTTGGCGCATTACCTAACACTGGTCCAGCTGAGAATCTCGCAGCCGCTGTACTGCTTACAACGTTTGTCGGATACTTCTTTGCCCGTAGTCGTCTTATGAGAAAAGAACTCGACATTGTCAGAAGTGAATACGATGCAGGAGGCATAGCATGAGCGAGAAATACATTCCCCGCCACGAACAGCGCGAGCATACACCTGACGCGCACGAAAATGTTCATGAACATCAAGAGAGACTCGCCCGAAGCGTTGAACACGGTAAAGAAGCTCGTCATGAACAAGCCGAAAAACTCCCTGAGCTACAAGAACAAGCCAAAGCAGAAGCAATCAGCGGCAAAGAGTTCAGTGTTGCCGAAAAGGAACAGCCCCAACCCGTAAGCAACCTTGAGATTAATCGATCGGTCAAAGAAGCATCGCGACGACGCGTTATGAAACGCGTACGACGTCATTTGCGGCCTGACGAACGTCTGTTGAGCAAAGTCACCCATCAACCCGTTGTAGACGCTGTCAGTCGTGCTGCCGAGAAAACCATTGCCCGTCCATCAGGACTTTTCGGTGGCGGCCTAGTTGCATTCGTCGGTAGCACTGCATATTTATGGATCGCCCGTCATTACGGCTATTCGTACAATTATTTCTTGTTCATTGCACTATTCGTTGGTGGCTTTTTCCTTGGGATGACGATTGAGCTACTCGTAAAAAGCCTTCGCAAGAAGTAACCTTACTTCACGCTCGAGTCTGATGAAGTCGGTGGAGTATCCGTTTTTGGCGTTGCCGATGTATCGGCTTCTTGTTTGGGATGAAGCATGCCTTCTTGATCAATATATATAGTGTCGTTGCTTTCTTCGTGTACAACTGGCGTAGGGCTCCGACGCAACTTTATCTCACCTTCATGACCTGTTTTAACTGGAATATGCGGCTTAGGAGGTGGCGGCGTTACATGCAATGGCTGCAGCGATGGCTTTATTTCGGCTGGCTCAGCTTGGGCAGGCGGCGTATCAACGTGACTTGGCGGTTGAAGTGGTTGCTGTGGCTGAGTCGCAGGTGTAGGCGCGGCGACTGGAGGTGTATTCAAGTATGTATGGTGAGCTGTAGCAGCTGGTGCTGGCGGCATCTGACTGTGGTGCAACGGCTGTGGATACGCAGGAGGCATCGGTGCAGGTGCATGCTGGACAGCCGACGGGACACCTGCTGGCACTGGTGACGCGACAGGTCGCTGGCCAAATGCCGGTGCTGGTTGCGGTGGTACTTGTCTAGCCGGAGGAAAGCCTGTAGTCGGCGGCGGAGCAATTGGCTTCGTTCCACGCTTGGCAAGCCAGTCATCTAAGAATGAAGATCCGGCTGCAGGTCGCGGTGGCACGGCGCGCCCGGCAGGATACCCTGCTGGAGGATACTGACCAGCGGCCGGCATACCAGGTCGAGCGCCTGGTCTTGCGCCAGCTGGCGCCAATGGTGCAGGTTGTGACCGCAATCTTTCCATTATCTCACCGCTCACTTTTGCTCTTGGACGGCCATGCTTAGCCGCTGAGAGCTGTTTCAATGCCTGACCGAGTTGTGTATTAGGTTCACCCAAAAGTGGCACCGTAGACATACTAAAGGACTGCGTTGGAACACCGCCGATAAGCATTCGAACGATCGCGTTATGATTTGGCACGCGCTGCAGGTCATCGACGTCAAAAACAGGCGCAAATTGTTTGGCCAAGAATTCTGCGTCATTAGTGCCAACACGAAACGCAATTATTGAACCAATGTTACCAAATACCGCATCGCGAATCTCTTCTGTTAGCTGCGTAGTAAACTGGTTTGCCACTGTTAAGTTCAATCGATACTTCCGAGCCTCTGACAAAATCGTAGCAAAAGAATCAGTCGAGAAGTTCTGGAACTCATCAACGTACAAAGAGAAATCTTTGCGGTCATCTTCTGGGATATCCGACCGACTCATAGCTGCAGCCTGGAATTTCATTACAAAGATCATACCGAGAAGCTTGGAGTTTAACTCCCCTGTTTTTCCCTTGCTGAGATTAACAAGCAGTATCTTGCCTTCATCCATAATTTGTCTGATCTGAAAGGCGCTCTCTGTCTGTCCAATAATATTGCGCATCATCTCATTAGAGAGAAAGGCGCCAAACTTACTGGCCACCCAGCTCGTGACTTCTCCTGATTCATTGGAGCGCTGTGAGTTTGGCCATTCCTTTGTCCAGAAATCCAGGACGTTCTGATCAGTAACGTGCTTAAGTTTTGCTTTCATAAATGCTGGGTCAACCAGTAACTTCGGTATATCAACGAACGTTCCACCTGCAGGGTCAGCCATCAGTAGGAGTGCACAGTTGCGGAAGATATGTTCAAACCGTGGCCCCATCATGCCCTGTCTGTTTGGATCATACAGCTTATATAGAATGTTGATAGCTTCCTGAATCAAGAAGTCTTTCTGGTCCGGGTTATCGAACTCAAACAAGTTAAGCCCGAGCGGATAGTCCATATCTGACGGACAGAAGTATATGACGTCTTCGGTACGCTCTTTTGGCACCATAGACAGTAATCGTTCGGCACCGTCGCCATGCGGGTCGATATACGCAAAGCCTTTACCGTTTAACATGTCCTGGAGTGCCAGATTTTCCATCATGGTCGACTTACCAGTACCTGTTTGTCCAACAAGATACATGTGACGACGGCGATCTTCGTCAGCCAGTCGTATTGGCTTTTTGACACCGCGGAAGACGTTGTAGCCAAGGAACGTCCCTGTCTCGCTCATACTGCGTGGCCCATCAGCTTGTTTAGAACTTTGACGCTCAAGCTGGGACGTTGGAATGTTCTTCTGGTCTGGGAAGTGGAAGATTGTTGCAAGCTCAACAGAGTTGAGAATATTCTGGTTACACTCCTGCGGGAAAAAGCGCAAAATATATGCTGTTACGAAGCTATCGATGTCCTTCGATGGCGTAAACTTGAACCCGTTGCGCCCTGGCGCATCAAACAACGAGAATGAAGCAACGATATTACTCAATATCGTCTGTGAGCGCTGCACAACGTTTGACGAAGCTACAACGCGTATCAAAACTTCATAGCCTGGGTGGTTAGTCTTGTCATCTATCGCGTCAACGACCGACTGCTCATGAGATGAAAGATCAGGCTTGTCGCTACCTCCACCACTCTTGTCTTCTGGCGGTTTAACCAGCGCAGTTGCAAGCTGTTTACCCCACTCGCCGACTTGCGCAGTGCCTTTCTTGCTCTTATCACCTTTTCGTTTCTTACTTGCTACTGCCTGTGCAGTTTTGCGCCAATCATTGTTTGCGGGTCGCATTAAGATCTGGATACCAGCTCCATCTTCTTTATCAAGCGTTGATAGCGCATTCAGAATCGACTGTAGAGCATCACGCTTGAGATCTCGGAATGTCGCGATCGGGTAGGCATATGGCTCCTTCAAAGTCAGCTCACCGCCAACCGTACCGCTGATCTTGCCCACCGGACTGAATATGTTATGTTCAGCAACCTCCTCAAGGCGTGCGGTCGGGTAGGCACTCACAACCGCCTGCTTCACTACATCTACAAGTACAATTGGCACAGCAGCATAGAACTGTACAAAACCTCTCGAGCCGATAATTTCAAAAGCAAAATGCCTCTGGCCATAAAACTTCGTTTTGAAGCCTTTTTGTACGGTGCTCGATATAATATTGTAAACAACTTGTGCTTTGGAAACGTTTTCATCGTTTACTTCGCGAGCATCACGTCCACCCACTTGGGTGTCTTCACTTATTGGCGGTAAATGGATTAGGAGCGGCACCATCTTGAGGCCACGTTCGTAGTTCTTCTGCTCACGCAATACCTTCCTCGAGTGAAGATAAATAGCAAAACCTACCCCAGCAGCCAGTAGTAACAGTACGCAAAGAATGATTAAGAATACGCCCACGTTAGTCCTTGCTTACCTTAATATCTTTGTTGTATCGCTTCTTTATGTAGTCGGCTTTTACCAGATTAATCTGTTTGTTCTGAAGATGTGGGTCGTTTCGAGTGTTGTCAACGATAGCTTTAGCTTTGTTAACCCACTCTTTTTCAATTAAATCCGCGTCATCGGCCATCAGTTGATCGTCACTGAGTGGCGTTGTCGTGCCTGTTGTGGCGGTGGTAGCAGGATTGGGCACCGCAGGTATAGCAACGCTCGGCACAGAAATAGACGGCGCTTGCGGTGCTGCCTCTGGACCTATGGCAGAACCTTCGCTTGCCAGACGTTCTGCGAGAGGATCAACTGCACTCACCTCAGGCTGCGGCTTGGGCAAATTATAGTTTTGTGAGTGGTCGTTACTATTTGGGTTCATCGTTGGTATGAATTATAGCAAATAAACCTTTAGCTTAACAGAGGCGTTTATTGGTTAAAAATATGACTTTTCCGAACATAAAAAACTGTCATTATTAACAGAGTGGCTAGTAGCAAAATATCGCGAATAGTTAACTGTTCAACAGAGCTCAGCACTAACAGAAATGTCGGTACCGCCGACGCTGAAACGGCAAGCAAACTCACCCGTGTAACAGACATATTTGGAGTAACCTGATGTAAAAAATACTTAGCAGAATGGTACAAAGCAGCAAAAAAAAGCACAAACGGCACTATAAGCAAAGGTAATGGAGCGTCTTGGGGGTTCAATAAAAAGATCATGGCCGCCAACGCCAGCCAAAAAGCTACAATCAGTAGAATTTGCTTATGTTTTTTTACCATGCCTACACTGTAGCAGTTCATTAAAAAAACATCACGTACTCTGTGATGTTTTATGCGGTTCAAAATGGTAGCCAGGACGACAAAACCGCTGCTTTAAATAGACTAATGAGCGCTTGCCGTCCGATGGCTTGACTGACCGCTCATACTGCGCTTTAGGCGTAGCAGAGCGACGAAGACCTTAGAACCTTTTGAAGAGATTTGTAAGTTTTTGTGTTCGTAACTTACGCTTATTAATCTACTACAGCATAAGCACTTTGTCAATAGTGTTCTGTACCGTATAGCACAACGTTACAGATGTAAAATTGAACAATTATTTATTGTGATTTTTACACTGATCTATTAGTTATGTATTGTTTCTGCGGCAAATATTGCAGCTGGGCTGATACGTAAATGGTTTTGCAACATATCAACAGCACGTATAATCTTAGTGCGCGATACGCGCTTTTGTGCGCCATCCCATGGGTCAAATATTGTCATCGTTTTGGCACTCGAAGCCAGTACTAATACGAAATGTGGATAATGATAATGAGATCCCAACGCGTGATTATCGACATATAGTATGTACGGACGGCTAACGGGATGTTCAAGTAGCTCGGGGATCGAGGTGTAATCAATTGAAACGTACTGGTTAGAAAGCTGACGCTGCAGCTGGTTTGCATACCCTTTATTGCCAAAACTTATAACTAAGGCACGATTCCGGGCGCCGTAGCGAACAAACGCCATAAGCATACTCAGTGCGAAATTATCCCGGAAACCAAAAAAACCTTGCTGCATCATGAATCGTTCATAAGTCTCATCGGGCTCTAGGCCGCAAAGATAGGCCAAACACACACTCAGGCATCCTTGCCCACTCCGCTGTCGATAGTTAAGTTCTCTCATGCCCATATATGCTAGCTTTTGTATTTATATATACAAGAGCTTTGGATTTTACCGTCTGTGAGCCGAATTTTGATGCTGATTGGCCGTTTTTTGCCACAAGACGTACTGCAGATAAGAAAAGTTATACACAGGTTTGTGAAGAAAACAAACATAAACGTGTTGACATAGAAATGGCTTGTTTATAAGATAGGGACAGCACTTGAATAAAAAAAGTGCTCAAAAACAAAAAGACTCAAAAACAACGGCTTCTCGCAAGCCGTTGTTCCATAAAAAAGAAAAGCCAAAACTTTAAAACCAAAGTTCACACCACACACAAAAACCTCCAAAAAACCTGCCTCATAACGGCAGGTTTTTTTGATATCGCACAAACCATACGTTATAATAGCGTAAGCAATATGGGTGCAACCAAATGTATAATTGAGAGTGGGACCGATGGCACAATCATCGAGGTTGAATGCCACATAAGTAACAGCTTGCCTGGTATGGTAATCGTTGGCGCCGCTAGCAAAGCCGTTGATGAAGCAAAGGAACGATTGCGCGCTGCCTTTGCCAATTCACTCATCCCCTTGCCTCGCAAACGGATTACCATTAACCTGGCGCCTGCAGATATTCCAAAAGACGGCGCTGGCTTTGACATATCAATTGCAGCGGCGATTCTGATAAACGCAAGCATGGGGAAACCTGTCTTTCCCAAAGAAACACTCTACATAGGCGAATTGGGTTTAGACGGAAGTACCCGACCGGTTCGTGGCATTATTGGCAAACTGATGGCGGGCCGCAAGAAAGGCTATTCGCATTTTGTCATTCCACAAGCTAACCTTGCACAAGCAAGTCTTATACCGGGTATTTCCCTGTTCCCAATCACAAGTCTTAAACAGTTGTACGAGCACTTAGCCGAGCACAAGCAGATTACAGAACACCAAACAAACGAAGACTCGTATCTACCCCCTCAATACAGCAACCAAGCGGACCATAACTTTGCACATGTCATTGGTCAGAAACGAGCCAAACGTGCGCTTGAGATAGCTGCAGCTGGCGGACATAACGTAATTTTAAACGGGCCGCCCGGAACAGGTAAGAGTATGTTGGCGCAAGCTCTACCGACCATAATGCCAGCTCTCACCAGAGAAGAGATGCTTGAGGTAACACATCTTCATAGTCTTGCCAGTAATACTTTTGAGGAGATCGTAAACACTCGGCCCTTCCGCTCGCCGCATCATAGTTCCAGCAATACTGCGATACTCGGTGGCGGCTCTCGTCCGCTGCCGGGCGAGATTAGCCTAAGTCACCACGGTGTTTTGTTTTTTGATGAGTTTCCTGAGTTCAATCGCTCTGTCATAGAAGCACTGCGGCAACCGCTCGAAGACGGAGTCATCCACGTTGCTCGAGCAAAACAGAGTGTCACATATCCAGCTCGGTTTATTATGGTCGCCACAGCAAACCCCTGCCCGTGTGGTTATTACGGAAGTCGGCGTGCCTGCACCTGCCTTCCGCAGCAAATTATTAACTACGAAAAGAAGCTTTCGGGGCCCATCCTTGACCGTATTGATCTATACGTTGAGGTAGAGGAAGTCGCTCACGAACGGCTTCTCAACACCGATACCAACGAAGAGCCAAGCAGCGCGATTCTCGAACGGGTTGAGAGAGCTCGGCAACTACAAGCGCAACGCTATGAGCCAGCCCGACTGAACCGCACCATGAACAATACCGACATCAAACGTTACAGCCAACTCAGCCCTGCTGCGGAACAGCTACTAAACAGAGCTGCGAGCAAACTCGGGCTTTCTGCTCGAGGCTACATGCGCTGCATTAAGGTAGCGCGCACTATCGCCGACCTGGAGCAAAGCGCTGACACCACACCTGCACATGTCAGCGAGGCTTTGCAATATCGTCGTCAAAGCTCAAGCATAACTTAAGACGAGAAATTTCAAAAAACACCTTATAAAGCCAAAAAATAACCTTGATCTAACATAAGATAGTTGACCTCTGTTATGCCATCTGTTACAATGCAGTAAATCCAAATCATTAAAGGAGAATAACGGCATCAATAAGTTTACCCGCCTGAATGAACAGATTCGGGCACCACGTTTACGCGTGATTGATGAGGAAGGTCAACAGCTCGGCGTCCTTTCCAAAAGTGAAGCTTTGCAACTTGCTCGCGAACAAGATCTGGACTTGGTAGAAATATCGCCAAACGCCGATCCGCCCGTGGCCAAGATTGTGAACTGGGGTAAGTTCAACTATGAACGAACCAAGCAGCTCCAAAAAAGTAAACGCAGCGCTAAAGCCACCGCTCTCAAACAGATCAGATTTGGATTAAAGATTAGCGATCACGACCTGGGCGTCAAGATGAAGAAAGTTACTGATTTCCTTCAAGCAGGACATAAGGTAAAATTAACCATCGTGTACCGAGGCCGTGAGCTCGCTCATAAAGAAATTGGCTTTACGCTCGCCGCCAAGGTGATAGAAAGCTTCGGAGAGACCATTATCGTCGACTCGAAACCTCAATTTGCAGGAAAACAACTAAACTTCGTAGTAAGGAGTAACCCACATGCCAAAGTTAAAGACTCATAGCGGAACTAAAGACCGCATACGTGTCACCAAGAACGGCAAGATTCGTCGCCGACAATCTACCGGCAACCACCTGTTGCAAAAGAAATCAGCTGCCCGCAAGCGACGCTTTGCAGGTCTAACTACAATGGTCGGCAAAGAAGCCCGAACCATTAAAAAGAATCTAGGAGTATAGAGAATGCGCGTAAAAAGAGGCGTCACCGCCCATGCCCGACATCAGAAAATTCGTAAAGCAACCAAAGGCTTTACTCGTGGTAACCGCTCAAGCGTTCGCCGTGGCAAGCAAGCACTGACTAAGTCATTAGTCTATGCTACACGTGACCGCAAGAATCGTAAGCGTACATTCCGACAGCTATGGAACACTCGCATTAATGCGGCTGCCCGCATTAATGGCACAACCTACTCACGCCTGATCGCTGGACTCAAGAAAGCCAACATCACCCTTGACCGCAAGGTAATGGCTGAGCTTGCTGTAAACGAACCAAAAGCGTTTGAAGCTGTCGTAAAAGCGGCTAAAGTTTAACGCCTAGATAAAAAACCTTACTACGAAATGCCATCTTATTCTCTAAGGTGGCATTTTTCGATATACTACTGTGGTGACTACTCGAAACAGAAAAAACCACTTCTATTATGCCAATCACACCCGTCGCGCTACCGACGCGCCGTGTCAATTCTGCCACTTTAGTCCAGCCAAGGACGAGATACTTGAGCAAACAAAAACAATGTGGGTCGTACGCAATCTTTTCCCTTACGATGTTTGGGATATCTCCACCGTAAAGGATCATCTAATGATCGTACCAAAGCGTCACATCGACTCCGTCTCTCACTTTAATGGGTCCGAGCAAACAGAGTTCATGCGTATGCTCGCTAAATATGAAGCTGCAGGTTACTCAGTTTACGCCCGCGCACCAACCAATAAAATGAAATCCGTCATCCATCAGCACACCCATCTCATCAAACTCGGGCCAAAAGTACGAAGCCTGATATATGTAGAAAAACCTCGTCTGCTGTTAGCGAAATAGTAAAACCACCCCTAATATCTGGGGTGGTTTTACCTCGCGCGGTACAGCGCTTGTTATAAAGCTAGATTATCTATAAGCCGGGTTCTGTCCCCAGTAAACTGAGGGCTAATCATCTATCTAGCCTTGTTGTCACCAACAAGGTCGAGCGGATAAGCGATAAACCGTGGCGGGAACCCTAGTAGGTCTATCTCCTTGCAGCAGACAGGGTTTACCTCCTCCCTACGTCACCGTAGGCAGCTGTGAGCTTTTACCTCACTCGTTTCACCCGTTCCCAACCGAGGCTGGGCGGTATCGTTTCTGTGGCACTTTCCCTAAGGTTTCCCTCGGTTGCCGTTAGCAACTGTCATTCCCTATGCTGCCCGGACTTTCCTCCCCGTATAAAATACGCGGCGACTAGCCAATAATCTAGCTCTGTTATTATACCTTAATTATTTGATTCTGCTACTTCGTCCAGAACTTTGTTGACCATAGCATCAGCCTCTTTATTCTTTTCTCGCGGCACGTGCGTGAAGGTCACACTGTCAAAGGCCTGCTCACACTGCTGCACAATCGCCGCATAAATCGGCCAAAGCTCCTTATTCTTAACCTTGTAGACTCCCTTGAGCTGGTTAATAACCAACAAACTATCCATGAATACATTGACGCGTTGTGCGCCGAGTCGTTCAGCATCAAGAAGACCGAGCTTAAGCGCCGTGTACTCAGCTTGATTATTGGTTGTAATGCCCATGTAGTGGCCGTCACTTTTAAGTATATTCCCGTCCATGTCGTAAATAACCCAACCGGCAGCAGACGGACCCGGGTTACCACGTGAACCACCGTCACCATACAAACTTACCTCTGTTATATTTGTGTATTTTTTTACAACATTTCCTTCCACTTCATGCTTTTTTTCATGTGGCTGGAACGAAAAGGTTATCTTTGTAGCTATGAGGTCTGGGTCAAAGTCATGCGGTGCAATGGCTTCAACTAACAAGTCTTCGTGGTTAGGAAAATCACGCAATCGCCGACTCAAAACCTCGCGGACAGTGATCGTGCCGACAGATTCGGAAGCGTCTTGGCTGACAAGCTCTACAGCCTCGCCGACCAAAAAAGGCGCGGCAGCCCCAACCAGCAACAATGCATGGCGTTCGCCGCGGCTAATTTCTTGGATCGCTTTTTGTGTTACTTGGATCGATTGCATCTGTTTCTATTCTACCCTATTTTCCCGTACAATAGCACAGATGAAAATTAGCGACTATGATTACCAACTCCCTGACGAACTGATTGCCGACCGACCACCTGAACAACGCGGCAGTACGCGATTATTAGTCTTGGACAAAAAATCTGGTGACATCAGCCATCATTACTACGCTGATCTTGCTGACTACCTGGACACTGGAGATCTATTGGTTCTCAATAACACGAAGGTTATTAAGGCGCGTTTGATCGCAAAAAACAACGACGGCAAGGAACGTGAGTTATTGCTTATCGAAAAGCATGGTAAAGTATTTGGCGTCCATCAACACAAAGTACTGTATCGTGGCCGTATCCGAACAGGTGAAGTGCTAACCGTTCATATGCACACTATTATCGTCAAGGAGGTACTAGACGGTGGACTGGCGATTGTCCAAACAGAGGAAAACTTACTTGACCTCGCCGAACGTTACGGTGAAGTTCCTTTACCGCCCTACATGAAGCGTCACGCCGACCAAACTGATACTGAGCGGTATCAGACCGTTTTTGCGCGTGACGCCGGTTCTGTGGCCGCTCCAACTGCCTCACTCAACTTTACTGAGGAGCTAGAGGCCAGACTACGCAACAAAGGCGTACACATTGCCTACCTCACTCTGCATGTCGGTCTTGGCACCTTCCTGCCCATCCGCACTGACAACGTAGAAGAACACCAGATGCACAGTGAGTATTATGAGGTACCTGAAGAAACCGTTGCCGCAATTCGGCAAGCCAAAAAGTCCCGTAATAAAGTCTGCGCCATCGGTACCACCGTCACACGCACACTTGAGTATTGTGCAGCTGACATCCTAGACGCCAAGCCACAAAACCTATCTGGCGAGGCCAACATCTTCATCTATCCAGGCTATGAGTTTAAGATAGTTGACCAATTACTCACCAACTTCCACGCGCCACGCAGCACGGTACTGATGCTCACAGCTGCTTTCGCCGGTTGGGACAACCTCAAATTAGCCTACGAGAAGGCCGTTGAAGAAAAGTATCACTTCCTCTCCTACGGCGACTCTATGCTGATACGTTAGAATACGCTAAAATACCTCTGTTAACAGGGTGTAGCTTAGTTGGTAAAGCGCCGGGCTGGGGGTCCGGAGACCGGAGGTTCAAGTCCTCTCACCCTGACCATAAAGATTTTGTGGGGACCCCTTGTACGGCTGGGGGCCGTGAGGTCGCAGGTTCAAGTCTTGTCATCCCGACCTTTATAAACAGAAGAAGCTCGAGGATTTTCTCGAGCTTTTTTGTGGCTGATACCGTATGACAACCTGGAATGAACCCAGGTGGGTGCTCTCATATGTCGACCCCCGGCCGACACGAATATTGAGCTCCCTAATGATAAATATTCAGATTATCATTTTTTGGCATCAGCCACTTTTATTCTACGCCTTCGCTACAAATTCTTAAAGCAAAAATTGTAGGACTGCTTGGTTCATATCTCGTAGGAATGGACCGATCACACTGTAGAGCAACGCAAAAGATATCAAGATGATGATGAGACCCATCTGTTCAATCTGCTCCATAACGCGTTGCACTGGGGCTGGTGCCACTGCATAGAGCACGCGCGAACCATCGAGCGGCGGAAACGGTATCATATTAAAGACAAAGATAGCTACGTTAACTACTAAGAAGATCGACAAAGCCTGCAGTAGATACAATGAATCGATACCTACAAATAGCCTGAGTAGAACAGCAGTGAACGCGGCTAAGGCAAAGTTAGTCAGCGGACCTGCTAGGGCAATCAGCGCTGCACCAAATTCCTCATATTTAACCCGCATCGGGTTAAACGGCACTGGTTTGGCAGCCAAAAACGGAGGTAGACCAAGCAACAGAAGCATCATCGGCATAAGTACCGTCAGGACGGGGTCAATATGTTTGAGCGGGTTGAGCGTTAACCGACCCTCTTGCCGCGCCGTGTCGTCACCAAGCCAAAACGCCGCATACCCGTGCATCGCCTCGTGTATACCAATGGCAAAAATCAGCGAAACAAGGTAAAACAGAATGTTAATGCCGGTCAGGTCAATATTCATGTCATTCTAGTATAGCAAACATTGCGCGTATTTAAGGCTTGACCTACAGAGGTAAAACCGCTACAATACGGCTTTGAATCTTAAGGATAAAATCATGCAGAAATGTGAAATCACCGGTAAAGGCAAGCAATTTGGTCACAATGTGAGCTTCTCACAGCGTCATACCAAGAAAGTTTGGAAGCCAAATCTTCAGACCAAAACCATTATTGTCGATGGCAAAAAGGTCAAGATGAAGATCAGTGCTCAAGGTATCCGCACACTCAAAAAACAAGGTGTTATTGCTAAATAACCGCCCTCATCGTAAATCGTAACTGGCTTTAAAAAGCTCTTCCAACGAAGAGCTTTTTTGTTACCAGAACTATGTGCTTATTTAGAACGTTCAACAACGATCAACTTAGTTGTCTCGTCGAGGTCAGAAGCCTTAAGCTTGAGCCGTTCAACCGTCTCTGCAGCCTCCATAGACAACCCAGTAAGTGCGTCGGTTAATGTTTGCTGAGGCACCTGAAATTTGAGGTCTTTGTCATCGTAATGTGTCGGGATAACAATCTTTGGCTCGATTTTCTTGATGAGTTTGAGTGCGCCAATGCTGTCAAGCGTATAACCGTTGCCGCCAACAGGGATAACCAGCACATCAATAACGCCGAGGAGTTCCAGCTGAGCCTCTGTAATATCAGGGTGCACGTGCCCGACAACAGCAACACGGATGTCGTCCATCATCAGCCGGTACATCACAGCCGTCCGCTTACCTTCTTCATCAATGTGAGCGCGTGCTTGTACGCCTCGCACCGAGATATCAGCAACCTCATACTCACCAGGAAAGTCTATCGACAGGCGTACTTCCGCTTTTGGTGAATCATGCACACCAGTAAACAAAGCCACGTCACCATTTTTTGTAACTGATTTGGCGCCGAGTTCGCTGAGATTGTCGTCAAAAACCAAAGTAGCCTTTTTGTTAGCGATACGCACACAATTAGCTCCAAAAAACTGAATATCCATTATTTCTTTTTCTCCTCTTTAGTCTTTTTTTCTGTAAATTCACCATGCTTGTCTATGAGAACCTGCTTTTTGGCACTCATGACCCCTGCGAGAAAACGGTCGTTAATCTGTTTACGGTATTGAAAGTCGCTGACGCTCATTGATGCATAGCGAATCTCCTTGCCTTCCTTTTTCTCAAAGGCAGCGACGTACTTATCAAGCTTGGTTTGGTTGATATCCCCGACAACCAAGAAATCAACACTCGCCGTTGTGTCTCGGGTAAACACCCCTGTTAGCAACGCAATGTCGATATTGCCGATCGATTTAAGTTCTTTGAGGCCGTCTTCCTTCTCTTCACCGGTTGCGGTTGGCACTGTCAGTGTCTGTCCGCCGAACATCGCTGCAAGCGCCTTATAATGCTCATACTCTTGATTAACCTCGTAATACAGGCGGTTTTTGTTGTCATCAGATGAAATAATGCCAATACTCAACAGATTGGCGAGCTCACGCCGAACAGAATTGATCTGCTCATCAATCTTGCGCGTAATTTCACGCACATAAAAAGACCTGTTAGGGTTACTACAGAAGAGCTGCAGTAACTTTACCCTCGTTTTGCTCCCAAAAAGTTGTTCTATCACGTACCTATTGTAACAAATTGTTACGCATTGTCTTGTAGTAAATTTTTAACCTGTACTCTTGCTTGTTCAACCGAAGAAACCCACTGAATGTCAGCGTTACGTTTGAACCAAGTTCGTTGCCTTTTGGCGAGCTGCTTGTCGTTCTGGGCAAACTGCTTCTTGGCGGTTTCAATATCTATCTCACCAGCAAAATATGGACGAAATGCGCGATAGCCTGGCGCCTGCAAACCGGGCGCATCCCAACCATACTTTTGTGCCAACAATTCAATTTCTTCCAGTAAACCTGTTGTAACCATGTCATCGATTCTTTTTTCAATCCGTTTTTCTAGCAATTCTCTGTCGATTTTGAGCCCCAGCACCAAAGTATTACCCCTAAGGGTTCGGCGTTCTGGCTGCTGACCACCTGTCTCGAGTGCCCTAATCAGGTGACGGGGATTTTGCGGGTTATTTGGCAGCGGTATACCATTTGCCGCTAATGCTTGTTGTAATTCCTCTACAGATAACTTTTCGAGTTTTTGTCTTTCGGCTGGATTAGCTGGTGCGCGAAAGGCAAAATCATACAGTACGGCATCGACATACAAGCCCGTCCCACCGACCATAATTGGTAGCTTGCCGCGCGCCAGAATATCAGCAATTGCCGCCTCAGCCTGAGCCTTGAAGTCGGCTGCACTGAATCGCTGGTCGGGCGTTATGACGTCCAAAATGTGATGCGGTATTAATGATCGATCTGCTGTTGACGGTTTGGCAGTGCCAATATCCATACCAACATATACCGTGCGTGAATCAGCACAGATAATCTCACCATCGAACTCCCGAGCCAGCTCCATAGCCATGGCCGACTTGCCGCTCGCAGTTTCGCCAACAATCGCTACAAGTGGTCCGGCTGCCATAAGAGCTCCCGTATGTTAATTCGGTAGTTAGTGTCTACGGCAACCCCCTCTTGACGCAGTACTTGCGCATGGCCTTCCGTGCCACCTGGGAAACCTTCGGCCAGAGAGCCATCTTTCTTGACAACGCGCTGCCACGGCAAGCTCTGGTCGCCCCAGTGCGCTACACCACCAACAATCCGGGCAGCTCGTGGATTGCCGCACAGCGCTGCGATCTGGCCATAGGTCATGACACGGCCCTTCGGAATCTGCGACACAATCGCATACACTCTATCCCGAAAGGTGTTTTCAGGCTTCATGCTTGGTTTTGACCCCTTGTAGCGAGGTATGACTGGTGCGAGCTTTGGTTTCATTGGCTACTGTACCGAGAAATTCATCGATAGTTACCGGTGTTTGCTGAGTTTGGACTTCGATGTCTTTGCGGACACGTGGCACTACTTCGCCAGAAGCAACTTCTTTCTCCCCAATCACCAATGTGTATGGCACTTTCATCATCTCTGATGCACGAATCTTCTTGCCAACAGATTCGTTGGAATTGTCGATAGTTACTCGAAGTCCTTTAGCTTTGGCCTTATCAAAGAATTCTTCAGCACATTTTACGGTTGGCTCTTCTTGGTTCACTGTAATGAGTCTGACCTGTTCTGGGGCCAACCAAACTGGGAACTTGCCAGCCGTATGCTCAATGTACACCGAGAAGAAGCGGTCAAAACTGCCCATAATTGCGCAATGAATCATGATTGGCCGCTGTTTTTCGCCCTTTTCGTCAATGTAGGCGAGTTCAAAGCGCTCAGGCTGGACAAAGTCAAACTGCACCGTTGCCACCTGCCAAACGCGACCAATGGCGTCTTTGGCCATGAAATCGAGCTTTGGACCATAGAATGCGGCCTCACCTTCTTCTGCGTAGTATTCGAGTTTGTTGCGACCGGCAATCTCAGCAAGTTTCTTCTGGCCAAAATCCCAAAGTTTTTGCGGGCCAAGGTATGATTCGCTGTCATCTCTCAGAGACAAGCGCAAATGAAGCTCCATATCAATCGCTGCATAGAACTCTTGAATCTTCTCTATCAGCTGGTCAAAAATCTCGTCCACCTGATCTGGGCGGCAATACGTATGACTATCGTCTTGCGTTAAAGAGCGAACCCGTGAAAGGCCATGCAGTTCACCGGTTTTTTCATCTCGGTAGTTTGTAGTTGTCTCCATTAACTTCACCGGTAAATCACGGTAGCTACGTGGTTTCGCAGCATAAATCTGAGCATGATGCGGACAGTTCATCGGCTTCATTACCAGCTCATCGGTTGTTTCTTGGCTTTTTACCAAAAACAGCTCATCGCCAAACTTATCCCAATGCCCTGACTTCTCATACAGATCTTTCTTTGTAATGTGCGGAGACCAGACACGCTCAAAACCGAGCTGTTCGCGGACCTCTTCAGAGAAGTTGATCAGACCGTTACGTATGTACGTACCTCGCGGAGTATAGAGAGGTAGCCCACTGCCGACTAAATCAGAGAAGATAAACAAGTCAAGTTCTTGACCGAGTTTGCGGTGGTCGCGCTTCTTGGCTTCTTCGAGCATATTCAGATGTTGGCGGAGTTCTTTTTCTGTCGCAAAGGCTACGCCGTATAGGCGCTGCATTTGCGGATTACCTTCTTTGCCACGCCAGTAGGCACCAGCGATGCGCATTAGTTTGAAGGCGCCGACCTTGCCGGTAGATTCAACGTGTGGACCACGACAGAGGTCTTTGAAGTCACCATTCTGATAGAACGAAACCTCGTCCATTTTGCTATCGCCCTCAGTGATTGTGCCCAGCTCATCTGCATCTAAGTCTTTAGCAACAGTAGTACCGGCACGTTTAAGGTCGTTCAGTAGCTCTTCTTTATATGGCTGCTTGGCACTCTTGGCCCACTTAATTGCTTCGTCGATTTTCATCATCGATTTTTCGAATTTCTGATCAGCCTTGATGACCTTTTGCATTTCTTTCTCGATCTTAGAGAAATCCTCTTCAGAAATCTTGGTCTGACCAAGGTCAATATCGTAATAAAAGCCGTTTTCTACGACTGGCCCCACGCCCAGTTTGGCCTCTGGCCACAAGGTGGTCACAGCGGTTGCCATAATATGCGCCAAACTATGTCGCATTGCGTGTAATTGATCCTCTTTTGACTGTTTGTCAGCCATGCTGCTCTCCTTGTGGTTTTACATTTGTTTAGAAATAAAAAGCGCGCTGATTGTACGACATGTACTACCAAGCGCGTCTCGGGTCCAGAATAGCTTCTAGACGGTTCCACCGGACTTTTACTTATGATGCTCGTGTTATCGCACACCGCAACCGTTTAAGCGAAGCTCAGTGGTTGGTGAGGCCACATCAATGCTTGATATAAAGTATATCACACCCCTGTTTTGAGCTGCAATATACCCTGGAAAAGAAACAAGCGCCGTTCAAAGATTCTCGCAATTATCTTCGAAAGCGCCTGCATAAAACACCGATCAAAACTCTCACACATCAATGAGTATACAGTACTAGCATGATATGGCTAGTACTTTAGTATTGTCATTTCTACATTTTGCCTGGGGATAGAAATTATCTCATAAAAGGTATACTTCCTTTTTCTCCCCTGTTCTGGTATGCTAATCGCTGTCTGAGGGCGTCAGAATTCAACTCTGCGCCATATATAGCTCGGGCGATTAGCTCATTTGGCCCGCAACACCGTTGCAAAGAGAGATGACGCGTCTGACGTGCTCCGCCAAATAAGATAGCAGTTCTTTTATAATCCGGGCGATTAGCTCATTTGGCTAGAGCGCGTCATTGACGTTGACGAGGTGAGAGGTTCGAATCCTCTATCGCCCACCAAGTAAAGGCCCGGCTTATGGCCGGGTTTTTACTTGGTTTACATACGATCGATTCGAACCGTACGGCGTAGCCGAGGTTCGGTGAAGCAAGGCCACGCGCAGGAGCTCGCTCCGAGCATGGTTGCGGCGAAAAAGGACAAAGTCCGCTACGCTCTATCGCCTACCACTATAAGAAGCCGGCATTACTGCTGGCTTTTTGTTATAGTTATGGTACATAAGGAGGACGCATGGACAATCAGATAGCGCAATTATTGAACGATATACAACAGCTCATCGCGCATATGGAACGCGAGACCCGAGAGACCGAGGACTATACTCGCAAGGGTGATTATGGCAACGCCTTGCGTAACGCCAACGAATCTCGCGACGAGATGCAAAACCTCACCCAGCGGTATCAGCAGCTGATTCAACTCCTAAACAACCGCCGTTAGACCGGCAGTTCTACTCGCTTGAGAATAGCCGCACCCGGGTAATCCCTCGTGATGTTTTCTTCTGGCTTCTCTTTTACAATCAACCCAGCAACACCAGTATCCAGAACCGCTCCACAGAATGCATCAGGCAGTTCTGGCTCAGAGTACAGTGGGTGCAATGATGTATCTACCAGCAGTTCAACATCAAGCTGGGCGGCAACAAGCTCAGCAATCACACGTGGGCTATCATGAAACACGCGTGCGTAACTTCCCGGATACCGCTGACCGATCTGCCGCAGTGAACGCAGCATTGTGGGCGGAATATCATAAATGCCAACATCGCACATATTTGTCTCTGCTTCGTCAATAGTGACGGTGCCTGCCATCAACTCATCGAAACCAAAAACACGCAGCTCGGGCCACGCCGCAAAGGCTCCTGTTACTAGATCATACTTCTCATATTGACTCGCCATACTACCCCTTACTCACCCAGACATCTTGACATGGTTGAAGTATAGCATTCACTTCACTATCTCACGTTCTAGGGCTTGTCTGCCTTAATCCATAAACCTTCAAAGAGTATCTTTAGCAAGTCATAGTACTCCGACGATTCTACTAGCAGACCTTCTTGTTGGTCATAAGAACTAATCATGGCAATTGAGTCATCAAACAGAATCATCATCGACTTAAACCTACCAATGTATTCTTGCGGCAAATAGCGTGGTTTTCGGCTGATGATGTCATGTAGATTGAGCTCACCCCGCCCGAGTTTTTGCTCCCACAAGCTACGACTGACAATTCCCTGCATCTCTCTGGTCTTTTTGAAGTACTGAATATACGCGGCCTCGCTACTGGCAATAAAGTTATCCTTTGGTGCAATGATATCCCAACGCTTAGTCCGACAATACAACGCCATGTCGATAAGCCGTCTCACCTCTGCTTCGCCACGATATTGATGCACCGAAAGCTTCGCGTCCGTCTGAACAGATTGCTTTGGAAACAGCGGCAAAAACGCTGCAAGCTGGCGTTCTTGTTCCGACAAGTCACCGATCTTAGCGTGTAAGTAGCCCGTAATGTCAGTTGGTGGCCGCATAACATAGACGAGTTCGCGGCCAGTTTTTGTCTCATTTGCTAAACCCTTAACTACGAGTGCATTAAGGGCGTGATACGCGGTTGGACGCTTAATACCCGTAAGAGAAACGAGCTCATTAACCCCTGTTTCTCCTGCCTTTAAACCGGCAAGATAGAGGGTAGCCTCACTTGGGCTTAGGCCGATTTGTTGTAGGTATGGTTCGATACTATTCATATTATGAATCAATATTATAATAGATTCTCATCAAATAACACCTTAAATTTTACAAATTATAACTTTGTATTATATTCTCACCTATTCTAGATTTTAGAAGTATTTCATGCTGTAGCCACTAAATAAGGAGAGCAGGACCATGGAATACCCAGGCAACACAACACAAATAGAGCAGCGCGATATCGTGATAACCGCTGGCGGTACACGAGAACAGATTGATGACGTGCGATTCGTTAGTAACTTTTCTGGTGGTGCACTCGGCCACGCGCTTGCAGAAGAATGTGCGTCTTATGACAGAAACGTACTGCTACTGGCACCCCGGGCTGTCACTGATAGATACGGCGAAATTGAAGGCGTGGAACACCGCACGTTTTCAAGCTGTGCGGATTTAGACGAGAAACTCAAATCAATCAAATCAGCCCGCGTAGTCATGCAGGCAGCGGCTGTCGCAGACTACTCGCCTGTCGTCAGTGAAGGCAAAATAAGCTCAAACGAGGACGAGCTTGTCATCAGGATGCGACGCAACCCAAAGATTCTGGCGAGTCTCCGTGAGCATTTTGGTAAACATACCTATATAGTCGGTTTCAAACTTCTGAGCGGGGTCAGTTCTGGTGAACTACTAGAAACAGCACGAACCCAAATTGCCGCTAACCGCACTGACATGTGCGTCGCAAACGACCTGAAAAGCATTCACCCTCGAACACGCACCGTCTACGCTGTGCCAAGAGGTCAATACCCATCTATGCGCATAAACGGAACCACACGCGACGTTGCGCGACACCTAACATCGCATGTGCTACTGATGAGCGCCGCGCGTGAAGGAGTGAACCATGGCTAACTTTGGTGTGTATATTCAGGGCAAACGTGGCAGTATCGGCCGAGACCTAGCTGAGCTGGCCACAAACTCAGACATCGAACTATGCGATGATCCACAAGACGCAGAATTCGTAGCACTCTGTGTCCCCGCCCACGCCGCACAGGACATCCTTGACGCCAAAACGCATAGAGACCGCGTCGTCATCGACTTTTCTGGCGCGGCAAAACGCAGTCGTATAGGCCAATACGGGCTTATGCTAAGTAGCTCTGAACCATGGGATCCAAACCTGAACTGCAACGAGCGCGTATTTGGCAACCCAGGTTGTATTGCATCGGCTGTTATTAAGGGGCTCCATGTCAGTGGAATCAAAGACCAGAACCCCCGTGAAATCAGTGTCTTTGCAGTTGGTGGCAGCTCCTACGCTCATGAAATCAGCCCATCTGAAATCAGGCTGGCTAAGCGACTGATCGAGCATCCGCATGTCACCGAGATTGAGACGGCGCTCGGTGGCATTACAAGGGTGAGGAGTTTCATGCCAGCTGTCTCCGGCGGCGTCGAAAGAGGCTTGCTGGTAGGCGTGACGGGAAAGGTCGAAAGTATAGTTGGAGCAAACAAGGGAGTTGCCGAGCTTGGCGTACAAGACGTCTCAGAGACAGCAGCGCTAAAGCACCGACTCGAAACACGAGAGGCCGCAGGTGGGTACGAATTCTCACTGGGAGTAGTCATCGATAACTTACGCTTTGTCACCCAGAACGCTGTGGACTTAATGCGTTACGTTACGGAGAAAGCTTAAGCCCGATACTCTTCGCAGATGCGTTGCAGATACCGGATGTTGTGAATGCTGGCCAAAGTGCCGGCAAGAGGTTCGCCCACTTTGAACTGGTGACGCAAGAAGCCTTTGGAGAAACCTTTGGCACAGGCGTAGCAGTCGCAGCCAGGGTCAATAACTTCGATGCTTTTAGCAAAACGTTCGTTCGTCAGGTGGACGCGCTTGTCGCCTTCGATCCATACCGTTCCATGCCTGGCATTCCTTGTTGGCAGCACGCAATCGAGCATGTCGATGCCGTGCTCGATTGCAAACCGCAAGTCACGCGGGTCGCCAACACCCAGCAAGAAGCGTGGACGCGGCGAATCATCGTAATGATCGGCCAAAAACTTAAGCATACCGTGCATTTCTTCGGTGCTCTCGCCTACTGACAGGCCACCTATAGCGATGCCGTCTACTGGTAAGGACTGTACGATTTCTAGGCTGCGGCGGCGCAGCTCTTTGTCGAGCCCACCCTGTACCACACCAAACAACAGTGGTCGCTCACTATCTTTCATGCCTTTGGTGAGACGCTGAAACTCGGCCAAAGAACGCTCCAGCCAACGATGTGTGCGCTCAAAAGCCTCAAGCGTGCGGTCACGCCCCTTGGCATCAAGCGCAGTCACGTCATCAAACGCAACAATCATATCGGCACCTAGTTTCATCTGTATCTGAATGGAGATCTCTGGGCTCAAGAACACTGTATCGCCCGTCTTGGGGTCTTTAAAAGTCACACCATCTTCGGTAATCTTGTTGATCTTTGCTAGTGAAAACACCTGAAAGCCACCGGAGTCAGTCAGCATAGGACCTTTGCGGTTAGTAAAGGCGTGTAGTCCGCCAAGTTCAGCAATAGTATCCTCGCCCGGGGCCAGGTGTAGATGGTATGTATTCGCCAATACCACCCCAACCCCAGTAGATTCGACCATCTCCGGCGTCAGGCTCTTCACCGCACCCCTGGTACCGTCCGGCATAAAAGTCGGCGTCGGCACATCACCAGCACGAGTATGCAAAACACCAACTCGCTGAAAGCCGTTTGTATTTTTTACGTTAAAAACAGAGGTGGACATTCCGCTTATTCTAGCACAACCATTGACATTATTCTACTGTTATGTTAAGGTTAAGCACGTTAATCGAGGAATGTGTGTGAGTAACAATTCGAGTTCGCTCGAGTCGTTCAAACTGTTTTACGAAGAGTTAACAGTTCGAACCACGCAAAATCGTGTACGTCGCAATAGACAATCAAGTGTAGCTACCAAGTAGCTACCACCGATACAACCAGCTGGTGGGAGCTGGTTTTTTGTTTCCCACAGATTTGCCCAAGTTTTCCACTTGCAAAAGCACTAGCGTAATGTCAACATATAGACATGGTTTGTCTATATTGCTCTGGAAAAACAAAGATCACTAACTCACGGCACCAAAAACGCCTCAATCAGAAGTGGCGACGCCACACCTGTACTGACTGCCAAGCGGTCTTTACGACTATCGAGTCATTCGACCCTGAAACGTCATTAATAGTACAGCACGGTAAAAAACAACTGCCATTTCAGCGAGAACTACTGTTTGTAAGTATCTATGAGAGCCTCAGACACCGCCCCCAGGCAGCCAAAGAAGCAAAGGCACTCACTGACACCATTCTGGCCCAGTTATTGCCCCTGGCGACCTCTGCAACGCTTACACGTCAAAATATCGTGGCTACCACTGCAAAAACCCTAAAGAACTTCGATAAAGCCGCCCACACCCATTACCTCGCCTTCCATCCGCAGCAATAAATTTGGCCGTTTGCTACACTATTCTCATGCATTTACCCAAACCATTTGACACCTTCAGGCTCGAGAAACGCACTGGCGAGTACAAAGATTTTCATGTCGCCGAGGGTGACCCATACCCGCTCAAAGGAGTTATTTATCCAACCGACTACGGTGATATCGAAGGATACACCGGTGAAGATAGTCATCCGCTCGATGTGTTTGTCGGCACGGGCGATATTTTTGCGTTTTTTACCGTCTCTCGCCCCGATGTGCCGGGAGGTAGCGAGCATAAATTTTGCATTAATCTAACCCCTGAGGAAGAAGCAAAAATTCTTGAGACTTTTAAGCCCGTTCTTCTAGAACATGGCCACTTTGAGTCACTCGAAGCCATAATTGCCGCCATCGAACCCTTCAAAGTGTGACCCTGAACCGAACACCTGACCTATAAGGCAAGATGTCCGGGCGTGGAAGCCGGCACCCAAGTGCAAGGCCCTGATTGAGATGTTGTATTGCTTCACAACAAAATGGCACGGTCGTGTTTGAGCCGCAGCAAAGCTGCGGTGAGTTGGCCGTGCCGTTGTGAACAATATCAACAGCTCAGTTAAGGACTTGTGCTGCCGGGAGCTTTTGGTTACTTTTGTCGGCACAAAAGTAACAGAGACGTCAGCTTTAGCTGACAAGAGAAGATCTAACGTTTACTTCTTCACAACCTTGTCAGTCACATCAAAAGTATCCATATAGAGCCCCAACATCAAACGTGTCTGCGAATACAGCCCAGATAACCCGTTATAGAGCACTGTCGTAACAGGGAACAAAATATACTGTAGCAACATAAACAAAGTACGATGTGGCTTGTAGCGTTTTGGTCGCGGTGGCAGTAAGCGCAAGCTTAAATACACCGTAACAAACAACCCGAGCATAGCCAAGGTCTGGATACGACTGACGATGAACGGCAGTTGGTTAGCGGCGATATTATCTGGGTTAAAGAGAATCGGGATAAACGCAGCAAAGGCCAGAATAAGCGGCGATGTCGCCCATGAAATATGCCCTTCCATCAAGCGGCCAAACTTCATAGTCAGGTCACCTTTTGGCACGTTATTCTTGGTAAAGAAACCCTTGTTGGCAACATAGGTAATATCTGATGCACCGTACGCCCAGCGCCGCAGTTGCACAAACTGCGCCTTCAGCGTCTTCCAATATGTAGAGGAGATAACGGCGTCTTGATAGATTGGCAAATATAACGGGTAGACCTCGTGCTTTCCGTCATAACGGAAATACGTCCGCCAGAACTGGTGCCCGTCTTCAACTATCGTGCGCACGCTCCAAAAATCAGTATCAATCAAGGTCTGCAAGCTCTGGGCATGCGACGAAAAGTTGCGAATCATATGCGGCCGTAGCGCCAACACGACATTCCAAAAGGTGTTACCGGTGGCAATCACACGGCTCGCCGCCGGTGCGTCCCAAATATTATTCGTAAACACCGGGATAGGCTGGTACGAGACATGTTGTGGTTCAGGCGTCATGGCATATAGATAACTAAGCGCATTTAGGTAGTGCACGTGCGGGCGATTGTCAGAATCTAACGTCGTAACAATCACGTTCAACGGATCAAGGTCAGTGTCTTGTTCGATATAACGCAACAATGCTCGGCCTGCATACGTGATGTTTGGCCCCTTACCTATCACCTCGCCCGGTGTGCCGGCAGGGTGTTTTACGCACATGGCGTGCCTAAAGTGTTTGCCATATGTTTTGGTAAGATCCTTGATGAGCGTATCTGTAGCTTCGCCGCCGCGCTCTTCATATGCAAACACCAATATGACTTTTTTCATGTCGAACTTACTTTTCAGCACTGCTTGAATAGTCGGTTCCAAAACATCGCGCGTTTCGTTGTATGCCGCAATCATCAGCACATGCGTGAGCTCACTTGGCTTAACGCGCGCCGCCTTCACCTGCAAACGAAGCAAATTATCATAATGCCACTTGGGGCGCTTGGCCTCAGCGTCACTGACCTCACCTACTTCAAGCTCGTTGAGCATGGCGGCCCAATCATATTTTTGCTGTTTTTGTAGCATGTTATAGCCCTGTAGGGACCGAATATTTAAGCCGACGGCCTTTACAAACCACAGCAGCAGATACGCAATAATTATGAACGCTGCAACACCAGCATTGATCAAGCTCAGGATGAATGGCATCGCCAAGATTGTCCAGCTAATTGCACCAGGAATGATTTCGAATAGTCTATATTTTTTGGTCTTTTCAGACTGATACGGTATTTCTATATCTTTCATGACGTTATTGAACGACTAGCAGTGCATTACTTACAATTAATGCCAAAATCAGTAGCAACAGCGTGAGGACTAATACCACCAGTGACAATTCTCGCTTCTGCTCATAGACACGACTACTTATGGTTGTATTAATCACGAGGATCAGCACCGCAAAGATGACAAAGCTAATAATTGACAGTACATTACCAGGCAGAAACGGGTTGAGCCCGAGGTTCTCGCGATATTGCACAATAAACCTACCGGCAGTGTTACCACTCAACCTTAAAAGCACGGTAAGCATAATGAGCACTGTAAAGAATGCGTTGGCGCTAATTATCGCCAAAACAAACTTGTCATGTAGGTACTTTTTTGGAATATCCATTTCTACTATTCTAGAACTTTTTGTCCGATGTTCCTAGTCCTGTTGCTTGTATTTACACGATGATGTTAGGATCGGCAAGGATGGCGACATCAAGTTTGGGGCTACGGTGCTCCACAAGCAACCAATAGATCAGCGTCGCCGCTGCAACAACCGCGATTACCTGTACTGCATGAAACGCACCATAATCACGGATGATCCAGCCGATGACAAAGCTTACAGGGATCGCAATAACACGGCCGATCGTTGCCAAAACCGAAAGAATTGACGCCCGAACAGAGGACGGGGTCTCTTCCTGAATCCGTGTTTCAATCTGGTTGACGAGTGCTGCTGACGCGATAATCTGCACCATGAAAAGAGCTAGGCTAACTGGATGGTCGACCAAAGCAATAATAATCAGCGGTACTGTACTGGCTAACACTAGTGTTGTCAGCCGCGTCCGCCAACGGTGCGCCAATACGCTGCCGATTGCCCACATAAATGCAAAGAATGCCCAGAGGATGCCTACTATCTGTGGTGATGTTACGTAATGCAGAATGTAGAGCTGACCAAAGTCAAGCTTGAAGAGCTCAACTATTGAGAGCGCTGTAAACACTACTACCAGACTCCTTAACGCACGAATATGGGTAATATTACGGACGCTTTTACCTAGCTGTTTAATAAGAAGTTCCTTCTGTTCAGGGCGATGTAACTTTGGCTCTCGAAGTGACACCAGCACTAGCGCATTCACAACACACGACAAAAGCGTGAGCAAATAAGCTGTCTCGTACCCAAACGCATCGCCAATAAAACCGCTGGCAATGTTGGCTACGCCTGCGCCGACCAGAAATAATCCATAGGCGCGACCCATGATCTTGCTATACTCTTGGCTACGCTTTTCTTCACGCAAACTGTCGTAAATAACTGCCTGATAAATACCGTTGCTCGTCGCAAGAAAGACACAATACACGAGCATGCCGGCAACATATTGTGCAAGCCCCTGGCTTAGACCTAATATAGTCGACGAAACAGCTAGAGAAAAGACTGAGAGCAGCAATGTACCCTTACGACTCCACTTGTCGGCAAGCATGCCCCCAGGAATTTCCAGCAACAGACTAGCCGCTGCGCCTACAGCCGCGACCGTGCCAACACCGACCGCATCGATGCCGATACTCTGCATAAACAGCTTCTCAATTCCGTACCAAAACACCAGTCCTGTCAGGAAGTTACTCACATATAGTTTCTGAATTTGCGTCAGCTTCACTGAAGTGTCCTTTGAATACGGTTGGTGCGGGTGCCGGGAGTCGAACCCGGGTCTCGACCTTGGGAAGGTCACATAATGGCCGTTATACGACACCCGCACGGGTCAGTTTTTTGGGGTCCCCGGCCAAACCCTTTTGGCTGGGGTGAAGCGCAAGAATTGTTGGAAGCTGACAGTTTCAAGAGAATTCTTGAAACGAAAAGCTGCAATACAATTCTAAGCTGGAGCCGAAGACGGGACTTGAACCTGCGACCTGCTCGTTACGAATGAGCTGCTCTACCAACTGAGCTACTTCGGCATATCTATCAGTTGCCTATTATAGCAAATGCTCACGAATATGTTATCCCTGTTGCTTTCTCTGTTAAAACGTGTATGCTTAAGTCACAGGTTCTTACTAGCCGTTACATTGAAAAATGAGTGCTTCTAAGATAAAAAGGTCGTCCTGTGTTAGTTAACAAAGAAAAGAGTTCTACCAAATGGCTAGTAAGTTATTCGTAGGGGGCCTCCCCTACTCAACTACCGATGACGAACTGCAAGAAGTATTTGCCGCACACGGTACAGTACTTTCTGCAAAAGTTATCACTGATCGTGATACCGGTCGCTCAAAGGGTTTTGGTTTTGTCGAGTATGAAAATGACGACGAAGCTAAAGCTGCAATGAAGGCACTTCACGACTCAGAGCTTGGCGGTCGCCGTATTCTTGTGAACGAAGCTCGTCCACAAGAAAAGCGTCCACCACGCGACAACAACGGTGGCGGTTATTCAAACAACCGTTACTAAATGTTAGGAAGAACCCCTCGTTAATCCGAGGGGTTCTTTTTTGTTTGAATACATGACTATTTGACAGCCGGGTGGGCGGCTTTCCATTTGTCTACTGCATTGTCCCACACCTTTTTGTCGGTGGTAATCTTAAAGCAACTCGGTAAATTGTATGGGAAAGGCCCCTTGCCGAGCCAGACAAAAGTGTTGTTTTTGCAACTCTTTAGTTCGGCATACTTAGGGATTTGCAGATCGCCAATGTTGGCTTTCTGATCAGCCCGGAAGATATTGTTCTCTAGGACCAGCTTCGGCCCACGATTTGGCTCATACCAACCCTTAAACAGCATTGCATGGCCATAAGCCCCATACTTTTCTGGCTTGAACATTGTGTTAAACGGTTTCATTCTCAGCAAGTTGTTTTTGAATGTCCACGTATCATTCACTCCATTACGGTCAATTCCTTCAAAGGTTGCAGCACTAATACCCGAGTAACAACCGTCGAACAAAGAGTTCTCGACCGTTCCCGTGTGCAAAAAATCGTTCTCAACACAATCATCGTGAATATCAGAAAGGTAGACGTCTTTGACGTGGAAATTGCTACCGCCAGATTCCATACGTATACCGTCGCCCTGATTATGAGCACGTAGACCCTCTACGAGAAACCTGTCCATTCGGATCGTCACAGCCCCAGCATGATGGTAGTCCTTAGACCAGGTCACGGATCGTGATTTGTCGTCCCAAGCGCCAGTGAATTTGCCTCCATACCAGCAAGCCGGGCCAGTGCCATCAACAGTGATAGCCCATGATATTGGATTACCGCTTGCATCGGTACCGTCCCAATAGGCTTGTGAGGCGTTTATGACAGTATTCTTTGGAATCGTACCGTTAACATAGCGTGTTTTTTGCAATCTACTCACCGACAGTTTATTACTACTTGAACGAGACAGGCATGTAGAAGTTGCCACTGGGTTTGGCGCTGGCTTGTTGCAGTCAGTTAGAGCACTTGGGCTTACTGTAGACGCCTGGAAATCACGCAGCGCAGCCTCGTATGCACTGGTTGATTTGAATGACTTCCGCACCGGTTGAGTACTATAGCGCGGTGCTGAGGTGCCAGACTTACTTACCGCAGTAAACACCAGCTCATCTCCTTTGCTTTTAGAGGTCACGAGTTGCAGTGCCGAGACCTCACCACCCCACCAACTCTTCGAAGTAACCTGGCTTGCATAACTCTGTGTACTGCCAGATTTTCTGTATACTTTTATTGCCACCGCAGCGTTTGACACTTTTGGAGATTTAACAGCCAGGATCGTAATCTTGTAATTGTCGCCACTCAATAACTTACAGGCGCTAAAAGTAACTCCGGCGCTGCTTTTTGGATTACTGTGAATATCTACTTTACTGTATGATGACGCCTTGGCGATCAGTTGGCGTTCTTTCATCTGAGCATAGACTGCAATAGAAGCCGCTGAAACAACACCTGCAAACAACACAACTACGAGAATTTTTTGCCACATTGCAAAATCTGCAAAATGTCGTTTGCCGCCCACTCGTACAGGGGTTTTTCTGGTTTTGCGTTTTGTAGTTTTTACTTTTTTGGTCATAGTTTGACAATGCTTACTGACCTAATCATAACACAAGCGTTAATGAACAGTCGCTACTACTACTCAATCACTCGTAAAAAGGTGTCAACTGAGTCTTTGAGTGTGAAGAATTGCGATGCAGTATCTCGTTCCTTTTGGGTTACTTCACCGAGAGCAATAGCCTCTTCTATTCCCTTAACGAGTGCCTTGGGGCTACGTGGTTTTACCAACGTCAACAACCCACAGTTAGTCTGCGGTATCCCGCCAATATTGCTCGCTACCACTCTACAACCAGCGTGCTGCGCTTCAACGGAAAGCATCCCGAATGGCTCGTTAAACACTGAAGGCATCAACAAAACATCATGACGCGCCAGCACCCGTGCCATATCCTTAACGCTGTTCTGGGCAGGGATAAGCTTAGCGTAAGGATAGGCCTGCAGCATATGTTCGAGTGTCCGGCCGGACTCTACATTCAGCCCTGCTGTCACAATACTCACACGCCAATCTAGCTTCTCTCCTTCATAACTTAACCTGTGCAATGTCTCGATCAAAGTGTATATGCCTTTTTCTGGATGAAGCCGACCGGCAAATATTAGGCGAGGATGCCCCGACTTCTTTGGACGTTTCACCGCAAAATACTCAGGTGCAGCAAACGGAGCAACCACGCGCATATGACTGACTGGGATCTCCAAAAACAACGCCCACTGCTGCGCGTTATAAAAACTTGTCGCAATAATCATCTTGTCCTGCATACCCTTGAAGTCATAAGCATCAGGTCTATTTCGACTAGGCAGGACATTGTGCACGATCACGGCCACGAGCTGATTTTTGCGTTTAGGTATCTTGAAGTAGTTATTGACGTGGACTAGCGTGCCCGCTAGCCGGGAGATGTCTTTCTTATTCCGTAAATAAGTAAACGGCACATCACCAAAATCGCTGCTAGAGTTTTTTCCTTTCACTTCGGTAATAACCACCTGCGCGTCAATACCTCTACGTAATAGTTCACGTACCTGTCCGGCTGTGTACGTCTCTGAACCACCCGTACCCGCTAGCATATGCTCTCCTGGTGGCCAGATGAAATTAATCATTATATGCCTAGTATACTACTCCAGTGACTATTTTGTATCGTGCGGCTTTTATGCTAACTTGCTGCGCAGCACAAGAGCCATCGCATGCGACCAAGCCAAAGGCGTATGTGAGCACTGTTTATTATTGGCTAGATACGACTCAGGCAACCCGTTCTTGGTGTACAACGTTTCTGTTCGACGCAAATATTCTTTGGCCTTGTCAACATTACCTAGTTCAAAGTTAGCAATCCCGAGCCATGGCAACCCCATAACCCACTGCGGTTCTTCGCCGTCCTTGGCTTCATACGTATCTCCAATGTAACGGATCACTCCGTGTTCGCGAAGTAACGCACTTTCGATAGCCGCTACAATGCCAGGGCGCTTATAGCCGTACGGCCACAACAGAGACAACTGCGCCAAGTCAACCTCATGCCGAACGCTCTCTTTCGGCAACAAATTCTCTAGATTCTGTTTTGCTAGTTCAAGCATGTGCTCATCATGATCGCAAAACCCGGCCACGCTCTCAATACCCTTAATACAGGCAGCCAACGACGATGCGTGCAGTGCAGACACTTCTTCCCACATACCATTGTCGGCATCACGAAAGTACTGGCATGTCTCCAGGTAATGAACTAGCTGTTGGCAAACTTTTTTCATTTCACTCGTCAGTAGCGGTTGGTTAGTGCGGTGCAGCTGACCAAGCCCAAACAAAAGCACTCCCACAGCGTCGTGTTGTTTATTGCTCCATTTGCCATCAACTATTGAACCATCAGCAGTAAAGCGCGGCGGCAATATTTGATCGATTTCGACTGGGTAAGTATTTCTCTCAAGCAGTAAATGGTACTTGGCTATGATCACGCAAAGCGCTTCGTAAGCTCGAGCGGCCTCTTTGTTCTGACCGAATTCCTGCAAGGCCAGCGCAACATAGACATTGTCTCGTATCCAGACATGCTGGTAGTTCGGACCATCACCGGCCAGACATAAGCCGTTGGCAAGCTGTTGAGACCTGATTACTTCCAGATCTTTGTTTAAGTCATGCATATATTCATAATAGCAAACATCCTACCATCTCGCGCCGTGCCCAATAGTCCGAACTAGATTCATTGAAACTACTGCATGTATTGCGTAAACACGAGCAGAAAGAAACACATTTGATGGGCCGAACCGGAGGGAATGTGGAACTTTTATGCTCAAGAAAGTTAGAATTACACGGCTTCGTGTTCGTTTTCTGCTCATAGCTTTGGGCGATAAAAGTCTTTTAGTTGAGTCATGATGCTCTCCGGTAGGGTAGTGAGTGCGAGGACATAATTGCGACGCTCCTTGAAAGACTCGTCGTAGACGAAGTCAATATCCCTTTCACTAAGCAAGGGTATAAGTTCATCACCTTTGAGAAAAGTGCGATCACGACTTCTGGGTAAGTCTGGATCTGCGGGGTAATGCTCAATGAAATCACTTGGGTCGAGCCCCTTATCTTTAATAAGGCGAAGCATTGCAGGTAGCGCAGAGAGCTCCGCCTTGTCGGTAATTGATTGATACAGTTTCTTTCTGCTTTCATTCGAAATAGTCTCATTGACAGCAATGTTTTCTGGACTATACTCACCTTCAAATGCTGGACTATACTCACCTGCAAATGCATCGCCAAACGCACCCCATATGAAAGTAGGGATAGGGCCATTATAGCCAACCTCTTCGGCGCTTTTTGCTGTCGCTAGAAGTGCACACCAATAGTCTAGATTAGAACGTGAAGGATCAAGATCGACAAGTTCACGACCTCTTGTATTTTCTAGCAAAGAAGAGTATATACCATTGTCTTCGTCGGTTCCATTATAGCCGTGTTCAAGAAGCATGTAAGTAAATCTGCTTGTTCTACCGTTTCCATCTTCGTAAGGGTGGATAGCGTTAATGGATAGACCCAGAATAAGAGCAGCGTCTTCAGGTGACGGGGCTTGCTGAGCGGCTTCGTAGGCGTGTCGCATGAGTGGCTCGCGATCCTCTTTGAGCGGAGGTTGATGTTCAATGCTACTACCGGATAGCGCACCTGTTTGTTGTACGAAGCCACCACCGTCCATATGCCTACCTGAAGTCGGGATGTTACGTTGAAGACCGTTGAGACGATTAAGAAGTGACGAAAAGTCTTCGTAGGAGTGTGCTTCAATAAACTGTTTTGCTGCTTCAGGAGTAGCAAATGTCTCTGCTGCACCAAGGCGCTCCATTAATGCGACGACGGTAGGGATTGTCTTTGTTTCGAGTGTTTGCGCGATTGTTTCAGACATTGTTGTTCTTTTTTGTTTTGGTTATTTACATCAGTAATATTACCACAAAAATGATATTAAGTCAATCTTTTGAACCCTTGTCTGTTCGTTGGGCAGACAGGCTGTACGACCGGGTAACGCACATCTGCTCTCGTGCTCCCCGGCTTCCTTGCAGGAGACCGGGTGCGCGTGGAAGTTTGGAGCTACTTTAGTTTACTTGAAGGCCCACGGCATCTTGTGCAGCCATAGACTCTGTTGCCAAAGCAATATCTTCAGGGGTAAATGAACCAGTTGGACGACCTTCGCCAGCTAGGCCACCTATTAGACCTATTTGTACATCCGAACCAGGGATTACCTCGCCTGTTTGAGGATTAGCTTTTAGAGCGATTAGTTCTTGGGCCATGTTGCTTGGTCGTGTCGTAAACATAAATGGTGCCTCTGCCCCTGCTGCCACCGCTCTGCCCGTAGAAAGCTCTTGGAGTTTGTCGCCTAAAGGATCGTTAGGATTACTAGCAAGCCGACCTAAGCGTTTAGCGTGTTCTCTTTGGGTAGTGAAATATCTTGAAGCTAAACCAGACTCCATGCTACCGAGCAGGTTGCTATGAAGAACTTCTCGTTGAGCCGTGCTTAAATCACTGGAACTTTTCATACTCACTATAATAGCATAAACACTATGTAAAGTCAACTTGGCGGGCCCGACCGGGTGGTTCTTTTAGAACCGTTTCCTCGTGTGCTCCCCGGCTTCCTTGCAGGAGGCCGGGTGTGCGCACTCGTCACGAACGTACCGGCGATTCGCATCTTGCCGTGGGCAAGCTGCATCGCCTTGCTTTGAAACCAACCGAAACCGGACCAAGTAAAAAGCCCTGTCGAACGTCTAGTAATATAAACTCGCACCCAGAAAATTACGTTTTACTGGTGCATCGCCTCTGTTTATTCCGGAGCGATGTAGAGTGCGCTCGCTCAGAAAATTCAGAGTATTCGCGCGTACTGCGTGCGTCCCAATACCCTTCACCGCTAATTCATCATCACTAAGATCAGAAAGGTGTCGCTGTGCTGCTTGAGACTCATACACTTTATTGCCTGCCATCCGCATAAATGTACTCAATGCCGGATTGGACGGTAACCTGCCTAGTGCAAATTCTGTAGGTAATACGTCCGCAGCTACAACGGTACGGCCATCAAAGTGCCAGCCTTTATTTATCTGTGACCGATGTACTGGGACTGCGCCTGTGACAGCTACAAATGCCATAGCTTTTACGTTGGGGTCATAAGCCAAAACCGTTGTTACAATCGGTTGTAGAATATCCTCAGCTGTGGAGTCCATGGCAGAATGAAAAGGCCAACCTGCTCTTTCGTAGATCGTACCGAACTCTTGAATACCTGCAGGATCTACAGGTCCGAGTTCCTGGGGAGGTATTAGTTTCAGCACGTTGAACTCCGTGCATAAACGTTATAACTCTGGTTGTACCTGAGAAGTATCGTCATAATAATACAAATGATACCATAAAACCCTGATTTAATCAATGGCTGGCGATCCTTGTCCGTTCTGTCGGACAGACAGGCTGGCGTTTAGGCGACCCGACCTTCTGCGCACGGCTGCGGGCTTTCTCGGAGCGAGCTCCTGCGAGAGCCCTTGCCGACCGAACTGGCGATTCGCATCTTTGCCTGAAGGCAAATCTGCATCGCCGGTTCGAATCTGGGAAAAGCTCGGCCAATGAAAAAGAGCCATCACATGGATGACTCATTTTCATTGGCGGGCCCGACCGGATTCGAACCGGCGATCTCCTCCGTGACAGGGAGGCATGTTAGGCCTCTACACCACGAGCCCGCATCTGTTGTTGCGCTTGGTTAACAAACGAATAACAGGGGCAATCATAGCAAGATTCTAGATAAAAAGCAACGATTACTGCGCTGGCACTTCTTGGTTTGCAGCAATAGTAATGACGTTTACAATCTGTTTGGTAGATGGCCGGTAGATGATGACCTTACGTTTTTCCTGGTAAATCAGCAGTTTGTCACCGTTCTTTACGCCTTCAAAAACCGGGTTGTCGGCGAACTTGGCTTCGTCCTTAACGAGTGCAGGGATTGGCTGCTCACCTGCCGGCAAAACCATCACCTTACTGACTTCACTCACGGTATCCTCGGATTCTTGAGCAACTGCTGCGGCCGGATCATTGAAGCGTTTCAGTTCTGCCCGTGCATCAAGGTACTGCCAGACCAAAACTCCTACAGCAAATACAGCAAATACAGCTAAACCTCGTTTGATGTTCCGCATAGTCATACGAGCTTTTAGCTTAGACGCTACTGAAGCAGTTGACTCACCCTCTTCTTTGATCGATATTTTCCCCATGGTTTTATAGCTTAAGTTTATCGGGTCTCCCCTGTTTGCGCAACTTAATTTGGCTATGTTAATCCACGCAAACTCTCGATACAATATAAGTACCCATTGAGGACCTATGAGGAATTATTTGAAACGTAACTTATTCGCCATCACCACTATTATTCTGTTATTTGTAAGTATATTTTTGGCCTACCAGCTTTTCTGCTCCAAGAAGAACGAGATGCCAACGGAGGCCCAGGCTAAATACCCCTTGCTTGCAAAGCGAATATTCCTGGAGAACCCCAATGACACCATCGTCAACTTCTCTCCTCTACGGACTAAAATCAAAGATTATCTGGCTAAAACAGGTATTCCGCACAGCTTTTACTTTGAATACCTCCCGACTGGCACCAACATCCGTGACGGTGAAACTAACGAATTGGTCGGTGCATCACTCATGAAAATCCCGATTGTTATGGATCTATACAAGGCGGCAGAGCTAGGCAAAGTAGACCTTGATAAGCAAGTTACAGTCACCGCTGAAGCAGTTAGTAGCGACGGTGTCTACGGCAACACCAACCGGCTCAAGCCCGGAGACACAATCACTCTTAGACAAGCGGCCAAAATCGCACTAACAGAATCAGACAACACTGCAGCATACGTCGTCTACTCTAGCACCAAGGATATAATGAAAGATGAAGAATTAGCTATCAAGAGCCTCGATGTTGAGTTAAATGAGGCCAGTACCGGAACAGGCAGCTACGTGCTTATTAGTTCTCGCGCCTATTCGTCGTTTTTATCGTGCCTGTATTTCTCATGTCATCTTAACCGAGATAACTCACAAGAAATACTAAACAACCTAGCTGAATCAGGAGACAACGACCGATTGCGAGCAGGAGTCCCTGATAATATAAAAGTTGCGCGTAAGATCGGTTCATTCAGCAAACAAACCCAAAGCGACTGTGGGATAGTTTATGTACCTAACCGCCAATACGCCATCTGTTTAATGCTGCAGAGTGATGACGATCAAACAAACCAGCACTTCAAAGCCATATCCAAAATGGCCTATGACTACGTTACTAGTGTTAACTAATCTGTCTTGCTTGTAGAAGGTTGTAACTCGACTGTCTTAGCGCCTTTGACACTAACCGCCGTCCAGGCAAACTCTATATCCTCAGTGGCGTCTTCTGGCAGAACAATCGTGAAGCCTTTTTTGCTTAAGTCGTCATAGGCGAACTGGGCGAACTTACCGTTCTTGATGTTAACGGTTACCACTGGCGTGTCCTCATAAGGCTTATCGAACTTCACTTCTACCTTCTTCTGTGTCTTGTAGATAGTGGCGAAGCCAGCGGCGTCATTGTTCTGCGTCAAACGCCCCTGGATCTCGACGTCATTCTTGAATATTACCGAGTCAACGAACGTTGCAAGTCTATAGAAGATGGAGGTATTAAGGAACTTAACAGGTCCTGCTACTTCCAATGCTCCATTTGCAAATAACGCTCCGTCGATTGTGAGATCCTTACTGACCTTCGCTGTCTTGACGATGAAGTTATCCATGTCGATAGAAGTAGCAGTAACGTCTGCAGCATCACTACTGCTAGATCTTGTGGACTTTCCGGTTATCTTCCCTACCAGCAACTCAAGACCTTCTATCTTATTAGCTTTGATGCTATCTGCGGTAATGTCTTTGGCGATGATACTCAAGCCATTGACCTCCAGCGCACTGACTCGGTCGGCCAATATCTCCGACTGCGGTTCGTCTGTGACGGCTTGCTGCTGCTTGCGACCCAGAAGATAGCGAATTATATCATCCGACTTCTTGAGTTTCTCGTCCAGCACGCCTTCTTGAAGATTAACCAGCGGTCCAAGTACCGTATCTGGTAGCGTGAAGCCTGAGTCTTGGAACTCTTCCATAGCGACCTCTACTTTTTGGCCGTTATAGTCAACCAAATTCACAAATACCGTTATAGTTGTACAGCGCAGATTATCTGGACTTCCTTCTGGACAATCAATCAATGTGTCTAGGTTAACATCTTCTAGGGCTACACCAATAACTCGGCCGGCAGCTACTGCCTTCATACCATGCCCCGGAACGCTGCTCGATGTGATCCTGTCACCGGATTTTATCTTTTCGTTCAGCTTAAGTGCGATTTTAACCGGAACGCGACCACTGAGAGCAATCGGGTATGAATTGTCTTCTTGCGGACCAATGACGATGCCTGGCTGCGTGGCCACAATTCCAAGCGCCTTATCGTCATATGCTTGACTAGTTCGCCGTACTGCACCAACATTATTGTCTTCTGAGCTAACTATTTCGCCAGCGGTTAGTGATTCAAACGAAGTAAAGCGCTCGGCAAGGTCAGCACCACCAACGCCACCAACTTCTGAAGACACACCTGCCATACCGTCAACAATCAGCTCGCCTCGAATCGAGGATACATTACTGAAGAACTTATCGACGTCTTGCTCGAGATTTCTATCAAACTTTTCAAACCACATATTCGCCGAAGAGCCCATTGCCACCACACCGCTTTCTACCGAGAAGGCGTCAATGTCATCGGCGTCCGTACCCGACCAACTTGTGCTGGTAGTGTCTGTGACACCAGCATCTGAGTGGTAAAGATTTGATATGAAGGAATTTCCATAACCACCAAAGACGCTGACTGCCCCACCATCACTACCATTACTCGTTCCAACGTATAAGTCAGGGTTTGTGCCTAAGAAGTTCGAGTTATTGAGTGCGATCGACGTGACCGTATTGGTGTCCCCGTACAATTTCTCCGGGACAACCTCATAGTTTGAATCAGTGCTTGGCGTTACCGTCCAAGCCGGGCTAACGGTCAGGGTCGTGCCATCGTTGGCAATGACTCGTCTTGACTGACCAGCGCCTGTTCCGCCAGTAATCTCAACCATACTTCCCACAAATGCGTTAGTGACGTACGACTCTCCAGAGTCACCAATTGTAGTACTACTGCTTGTAGTCGCAGCCGATACGACTGTCGAAGGTTTAGCCAACGCGCTGCGTCCTTCAAGATATCGTTTCCTGATTTGTGCCTGACTGAGAGTATCAGATGTAGTAGCGCCACCACTGGCAAAGTAGACATCATCAATATCTCCATCCCAGAAGTTTCCACCTGCGGCACCACTAGCGTCCGCACCAATCGTTAAAATTTGTGAAGCATCTAACGTACCGGTTGCTCCAAGCGTCGTGTCACAGCCAACGGCTAGTTTACCATCAAGGTATAGACATATACCCGTATCCGTATTGAGAGCCACGACATGGTGCCATTGGTTATCGTTATATGTCTGAGTTGAGGTAACAGAGTCATCATACCCAGCAGTTGCAGCGGTATCCTGAATACCAAAAACGATTTGACCACTTGAGTTCATCTCAACCGTGTAGCCGATACCTTCCGTACCAGCAAACGCACTGTATCGCTTATCAATTAGAACGTCAGTACCTGTAACAGTCGCAGAGTGCTTAAACCACGCCTCTACATGGAATGAGATGGCCGCAACGTTGAAGTCAGCGTCTGTATCGCAAGTACCGTCATTATTAGCATCTGAACAGAGGAATTGGCTCGTGCCGTTGAATCTCAGCCCTGTGCCATGAACACCATTAACCCCATAAGTAGGCGCGACTTCTGGTTCAAGTACACTGTTGCGAATAGTTGCATCCGTCAGATCTCCAGATAGGTTATCAAAACTAAACATACCTCGTTGAGTCCCTGACATATAACCAGTCTCGCGGCTAATATTGTAGTTCTTCGACCAACCAATAGAAGTACCAGACGCCGTGTTAGTATCGTGAACTTCTGTTAGCCCAGCGCTATGGCCAACATATATCAGATCTGCCGCGTCATCAGCCATAGATGCGCGTTCCATTACCTTCAAAGCGTCTGGTGCACCCACCGCAAACGTTGGTGCAGACGCACCGTTTGCCACGTGCGGCAGGTTTGCAGCCTGCTCATCAAACACATCCGTAGGTGTTGCCTGGTCAGCCTTTGCTACATCAATACCAACCGTACCGTTGGCTTGTGTACCATATCGCTCTACTTGGGATAAGGTCACGTTAAGCCCATAGAGACGACCCCTCTTTGTCACATACACAGAACTAAACTGATCTGTTAGGTTGTCGCCATAATCAAGCGTTTGTTGCGCTGAAAGATTGATCACCGACATCGAGTCATCTGTAGCGGCTGCAATAAATGTTGCACCGTTGAGCGGACCACCGTTAGTTTCAATTGAGCTTGATCCATATAACACCGAGCCGTGCACGGCATTTACAGCGTTATGACGAATCGCCATAGCCGTTCGACTATCAACGTTATAAGTCACAGCCGTGTTGCGGTTAGCGATATTCTTATTACCCTGGTCTCGATCAGTCGTATTGTAGTTAAATAAACGGTCACTCGTGAAGTCGATAGCATATAAACCGCCGGCTGCTGAACCGTTAGCACCGACGTATACAACACCGTTGAGCGCAAATACACTGGAAGGATCATTGTTTGTATCTACGCCCAGAGCATAGCCTGAAGCATTTTGGTCGAACTTCATGAACATTTTATAGTCATTGGCATCAAATATATACACCGCACTTGTGGTAGATACGATAATCGCTTTCTTTGGGAAGGCCGACGAGCCGCAACGCGTGTCACTGGAGATGTTACAAGCATCACCATACCCATCATTCTTACTCTCTGTGTACCAGCTCAAAGCTTGAGAGGTTGGTGAGTTTGTCCAGGCGCCGACATCAGAATCCTTAGTCGTATCGTAGATGAAGATATCTGATATGCCCGTAAGGCCAGTCTGCTTAGAAATGCCCTTTTTGACAAGATCGCCATACAGATCAATCTGCCCCGGGCTCGTGGCGCTGCCAACCTGGAAAGTGCCATCCGTCTTGAGCGTAGCTACATCGCTACGATATAGGTTGGTGTCACGTGACGAGCCAAAGGCTATACCGGCGCTTGCTGTCGTATTATTCGCATTACTACTAAGCCACAACGTCTGCGTGTCTGCCGCCTCAATTGCCACGCCGTAGTCAGTTGTGCCTACGGTCTGAGCGGCAACCCGAATACCATAATTGTTCGCTATGGTGGCGGCGGAGATGGCGGCGCTATTGATCTGCAGGCCTGCGGCTGTGGTTATGGTACCGCCACCTGTCACGTTGATAGATCCTTCTAGTGCATACGCGTCAACTATGGTTCCCGCAAAGAATACGCTACCTACACTACCGCTAACCCCCACAGCCTTTGTAATATCATTACCTGCGACCGCAAGAGCAGCACCAGCAACACCGTACATGTAGTCTGCGCTGCCGAAAGCATTGCCACCTGCAATAGCATTCAATCCTCGTACCGTCGCGGTGCCACCAACACCGGCATTATCAGAACTAGCTGTTATATCGATACCGAAGGTGTTGATCGTGCCACCAGTGGCACCACTCCTAGACACAGATAGCTGTTGCCCGTAGGTATTGTCAGTTCCGGTCGTGACGATACCTGTATCCGAAACTGTAACCTTGAGGCTATAATCATCTGTCGCTGTTGTATTGGTGCTAGTAAAGGCCGTATCTATCTTGCCACTATCAGCAATCGTAAATACCGCCGTACCGTTGTCCTGGACAATGAGATCACCCGTTCCAGCAAGGTTAGTCACTACATTACCCGACCCATTGTTCGTTATCGTATAGGCTGGGTTATCGGTTGCATCAAGGGTGTAAGTATACGCACCGGCATCACTCAGTGTCATAAATGCCGTGCCATTGTCTTGGAACTCGATGTCGCCAGCACTCGCTAAGTTGAAAACCACATCCGCAGCGTCAACTGAGGCGGACGTGACCCGCAAAGGTGAAGCCGTCGAGCCAGTCAGTGTCGCCATATCAGTTATAAATTGATCTTGTGTGCCGCCACCAGTAGAGGCCACATTCTCCGCAAAGGTGAAGCCACTCTCGGCAGCCGATAGTTGCCAGTTCCAAACAATATTGTTTGCAGCATTGTTGATGCTTGCCCCACTCGTGGCAGCCGTCACTTGATCCAACCGTGCTCCGCTACCACCCGCGCCACAACCGGCGTCTGTCGTGTTACACAATACCTTAACAACGCCGTTTTCTACAATTGATACTTTGTTACTGGTTGAGTTATAGAACAGTCCTCCGTTGAGGGCGCTCAAGTTGCTGGTCGGGTCCGCTGTCGTACCGTCCAGTTGTAGGATCGTGGTATCAGCGTCAGTACCTGTCGAATTACCAACCTTAACCAAATTACCACCGCTAACACCCCGCGCTGTGGTATCAACCTGAAGAACATTTGCTCCAGCACCTTGCACACGAAACGCATCTGCGGACACAGCTGATGGGTTAAACAGCACGTTGCCCGTTGCCCCGACTGATGCAAGAACTGTTGCCGAGCTGTTCTGCCATTCTTGGAGGTTGGCGGTTTGGGCGGCTGCACCACGAATACCAAACGCTATCTTGCTGGCATCAGACGAAAACAAGAGTGCCGATGGATCACTTGTAGTTGAATCATAGTTAAGCCTGAGTAATTCAATGTTGGATCCAGTCTTTCTTCCATAGAAAGACATACCGCCTGATCCACCGGATCCTGAACCTGACACGCGCAGCTGTATCTGTCCATATATTGTTCCCGTGCTTGCCGAAATATTTATGCGACTAGAGTTTCCGGAGCCTGGGTTGTCTCTTGATAAAGTGAGAACTCCTGAATTATCAATCACTAGAACGTCACTGCCTGCACGCTGTAACTGAAGAATATCTCCAGTGGCGCCAGTCTTATTGACCCCAATCGAATCATTAGCTCCGGAGTCAACCTGCAGAGTGCCTTGGCCTAGCTGTAACAGCTCATCCTTAGACAGGCCACCAACTTTTTTTGCATTCTTCGCGTACGGAGTGGCGCTAAATCGGGTAAATGGCAGCATTTCCCCATCCCATGATGGGCTTGCCGTTCCGCCAACGTCAATTGAAAGCCATAAGGTGTCTTGGTTCCAATCTACATCCGTACCAAAAGGATTAACAGAACCAAGGTAGACGGAGAAGTAGCCGTTCTTCACCCGCACCTTGTCCGTGCTTACCCGAGTTTCTGTCCACTCGAGTGTCCCACTACAAGGTGACGTACCTGATACAACACACCCATCTCCATCTTGATACACCTTAAAACGTAAATTATAAAACCCGTCTGGAACAACGGCCCCCGTATCATCGAGCAATCGAGCCTGAAAGTTCAACTGTTCGTTAATACCGGCGGAGTTTAGAGTCTGAGTTTGGTGCAATCGAAACCAAAAAACTGCAAAGATAAGCAGTAAAACAAAGAGGCATAGCTGAACCTTCTTGTATTTCCACCAGTGATATTTGAGCAGTATGTTGTACATGTTTGTCTACAATTAAACGTAACCACATTGTAACGTGCTAACTTCTTAAGCACAAGCGAAACACCCCTGTTAGTTCAATCGGTTATCCACAGGTTCCTGCTGAGTATTATTTGTATTCGATATCAGATTTTTGAGTAATTCTGATGGTGTTAACGAGTAGAATCTTTAAGTATGTAGTTGATAGTAATCTTCTCGCCAATCCAAAAACTGATTGTCATGATACTAACTAAGAGAAACGCCGGCCAGGCTTTATTTATGCCATCAACTATTTGATTCTGAACGATACAAATAGCATCGAGCTGGCAACGTTGTGTTAGATTTCCTGTTGCCGAGAGGTTTACAGAAGTCTTACCGTCCACAACCGCGACTGTTTGAAAGAAGGCACTACTGCCACTTGCGTCCAACACGGTGATCTTAACTTCGTACTGACCGGAAGTCGCATATATATGCTTCATGACCTGATCGCCACTCCGAGAGAAAGATTGCTGGGAGCTTTGCCCGTCACCCCAATCCACCATCACTTTGTATGGTGCTTTACCATCCTTGATCCTAAATCTCAGTACTATTGTCTTAGTTGATTGGCTTACTCGAAAGTAACTTTTACTTTTCACAAAAACTTTAGAGGTGTTTATTGTCGCATTTGGATTATTCGCAGTAGGGACATCAGGTTCAGGTGTTGGTCTAATTGTCGTGTCGTAAAATAACGTAATCGTTCCAGAGTCAGGACCGTATTGATCAAATATGTCTGTCGTTCGAACAACTAACGTGTTACTGCCCGGGACTAGACTTATCTCGATCTCGTATTCGCCATTAGTGTCACAAGTTACCGAACCGGCAAGCACGGCGTTACGATACACTTCTACGATATAGTCATGTTCGCAAGTACCCGAGACGCGTACAAAAGCATTATTTACCGTCGAATTATTTAGGGGTATATCAATAGTTGCAGGGATCGATGGCGGCGTCCCCTGTACAACCCCACTCACCGTAATGTCTCCTGAATCAGCTATGGTTAGGCCACTCACAATAACATGCCTGATAATAAACACACTCACCGCAGAGAACACAATCAGAAAAAAAAGTAGCGCGTAAGACGTTTCGTGAAAAGCAAGTCGCCTACCGGTGTGCCGATGATGACTGATATGAACCGGACGACGCTTTTGGTAGACTGTCGACTTTGCAGCGCGACTATTACGCTTGGTTGCCTTTTTTGCCATCGTGCTTCCGCCCACTTTTACCTTGTGCTTTTTTCACGATGAATTTGTTATAGCGCTTGATCGCCACGATCGCCACAAGTAGCCCTCCCAGAATGATAAGAATGAGCTTGTAAGGGATCACCCAGAATGATGTCGACTCTGTAATAATTGAATTCTTCTCTCCATAGACAATGTCAGCCTGAACCGAATATCGTCCAAAAAGTAGTTTGTTACTGAGCTCCTGCTCGAATCTTCTCGTGCTTCCTGGTAGGATATTGCCGCCATTCTCGTTAAGTGGGTATGTTTTTACTTCCCGTCCAAACATGTTACTTACCCGTACCGAACCAGATGGCTTAAAGAAGACGTTGCCCGTGTTATTGATTCGCTCGATTATTGTGATAGGCCCGTACTCGAACAAACTGCGTTTTTTGCCATTCTGTGCAGTTGATAGTTCACTCACTTCAGCATTTTCGGTAGTATTCCCAGAAACATTAACGAGCATGAGTGTTCCAACACTTGCCGAAAGTGAAACACCTGTGTCTTCTAGTTCTGGCGGTGTACCAGTGAAACGAATAACGCCAAAATGGCCACCAGGACTCGCGTTATCAGGCACGCGCAAAGTGACTTTTATCGGCTTCTGTTCGCCTTTCTTAAGAGTTATAGCTGGAACAGACACAATCCATGATTTGATCGAATACGGACTCTCTTCGTCTGTATCTAGCAATAACTTAGGCTTACCATCTTCACCGTTGGCAACAAAGTCGTTAACTTGAGACTTGATAACCAGTGTGTCTTGCGTAACATTTCGGACGCGGATAGTCGAGGTCACCGTCTTGCCAGGGTCGGTCTTGAGTTCAATCAAAGGAGGCGAAATCTCCAAGCCTTGTCCGCCTTGAGCGTGGACAACATGAGGCGATACAAACGTAAGCAACAAGACAAAAACACTCGCGAGTACACTCAGCATTCTCTTCATATCAGCAGATATCCCTCTTCCAAAAAGCTCTCATTACTAATTAGTATACCAGATACCTAGAATGTTGCGGTTGCAATATAGGTCATGGTCGCAGTATAAGTACCCGCCTCTGTTGCAGTATCAATGTTCGCAATGTAGGCAACCTGGTAGCGACGGAATGACTCTGATGTGCCCTTGCTGGCTACACTATCAGCCGTAACAAATCGGAACTGATCAATTGTGTTGTAGCTGGCAGTTGGCGTACCAGAACCCGCACCGTCAGGGTCAGCACCAACGTTTGGAGTGGCGTTGTCCCTCAAGTTAAGTCCAAACTGTTCAGTGCCTGTTGTTGACGCTGTTTGAGCAGCAAGCGCGGTGATCGTATTAGCGCCAGAGGTAAGGGTCGCTCCGTTAACAGTAATCGCGTACCCACTACCACCATTAGTACCCACACCCATCTGCGACAAGCCAGTGCCGGTGGTACTTGCAGTAAGTGTGCCGAGTGCAACGGCAGAACCAGTTGCGCCAGAACAGCTACTAGTTGTAATGCCACTCGTACCGGTGCAGAACGTAAGCGTTTCGTCGACAGTAGCACTTAAGTTGATTACTTGGGCAGTACTTGCAGCAACAGTACCCGTGTCAATGCTCGTTGTCCAGGCAGCGTCAGAGAACGTGCTAATACGTGCAAAGAAGGTGGTGTTTTGAGCAGTTGGGTTAGTCACGTTACCAAAGACAACGGTTTGAGCACCGGTTGGTGCGGCAACGTTACCGCTCTTAGCTATACGCAAGCTGCCGGCCGTTGAGGTGTTCACCGTCCAACCAGAGGCATCACCGAGGTTTGTCGGTTGCGAGACAAGTGTGGAGGTGTTGTTAAGGAAACCGGATGGAGTAGAACAAGCACCTGAAGCGGTTGTACAGATCTGTGCCTGCATTGATTGTATGACTGTGGCTGTTGGTACGGTAAAGTTGAAGGTATATGTAACAGCGGTGCCGGCACCAGCCGAGTTGGAAAGCGTAACTTTGCGTGCTGTAATCTGTGCAGCGGACACCTGAGCATTAAACGCTGACTGGAGAGCAACAAAGGCCAACAGCACTGCTAGTAACAAATATGGTATTCGTTGCAATTTTTGCTGGGTGGGGGTAAGTGTTGACATGTTTGATTATTACCTTAAGTCTTTTCTAGATTGTACTACATATTATAAGCATAAACAACAATCAGTACGTTCCAACACAAACGAGCGTCTGAGCACCACTGTACGATCCGCCAGCCGTAGTGTTCGCAGCGTTTATTATGTAGGACATGGTGTACTCTGTTAGACCGGAGCTTGCTGAGGCCGAGGCGATCGTTTCGCCTGCAACGTATCGATAGTTATTTGCGGTGTTGTAGTTGCTCGCTGCTGCACCGGATGAGAAAGAACTGTCGGGTGTTTGTACGGGGTTTGCACCGAAGGTCGTCGGTGATGTATTCGCGACCAGATTCATTCCAAATTGCTCCGTACCGGGCACTGATGGACCGGTCGAACTCATGCCTGCCAACGTATAAGCACCAGTGTTTGGGGGCGCGCCAATAATCTGCACAATATATCCATATGACGTGTAATTAAGTACGCTAAAGGTAGCGTTCGCAGTCGCCGCTACAGAGGTAGACAAAGCTCCAAAGTTAATACTCGACGTATTGACCGTGCAACTCAGTGAAGGGTCATTGGTGGTCACCGGACCACTATCGGCACGATAGTTGGTTGAACCGCTCGGGCCGCCACCCACCCCATTAACCGCCTGCTGCCCTGGTGCAGTACCGTAGTTTGTGGAATTGCTCTCTAGGCTACCACCCGGGCCAACAAATGACTCTTGGATCTGAAAATTACTTGAAGAGCTTTGTGCGGCAACCAAACCGACAGACAGATTGACGACTGCAACAATTATCCCCAAATATACCAATACCCTCTTCATCTGCGTCTATTATACGGATTGTGCCAGAGCAGCGCAAAGCGCTTATGACAGACTATTTATCTACTGAGACGTAGACTTGGGCAGCCTGCTTATCCTTAAGGTCATTAATATACGTGGAAAGATCTTTAAAATTGAAAACGATGTGCGCCCCTTCTACTTTGTCGTCATTTTTGCTGAGGGTTTTCACAATCTCAAGACTATAGCCAGTGTTGATAATTTCAGAGACTTCACCGGGGTTTAAGCGAAAGAGTGCGTCGGTAGTTTGTGCGCTGATATCTCTATTGGCTTTATCGATAGTGAAGCCGAACTTCCCTCCCCGAGCCTTACTAACATCATCCTCAGAATACTGCTTTGCTACATCTTCAAACTTTTGCCCAGACTTAATCAGCGTGAAAGCCTTCTCGGCGCGTTGATTAGTATCGGTGTCGATAGCGGCGAGTACTTTTTGTTCCAATAATCGCTGTTTGATCACGCGCCGAAAGTCATTCACTGTCCAGCCAAAGTTCTGCTTTAGTGCATCTTCGTAGGCCTGCTCGCTACCACCTAATCTGTTTTGACGACGCAAGATTGTTATCTGATCATCGACTTCTGCGTTGCTGACAGAAACATTATTCTGTTTGGCGAGTTCCTTAACGTAAGCATCATTCACGACCTTGTCGAGCGCGCGCTTTTTATACTCAGCAAGTTGCTGTTGCCCGGCCTCAGAGTTAAAGTCTAGTTTTTGCTGGTTTTCGTAAAAGAACGTGTAATGACGGAGCTCGAATAGATAATTTTCGTATGCCACAAAGCGAGACCCTGTTTTGGCAACCGGAAAAGGTACCACTTGTGTAACGCGATAAATAAAACCTGAAGTCGTATCAAATCGGTAGAGCGCCGCCAGACAGTAAGCAAAGAACACAACCGCCAAACTAATGATAATGCCCGTGGATATCAAAACAATACGGTGCTTTGAGTGCTGCAGCGGGTAGATATACTTACGGGCACTGCCAAGCACTTCCTCTCGATGAGCCGCGACAGTCTCGTTGGTAATCTTTGGCGCCGCCGTAGACTCAGCTGCTGGAGCCTGTTTTTTGCGCCGTAGTAACTTTTTAATTCTCTTCTTCATAAGCCTCGTCGTCAGTACCGTATTCATTTTGCATATACGGCTCAATCCCATGCTCTCGCAAAATCTCTGCTATCTGTTTCTGAATCTTTGCGGGATGATGGATGTCTTTTACTACTAAATCTCCAATATAAGTTTGTATAAGTATTGTACCAAATCCCAGCATAGTTTCCTGCAATCCGGCAATTTCGTAGTTCAGCGATTTTATCTGCTGCAAGCTAATATCAACAACTGATTTATGGAACAAACCTTTTTGGCTTACCTGAATAAAACGCTGGTCAGTAACTATAAATACGCTGAAATACCAACTAATCCACGCCGGCATGAACAGTATTATCATCAGTACGAACCCGGCAGCTAAGCCACCGAAGAAGTAGCTATACTCAGGCTTTATCAGCGCTGGGAGCGTTCCCAGAAGCAACCCAATCATACCCAGCACCAAACCCTTACGCATAACTACTGGATGGCGCCGAAACACCAAAAGTACTTCTTCGTCATCAAACTGATCATCGAAGTATTTTTGCTTTTCTGGTACTGCGTTCGGTTGCTTGGCTGTTTTTGCCATAGCTTAAGCGTAATTGTTTTTGCGCAAATAGTCTACTTTGGTGACCCGGGAGGGAGTCGAACCCCCAACACCCACCTTAGGACGGTGGTGTTCTATCCATTGAACTACCGGGCCATGCCTATCATTCTACTCTATCTGGGGGTTCGATCCGACCTACCTTCGACAAACTAAGCGTGCGTAAGGCCTTCATGGACTGTGGTGTAGTCAAACAGTTCACTCTCGTCAAACCACATGCTAATCTCTTGCTTTGCTTCGTCAACCGCCCCTGAGGCATGAACTAAGTTAGCAGCACCTTTCTTTTTTAGTGATGCTCGTCCAAGACTCAAATGCGCATAGTCTCCACGAATCGTGCCCGGTGCTGAATCTTTTGGCCCCGTACTGCCAACCATTTTACGTACTACTTCTACAGCGTGTCCGCCTTCTAGCACTAAAGCAATAACAGGAGCGCTATGCATAAATTGACGAGTAGCCGTAACGATCATCTCACCAATTTCTTCAATCGTTTCACTGTATTCAACGCCGTAGCTATCCCAATCAGTTTTTGTTTTACCACCGACAATTGGCACTAGATCGTCAGGGTAATGCTTTTTAAGAAGCTCCATACCAGGAATCATCATCTTCATACCAACAATCTTCAGCCCTGCCCGTTCAAACCGCGCAATTATTTCTCCTGCAAGTCCTCGTTGTACAGCATCTGGTTTGAGTATTACTAATGTTCGTTCCATTGGTTCCCTTCGCTTAATTCTTGCTTCTAAAAGCACATTCTAACAGATGTGGAGCTGCATCACAAACCACTCCCGCGCGACAGCGGCGCAAACGTGTCGTACAATATAAGCATATGTTGTTTACGAAGGCCAAAACTGATTTTCTGGAGTATCTCGAGATTGAGCAGAACCGTTCACAGAAGACTATTGCCAACTACGACCACTATCTCACCCGCCTGAGTGACTATGCTGGCGATATAAAAGTCTCTGACATTGACCCCGAGCTTGTCCGCAAATGGCGCCTCTGGCTCAACCGCTTAGGTACTAATGTCAGCGACGAGCTGCAAAAATCAACCCAAAACTACCACCTCATAGCCTTACGCAGCTTCCTCAAATATTGCGCCAAGCGCGACATACCTACGCTCGCCCCAGATAAGATCGAGTTGGCACGCACCAAGCGAAAACAGGTCACCTTTTTAAATGCCGATGAGGTGCTGACACTGTTCAGACAGCCAGACACCACCACGCTGCCAGGCTTACGCGACCGGGCAATTTTGGAACTGCTGTTTTCAAGTGGGTTACGTGTGTCAGAGCTGGTAGGGCTGAATCGCGACCATATTAACCTCAAACGAAGAGAATTTATGGTGCGCGGTAAGGGCCAGAAAGACCGACCTATCTTTATTAGTCCGGAGGCCGCATCATGGGTAGAGCAATATATCGCACAGCGAGAAGACACCCTACCTGCGCTCTTCATTAGGCACGGTCGTGGTGGCGCTAAAGCAGTGAATACTTCTGGCAACTACAATCGCCTCACCGCTCGCAGCATCCAACGTATGGTGGCACGCTATGCCCTATTAGCTGGCATCACCAAGCATGTATCACCTCATACCCTGCGGCACAGCTTTGCTACAGACCTCCTGATGAATGGCGCTGATCTGCGATCGGTACAAGCCTTGCTCGGCCACAGTAACATCGCAACAACGCAGATCTATACACACGTAACAGACCCACATCTCAAATCAGTCCACGAGAAATACCACCGACACCAACAGGATTAGTTACTAGTACGGTGGTGAGTTAGAGAGGTCAGAGAAGCCTTCAAGCTTACAGCTTTCTATCGTACGCTGATCAAGCTGGTATGGTCCACTCGTGCTCCCACTGATTGGTGCCACCAAGCTGACCTCACTATCATCGGGCCAGGTGTTAAACCGCTTACAGATTGATTCAAAGGCTTCAACCGCAAACTCAGGATACACAGAACTGCCTGTGGTCAACGGCACGCTTACTTTTATCCTGCGAAGCACATCTGCAGCCTTGCCTGTTGCATCAATCTCGGCTTGGGCATTTGCCAGTTCTAGCGGAATAGTACTGCCTGCTGCAAACGCCTGTACGGTGACATTTACACCATTGTAGATGGCCTTAAGGCGCAGAAAAGCCGACGCACGGCTCACATTTGTGATCTCGACGCTACAAGGGTTTGGTGCGCCGTTTGTATCGCAATTGCCTTTTAAGAACTTACCCTGTGCAGTGCGATCGGTATTGTACGCTGTACTGTTAACACCAGAAACGACCGAAGCATCATTCGGGTACAAAAACGCGTGGAATGACTGAGCAACTAAATCGTCACGATCGGTTGTGTCTGGTATAAGCATAGCCCTGACAACCCCGGTGGTATTACCCCATTTGTTAGGGCCAGATCCATTAGGCACTAGTAAGTTGCCGTTAATCGATGCTGCATCGGTCACGAATGGCGCACTGTTATCTGTTGATCCCCAGCTGATAACAATCCTATCGATTTGCTGGCCGTTAGCCGACTGCACTTTGGTAACCCACGATGTGTCGGTCGTATCAAGCTTTTTAGACAAAATGTCTGGGGTTGTATCGATCAGGAGACAGCTAACGCTCACGTTTGTATTGACGCCGATGGCGCCACCACCGCTGGCAATCGGTGAATTGTTTGCTGCGCAATCGTTTATCTCAAGCACATCATTGCTGGCTATAGCTGCATCAACTGCATCGCGAGCGATATTTACGCCACTCTCGGCCGCATAGAATGCTTGTGTACTCAACTGCTGGTCAAATGCCTGGCGCTGCTCACGGCGCATCAGATTGGCAAAGCCAACGGCGATAAGCGTCACGATACCAAGGATAATCAACGTGACAGTGATGGCCGCCATGCCAGATTCATTTGACTGTAAGCGTTTGTTCTTCATTATCGTATTCTCCTAAATAACGTCGTGTTCAGCTCTGAGGTAGCGCACCATTGTGATCCAAGCCCTGAACCAACACAGGTCGCTGTGTTAGGGGTGTCCAAATCAAGTAGTTCATCGTCCGCCCCATATGCCACACCTACACGGAAGCTAACCAACCCGGCGTCAGCGTCAATCTCTTCTGGAGGGTCAAGCCTAAACAAACGCATCCCTTCGCCAAGCATCTCTTTGCCGTCACTGGCAAGGTTGGTTTGCGTTATGTCGAGAGGCGCACAAGTCTCTGGACGTGCATCACGCCATAATACACGTGGCACCCAGTTTTGCTGGTTCTTCCCTGGTTTGTATGTACTGTACGTTCCAGAAGTGTTCACCTGCCCGTTAATAATATAGCTATAGCGATTATTGCCTATACAAAAGGCTTGGATTGTAACCGTGTCTCCGTCAGTGTTTTGCACTGGTAAGGTGGTACCACTAACTTCAAAATTATTACTTGAGAATTGAATGGCGCGCGATACCTCATCACTGATTCCTCGTACTGTCTCTTGGGTGCGCGATGTTACCACGCCCTTGTAATACAAACGCCCAATCTGCACTAACATGGTTGCAGCACCAAGCAATAATACTGAGAAGACTACCGTAGCGATCATGAGCTCAAGTATCGTAAAGCCGCTTTGTGATTTGTTTAGACGAATCATTCCTGATACCCCCGGTACACCAGCTGAGCTTGCTCTTTACCGCCACCAATTCTATCCCAACGCACGGTAACCGTATATGTCTCGGCTGTCTTGTCTACAAAAACATTGTACAAGCTATTGAACCCCTTACATTGCTCGGGATATGTCGTGAAGTCATCTTGTCGAAAATCGGCTGGCGGCGTCTCAGAAAAAGCTACTTTGGTCGAACCATTAAAGCAAAAACGCCCTGTTTGGTTTGGTATGGCTTTAATGGTTTCTACCTGTGACTCGGCAATCTTTATGGCTTCGGATCGTTCCTGAGCCTGACGACTATTGCGCAGCGCCGCATTCACAATACTGTAGGCGCCAGCAACAATCATGCCCAGCACCGCGAGACTAATCAGCACCTCAACGATAGTGTCGCCCTCTTGATTACGCTTAATCATCGCAGACCTCTGGGACGTTATCAATAGTAAGTTCTGTGGATATGCCGGAGGCTGTGTCGCCAACCGCTAGCGCTGCCTGCCGCGCACCGGATGAAGTACCGTTTGTGAGGCAGATTGTCGCCGACTTTATTGGATTATCTGTTTCGTTAAGAGCTGCGATTTTCTGGTTAAAATCCAGGCCACCCGTTGGCACCCCAAACAGACGTGAAGACTGTGAGCCGCCTATTGGATCATCGTTGGCGTCGTAACTTGCCAGACTCGTCAACAAGGCGATGCCGCTAATCTCAGTGCCTTCGTCATCAAAAACCCCTGTTACCCTTAAGCCAGACTGCATAATATAATCGTCATTATACGCCGTTGGGGCGACCTTTGGCTGAGCTAACGTCAGAGAAGTTACCTCTTTGCCTGCACTCTGACGCTTACCTGCAACAGTCACAAACGACAATGTCGTACAGCCACCACTACAGCCGGTAAGCTGGACAGCCTTACCAAGGAATATACAGCTTTCGTTCGTTCCCTGTGTATTACTACCGCTAACAGTAAAGGAGACTTCCGTACCTGTACCGCTACAAGTAAACGCTTTGGTGTCAGAAAAATAGCCAGTTGTGATGTCGTTCGCAACATCACGTAACTTTGACTCAAAATCACGCGTACCCTGCGTAAAGCGTGTTCTTTCTTGCTGCCCATTAAATGCCAGCATAGCAACAATAAACATCGCGCTGGTGACAGCCAGCACGATCATTGCTTCAATAATCGTAAATCCTCGGTTTTTGAGGCGGTTCATAGCTTCAAGTATAGCATAAGCGCTTTGATTCTACCCTGTTTGTAGCGGATTATACGGGCCTAAAAACCGATAAGTCCGTTATACCAATCAAGCACGCGTGCCCCAAACAAAAACACCAAGTAGCCACCCGCAATGAGAAACGGCCCGAATGGTAGTTTGCTGGTGCGCTTGGCCTTGCCTGTCACCATTAACGGCAGCGCAACGAGCGTACCTATCAACGAAGAAGTAAAGAGTAGTAGTATGGCTGGCATTGGCCCGCCCACAATCAACCCCAGGAGCGCCCCTAGCTTAACGTCGCCGCCGCCAATCCATTTGCCGGCCGAAAGCTGAAACAACACGTAAAACAGCCCGCCACCAATCAGAACGCCCCAGAAGGCCGTTAGTAGCGGATCAGCGCTACCCTGCCAAACGCACATGACAAGCACCTGCAACAGCGCCAGGATGGTCAGCGGCCATAGCATTGCATTAGGGAGTATCATCCAGCGGAGGTCATAGACAGAAAGTGCCATGAACCCAACTACATAAGCCAGCCAGAAGCCGAGATACACCCATTGCTCCGTGTTCATCACCTCTGGCCAGACGAGATACGATAATACAAATAACCCTGCTGTTAACAGCTCAACCAAAGGATACTGCCATGATATTACCTTGTGGCAGTATCGGCATTTACCACGCAAACTAGCCCAACTAATGACTGGTATGAGGTCTTTCGCAGCAAGCTCGTGCTCACACTCCGGGCACATTGAGCGACCATGCAAGAGCGAATACTTGTCTGTATCTTTGGCATGGTTTTTACCTCTGCTTGGCTTTGCTGGACTCTGTGCTTTATAGACGCGCCAGACATAGGCGTTCACAAAACTACCAAAGCACAGACCAAGAACGAGAAGGATAAGAATAATCATTTACCCTATCATAACAAAAAACAGCCCGTTACCGAGCTGTTTTTTGTTTGCACTTCGTTGACTACTAGCCTTCTTGACAAATTTTGTCTGGGGTGCCGCTACCGTTTTCAACTGTGTACAGTGCAGCTACTTGTCGTGCTCCGCCAGGAACTGCATCGCCAGTGTTAACTGCTGGTGTTCCAGATGTCGCACACTTGCCTTTAACAACAATGACTACCTTTTCAACGTCGTTAGGGTTTGTTGCTGTGCCATCAGTATCAAGTGTGATAACACCGGTGGTTGTCTTATCGTAGTATCCAACTTTTGCATTATCCGTGACATTTGCAATTGCTGTTGGCATTGCCCCGTTACGATTGTTCGCGTACTCAGATACTGCGCCTAGTAGTCCTGCTACATCGTTCTTACGTTGCGTGTTACGGCTATTGCGTTGCAAGGCTGGTACAGCCAGGAACACGATTAGCATGATCAGTCCGGCGATAACCAGGACGATCAAGACTTCGATGATGGTGAAGCCTTCGGTCTTTTTCTTTAGATTTGTTTGCATTGCTTTAATTCCCCCTTATTTGTGCTAAAAGCATAGTGCTTATGTATGGATACTAACTGTTGTATGTACAAATTGCAACTATATTTTAGTTACACACCGCTTGCCAGCTACCATTACCGGTTTCAAGTGCATAAGCAACTATGAAGCTGGAGCCAGTATTAATGGTATTGTCAACACATGAAGCTTGTCCGAACAATATCACCAGACCAGTACCAGTAGTGCGCAACGTTGTTCCAAGTGCGCTCGACGCGAGGGCGCCCGTGTTTCCGGTAGTATCAGTGATGACATTCATATTATTGCCACCATAAATGGATAGAGTGCCGGCATTACCGAGTATCGCATTGCGCGTATTGTTTGGAGCGCCTGAGCATGGTCCAAATATAGCCGGTACACACGATGCTGGCCAGTTTGGCATATTATTTGCTCGCCATTCGCTTGCTGCTGTCAAAACGCGACCAGCTTCGCTCTTGCGCTGATTATTTCTACTGTTTCTCTGTAAAGCCGGGACGGCTAAGAAGACGATCAGCATAATCAGTCCGGCGATTACCAGGACGATAAGGACTTCGATGATGGTGAAGCCTTGGTTATTATTCTTGCTATTCAGTTTCATTGTGGTGCCCATCCTTATTTTAGCGTTAGCTTTATACTACCGTAACCTCGTTGACAAGTCCATAAATTGGTAACAAGACTGCTGCAACTATGGTAATCGCTACAATACCGAGCAAAATCATCATTATCGGCTCGATTATCGTGGATATCGTCTTGATTTCGTTGTCGACCTCTTTTTCATAATAGTCAGCGGTTTTCTCGAGCATCTGCTCCATAGCGCCAGATTGTTCGCCAATCTTGAGCATGTTTGGCACGAGGTCAAGGAAGTTTGGGTTACCTTCAAGTGATTCTGACAGCGACTTACCTGCCTTTACCTTTTCAGTAGCTTGTTTGAGTGCTTCCTCAATATGAATGTTATTGATTGACCGACCGGTGATCTGCAGCGTCTGTACGAGTGGCACACCGCTCGCAACCAAAGTTGTACCGGTGCGAGCAAAACGAGCCATATACATCTTCATAAAGAGATTACCGACAGGCCACATGGTCATCTTTAGCCGGTCAATCACTCGTTTACCACCAAAGCTGCGTGCCCAGCGACTACCAAAGAAAATCATGCCAACAAATATCGCAATGGCAAAGTACCAGTAGTTACGGACAAAGGCCGAAACGCCAAGCAATACGCGCGTTAGGATTGGCAAGCTCGCCCCGCCACCGATTGAGGTATAGAGCTCTTCAACCTGTGGCAACACCTTGAGCACCATGAAACCAACCACCAGCACCATAACGAGCAATACGATTGCCGGGTATACCATCGCGCCACGCACTTTACTGATGATTTCGGCGTCTTTTTCTTGCTGATTTGCCAAACGTTCTAGTGATTTATCAAGAGTACCAGACGCTTCACCGGCGGCAACGAGGTTCACAAATACATTATCAAACACCGTCGGATGACTCGCGAGAGCGGCAGCAAATGCCTGGCCTGATTCAACATCAGTAATAACCTGATTAACTACGACCTTCATGTGTTTGTTCTTGGTTTGCTTGGCTATGCTTCTAAGTGATTGTACCAACGGTAAGCCTGCATTGATCAGGGTTGATAGTTGCCGTGAAAAGAGGATTTTGTCCTTGGCTTTGATGCGTTTGATAAACTTACCAAGGCCAGCATTACCACCAACACCTTCTTTGAGGTTCATTTCTAACATCGACAAGCCCTGTTGCTGCACCAAACGCGCGGCGGCTTGCTCGTTCTCGGCCTGAACTTCAGCCTTTACTTTTTGGCCGGTTGCAGGGTCTCGAGCGGTGTAAGAAAATGTCAGCATCGTGTTGTATTAACCCCTCATCAGCCTATCTAATTCGTCGAGGTCAACCGCATAATTGCGTGCTTCGTCGTACGTTATCGTACCGTTGTGAATCAGTGAAACCAGTGTCTTGTCCATCGACTGCATACCAAACTCGGCGCCAGTCTGGATGACTGCCTCAAGCTGGTGACTCTTGCCCTCACGGATGATATTGCGTACCGCTGGCGTAGCTACCAAGATTTCCGCAGAGGCGATACGTCCGCCGCCAATCGCTGGTATTAGACGCTGTGAGACAATTGCCTGCAGAATGTTGGCCAGCTGTGAGCGGATTTGTGGTTGCTGGTGCGGTGGGAAAACGTCAATCATACGATCAATACTCTGTGAAGCACTGTTGGTGTGCAGCGTCGCAAAGACCAAGTGACCTGTTTCTGCAATGGTAATCGCAGCGGCAATAGTCTCAAGGTCACGCATTTCACCGATAAGCACGACGTCAGGATCCTGGCGCAAGCTAGAGCGCAATGCAGCAGAGAATGAGTAGGTGTCATAGTGAACTTCACGCTGCACAATAACCGATTTGTTACTCTTGTGTGTAAACTCAATCGGGTCTTCAATCGTCACAATGTGTTGAGCTCGCTCAGCGTTAATCTTATGCACCATAGATGCTAGCGTCGTAGATTTACCAGAACCGGTCGGCCCAGTTACAAGCACAAGCCCACGTGGATAATCAGCAAATTTGCTGACAATCGGCGGCAGACCAAGCTGTTCAATGGTGAGGATTTCGTTAGGAATAAGACGAAGAGCAGCCGCTAAGTTACCACGCTCGTGGAAGGCGTTTACACGGAATCGACCAAGGTCGCCAAAGGCAAAGCTGAAGTCAAATTCTTTGTCCTTGAGCAGTATTTGCTTTTGATCTTCGTCCAAAATAGCAAAGATAAGTGCCTCGACCGCTTCTTCGGTCAGCGCCTCTGTTCCTGGTACCGGCGTTAGTGCGCCATCTACGCGCAACATTGGCGGCAAACTCACCTGCAAATGAAGGTCAGAGCCCTTCTTTTTGATGACTTCTTCGAGTAAAATTTCAATTTTTGGTTGTCCCTGCATACTACCCACCTTTATGTATTGTTATCCGAGGCCGCTACCCTGTCCACTTCAGCCAAGCTGGTATCACCTTCGAGTGCTTTCAAATAGCCGTCTTCGCGCATTGTGACCATTCCTTCTGCTTGGGCTGCTTTTTGGATCTCAGTGCTTGGTGCTCGCTTCAAGATAAGATCTTGTATGGCGGAGGTGACTTCAAATACTTCAAACAGCCCCATTCGGCCTTTGTAGCCACCCAAGCTACCGGGACCTTCTATGCCCTTAAACAAAGTATAAGCATTTTGACCCTTCAGTGGCAAGCTCTTATAGCCGAATTCTTTGCTGGCTTTCTCGACGTCTTCAGCTTTTTCTGGCAAAAATTTGCCCAATGTTGCGTGTATGGCCTCTGTTTCTGCTGCAGATGACTGGTACTCTTCACGTTCGGTAGCAATCCGACGAACCAGTCGCTGACCAATCACCGTATGAACGGTACTAGCAATCAAGAACGGCTCGATCCCCATGTCGAGGAGACGCGGCAAAATACCAGCGGCAGAGTTAGTGTGCAGCGTCGAGAACACCAAGTGACCCGTCAATGCGGCTTGAATTGCCAGAGTAGCCGTCTCCTTATCGCGAATCTCACCGACCATCACCACGTCAGGATCTTGACGCAAAATTGAACGCAAACCGGTTGCAAAAGTCAGGCCAACGTCAGGATTAACCTGTATCTGGTTAATGCCGGACATCTTGTATTCAACTGGGTCTTCAAGCGTAACGATGTTAACGGCGTCGTTTTTGATCTCCTGGATCAAAGCATACATAGAGGTCGACTTACCAGAACCGGTTGGCCCAGAGGTGAGAATCATGCCGTTTGGCCTGCCAGCGCCCTTCCGTAGCATCCGGAGCGCTCGACCACGATACCCCATATCCTCGAGTTTCAAACTTGTACCTGTTTTATCAAGCAAACGAATAACGACTTGTTCACCCCAAACGACTGGCGATATCGCAATACGCAAGTCAATCGGTCTCTTATTGACCATAATGGTGAACTGACCGTCTTGCGGGATCCGGTGCTCATCAATTTTCAGACTCGCCAGAATCTTGATACGAGACACCAACGGCGGCTCAGTACTCTTAGGTAGCTTCATAATTTCGCGCAAGATACCATCGACACGACAGCGAATCTTGAGTTCTTTCTCCAGGGGTTCGATATGGATATCGCTAGCCCGGTTGGTTGCGGCGTAATCAAGTATTGCTGATAAAGCTTTGCTGATCGGTGAATCTTGGACGACTGTCTCGATACTCTGTTCGTCCTTTTTACCGGTTGGCTTCTTGCCAGCTTCAGCTTCGGCTTCTTCTTCTTCAAGATGCGTGCCGAGAGCCCCGGCTACTTCTTTGTCGATATTGGCGTTGTCGTACTGGCCAAGCACTTGGCGAATACCCTCTTCACTTGCGGTATACACCTTGAGTGGTCGGCCAATTTTGTTAGACAAAAAGTCGACGGCCTGCACATTGTCGGCATCAAGCATGGCAACCACCAAACGATGTTGCATCTCACCAAGCGGTACCGCCATATAGCGCTCCGCCGTATCACGTGGTAAGAGGTTTAGAACCTCTGGGTCAATCCGAGCGGTACTCAGGTTAACGTACGGAACGTTTGTAACCTGAGCTATGGTTTTGGTCAAGTCTTCATTGCTAACTTTGCCATCACTCACCAGCGCACTAAAAAACGGCGTATGATCAGTCTCCGCCTTCTTTTTGATTGCAGCTATCTGCGTGCTGGTTATTTTGCCCTCTTTGACGAGGCTCTCTTCAACCTGTTGTTGGGTTGCTGCGGAGAGTACACTCATGTTTTTCTCCGCTAGTTAGAGTTAGATTCAAATGGTGCAGTATTGCCGTTCCCGCCAATCTGGATGGTCTGCGTCGGATTGACGGACTTACTGTTGAAGTATGTTTTGTCTGGTTCAGTGAAGTCGGCAACAATTGGCTCAACGACTTCAACCTGCGCTTTTCTCTCAGAAGAAGGCACAAGTAGGTAGCTCGAAACAAAGAACGACAGAAGACCGCTCACAAACACAATTACGAGGATTAAGGCGATGTCTTTTTGTTTCATTTCACCTCCTTTGTGGTAATCCTTAGTGTCTTTTCGGGTAAGTAGTATGTCTTGGCATCTATCTGGGCCTGCAGATCTTTATCACTTCCGGTAAAACTGATCTTTGATACGCTGAACGGCCTGATTGAACTCTCTAGTGATCCTACGAGTTTCTGCATGCTAGCGTACGAACCAGATGCGCTGATTTGGAAAGGAATTTCAACTGTTGTTGAGGTAAGTTGTGTAGCTTGCTGGTTGACCTCATCGTCTGTTCCTGTGATGCTGCCAATGGTGTAGTCACCGCTCTTCAGTATCTTCTCGAGGCTTGTCGCTAGTGCTGGGAAGTCATACTTGCTTGGCAGTGCATCAAGCACGATTTTGGCATTGTCGCCATCTCTGTCCCCCTTACCACTTGAACTACCGCCGATAACGTTCTCCGATGTCCCCACAAAAGCTTTGTAGGAATTAACGAGGCTATCAACCGCTGCCACATTAGTTTGCAGCTGTGTTCTAGCTGCTTCTTTTTCTGTAATGACTCGCGCTTGGAAACTGCGTTGGTCCCAGAGAGCCTTCGCCGCAACGAGCGAAAACATTGTCACGAATGACGCAACCGCCACGACAACCACCATAGTTGTGTTTGCCTTATTGATCTGGAGACGCTTGCCTGAAGTCTGTTGCATTGCCATGTTAATTCCCTCCCTGTTCGAACAACGCTGCAGGCTTTTCAGTCTGTGAACGTGTCGTTACGGTTTTTGGCACAATGAAATCTACTTCTTTGGTGTTATCAAAGATAACTGGATCGTACTTCACAGTGATCTGATAGTTTGATGTGTCTTCGCTCCGTGAGAAGCTTGATAATACAACCTCTGGGAATGCCTTCTTCGGTTCCTCGGTACCAACCCGATACGTTGTAAACTTCAGCGTATCAACAAATGTATTGATGCTTTCGATGTCTTTGGCGGTACCCGTAAACAAAATCGTACTCGTAGAATAATCAACGTCGAGCTGCGATATCTTTACATCGTTTGGTATAAGTTGCTTGAGATAGCCAAAGAGCCGACTTGTTTCTGGTTTGGCACCGTGTAACTCTGGTAGGGCGCGTAGTTGATTCTGGATGGTCAAAATCTTGTTCAGGTCAGGCGTACTCTCAAGCGTCTGGCTATCAGTGGCGATGTCTGCTGTTAAATTGTTGATGTGCTGCTTCTGAAGCACATTCACTACGACGAACAGCAGAATAAGCAGACTGAGGCTAACGCCGGCAACCAAACTAGCGACAAGCGTCAGGGTACGCTTAGTGCGCTTTGTTTTTATGTAGTCGAGCTTAATGTCTGGTAGTAAGTTTAACTGGATCATTCGTTTCTCTCCGCTAACCCTACCGCCACGCCGAAGCTGTTGGACACAGCGAGTAGGTCATTTTGTTGCGATTGATCAAACGATACATTGCGCCAGGCATTACCAATTTCTACGCTCATAGCAAACTTATTCGCTATGTGGAGCGGGAATTCTGGTAATGATGAAGCACCGCCCGTTACGACAATTTTGTCTAGTTTGGCGTCCGTATAACGTGTCTGGAAGAATTTGATTGACTTCTCTATCTCGCCGGTCAATATCTCTACTGTACCGATAATGGCATTGTAGATCTGTCCTTCGAGCTTATCTTTGCCGAGGCCAAACTTGAACACAAATTGCTGGGCTTGCTTTTCGTCAATGCTGAGGTTCTGCATGGCAGCTCTAATGATTGCTTCTGAACCTGTTGGGATTGAACGCGTCAGGCGCGGTGATCCATTCATCGTAATAACAAGATCGGTGTTCTTGGAGCCGATATCAAGCACCATCTGCGCCCCTGGCGCGTCCGGCTGTGTTAGTGCACGCGTCAGCGCAAGATTATCTGGTTCAAATGCTATGACATTAAGCCCAATTGACTCAAGCATATCAAGACGGTTTTCTACAAATTCGTTGGTTACGCTCGAAAGCAATATTTCAACTTTTGTCTTGTCCTTTGGCGAATCGCCTAATAATGCCCAATCTATCTTGGAATCTGCCAGTGGTGTCGGTATGAGTGAATCTGCTTGGAAGCGAATTGTCTTGGCGAGTTCATCCGTCGACAAACGGTCAATATCTACGACTGTGGTAAATACCTTTGCAGAAGGCAAGCCCACCGCAACGTTTTTGGTCGACACTTTTGCTTCGCTAATCAGTTCTTTCACAACTTGTACCAGCTTTTGCTGGTCGGCCTTGGAATCGCTCATGGAAATCTTTGGATCAACAGGCACATACGCATACTTAACCAGCGACTTTACTGCTCCGCTGCCTGTCAATTGCACCATACGAATCGCCGATGTGCCAATATCGAGACCAAAGAAATCTGAAACACCACTAATAATGCTCATCGACTTTGCTTCCTCGTTCTAAGTATTTTGTATGTCTTCATGCGATTCTCTGAACTTCGTCATGCCCACCCGAGAGCAATACGTAGTTCGTCTTACCAAAATTATAGCATAAGCGTTGTGGCCTACAACCCCTAAAGTATCGGCGGCAGTGAAGTAATGAAGTCAATCTGTGTTTTGGCCTTTTCTGGTGTTTTGATTGCTGGGTTGGTCGTATAGAGCGTTGGGTCAAATATGATCTCCTCCGCGGCGGCATTCGCTGCTCCCGCGTTGTATGCTTCGTTTTCTTGGCTCAGCAGGCGGGTGCCGTAGGTGCGTAAGAGCTTGAGTTCTTGTGCAATCACCGCGCCACGTATGACAAGTTTGCGATCAGAGTCATTCCCACCACATTGATCATATAGCTGGTTTTTGGGTATCAGCGACCCGTCGTCCTCAGTACAGGTTATGATTCGTTTTTTACTGATCAAAACCGCGTTGATATTGTTGACCCCTTTTGCTATCTTTATGTTTCCTGCTGCAATGATATAGACAGTCTTCCCGTCACTCGCAGCAATATTGCCATCAATTACGACATCGACATTCTCATTTAAAACAAACACGGAGCGAGACCGATTAGTACTGCCTTTAACTTTGACAATTCCTGAATTCCTCTGCAATTCGACGGCATCATTAAAGTTATTCAAGTCAAAGTTAATAAAGCTGTAGTTCGACGGCAGTACCGTTGCGTCCCCAGGAATTTTGCTGGCATCAACCCAATTCTCAGCACAGTGCCGTATAGCCCCACCACCACCGTAGTTTATAACCTTGTTTGGGTCACCTGGATCACCAGCAGGTATTGATGGATCTATCCTTGCGTTTGCAAAAGTCAGTCCGTGCGGTGGTGTTGGCCACTGGGAGGCGATGCCAGTACGAGGACTTCGCCTGCCGGCAGAGATATAGTTACGGACCTCACCGAGCGCAAATACAGCGTACTCGGCCGACGCCCCACGGAAATCATTGCTGCCGGGAGGATCATCACCTTGACTACCGCCGTAAGCAATCACCGTCGCCAGAGGATTGCCTTCGCTTGCATCGCACTGACCACTACTATCTTTATATGTGCCACCAACCTGCACGTCATTCGCCCATACCTTAAAGTACGGTTTGGCGGCAATCTGGAACGTTCGCGGACAGTTAAAGTTCAATCCGCCATCAGTTTTCTGTATGTTGGCATTCACCGTGTAATCCCCTACCGGCCCTGAGACTGGTGTTGACGTCATTCTAATTCGTCCACTCGCTCCTGGAGCCAGCGCCAGGGAACCATAGGCCCGATTAAGAGTTGGGCTTGTGCCGTTGAGTACAACATTCCCTCGCGCTTGCACTGCTCGAGTGCCAGTGTACCCGTACCGCAACCATACGTGAAAGCCTTGATTTGCTTCAGGAGACTCCGGCGCTAACTCGATTGAACAACTTAATGTAGACGGCGCCTCTGGTTCGTAGTAGACATCCAAGTACAATGTTGCGTTCGCCCCAAAACCGCCGCCTATGTATACCTGGTATTTACCATCACCATCTGGGTCAGTTAACGTACCGTACGGCAGTGAGAAATTGGTGCCATAGATGTAGCGTACAGCCGAAATGTTAAATCCACTCGGTGCACTCATGTCAATCTCATACCAACCACCCGGCAAAGCAGTGATTGAATTAAACGCAGTGAACGGGTTGCCGTTGCCACAACCGATGCTCGGGTTAATACAAATATTGCGGTTACCAGGACTCGTTGCTGGATTGGCAATTGGGCCGGTCGCATGGCCGTTAGCGTCTGGTCCACTGGTAGATGGGTACTTAGTAACCTGAACACCGCCGCGTGTTACCGGATCCCATTCCATGGTTACCCATGCTTCAGATACAGGAATTGGATATGGGTTGCCTCGAGCCGCAGCCGCAGCATCTGCGCTACCACCATACCCAGCAGGTACACCACTACTGCCGTTATACGTACCAACACCGTCATGCATTAATATGCCGGCTGTTTCTAGATCAAAGTTATTTACCGTTCCGTCAGCCGCTCGGCTAATGCCGGGGATCGTGTCACCTAAATTACAACCACATCGCACGCCACTATCCGTCTGGCCGTCTTTCATTGCACCGATCGTGTATGATCCCCAGTGCGTGTCAAAGTTTCCTGTTGCAGTCGTCCCTGCTCTGAACAAGAAACTACCGCCACTACAATCGCCCCAGTACCAACCGGGCCAACGCACATTCGTGCCAACACCTGGTGCATACGGATTACTGATTGGGCCGATGTCGATACCGGCACACCAGATAACACGACCGTTTATTTTATAGCCGGCAGCATCGCCAGTAACACCATACGCTCCGCCTTGGCTCGTGAAGTCTATACCGTGCGCCAACCGCACGCCGGCATCAAATGAATAGGCGGCTACCCCGTCACGAACACCAGGCTGGGCTTCGTCAGACGCCGTCGCACCAACCGTAACATTAACTGGTTTCCTACCACCGACTTTGAACAAGTCGTCATTAAGGTTCACTCTACTGCCATTCCAAGCACTGTTATTATCATCCTGACAATGTCCTTGGGTAGAATCAGCAAACGCACCCGCTTCAAAGGCATGTCCACGCGCATTAGCGTTAACCCACGTCTTGAACTTATAGACTGCACGCGGTCTACCGCCAGGTCCATTCGGTAACGTTATCCTCTCAACACTCGTCCGACAATACAATACGTCAGCCCAACTACGCCGATTCTGCCCTGGACCTAGTTCGCCCCACGCATGCTCTACTGAATCGTTATATGCATCATTCTCAATCTGAACATGGGCTTGTGCAAGCTTAGGAGTCAGCACAAATCCAAAGCTAAACAGTCCTATCAACAGCAAGCCAGCCAAGACTTCTCGTCTGGTGTCCTTGAGGTGCGAAAAACTCAGCTTTATACCCATCTATATACCCGAGTTCTTGAGGGATTCCTGCTCTTCTTTAGTAAATTCAGATCTTCGAGACTGCAAAACTTCTTTGACCTTTTGCGCTTCTGCTTGTAGTTCAGTGCTATTCGCCAAACCATAGGCCTGAATAAGATCCGCAAACGAAGCCTTTTTGTACTCAGCCGGCGAAATTCCAGCAAACAAGTCGCTTAAAGCCTGCTTGTTACCCTCTGGGCTGCCCGGTAGCGTTACGGCTATTCCGAATAATTTAACCTCGAGTCCTTCAGTTACGTTAGTCGTCGGTTGCGCTGCGATCCGATTGTTGAGGTCGTCCATCTTGCGTTTCTCGCCATATTTAACCCCCGCAACAAAGACGGCAAGAACAGCTAACACAATAAGTACGACTCGCAGCACTCGCCTATTCTTTGGTCGACTTGAGCTGGCAACTATCTTTTTTTCGGTTTCAGGTTGCATATTTATGACTCCTACAAAATACTAATGCTTTATCTTGCTGTGTATTATAGCAGTCATTGCTAAAGACGGAAGCACCTTGCACATGTAAAACGCATGTGACCCTACCAACCCACACCCTTTCATGAGATTTTATGGCGCTACTCTAATATGAGCATTTTTGCGAAGGATACGCTTTTACTATGCATTACGACTTGTCGGGGAATCCGGGGTTTTGAGCAGCTCGCTTGATTACTTTGACGACCGTATCCATGTTGAGATCTTCAAGTTTCTTAAAGCGTATGCAACTTTTGCCGACGCTCACTTTACCCAAATCCGCTTTGAACTTTTCGGCGATATATTCATTGTCCTCAACTGCACATATGTACAGACTGACGTAGTTTTTTTGGCTGGCAATAGCGATTGTTGGCCAGTCAATCACCTCTTTTTTGTAGTTTGTATACTTAAACGCCCCGTACCCCGGCATGTTGTAGGAAAACACCGGTTTGAGATTGGGAGCATTTTGGCGAATCAACTTGTCCAGCTGCTCAAGAATCTTTCGTCGATCTTCGGGCAATTGCGCGAAGTACTGTTCTGTGTTTGTGGCATTGGTGGGCTTAAACATGTTCATGTGCATATTGTAACGCACATACTGCAGTACCGTTTAGCACTAGAGTTATGTACAATAGCAGTAATGAAACAATCCGATCGACGCGCGCGCAAGGTATACTGGCTCATTGCTATCCTGATCGTTATAACGATTGCTGTTGTCTCAACCGCCTATGCAGCAATGCAAACGGCGCGTGATACCAAATCATCACTCGAGCGCCGCACCAACACCATTGCGGCACTTGTACCTTACGCCACTATTAAAAGCTTAGACGGCAATGAGACCGACCTCGAAAAGCCGGCCTATCAGGAACTCAAACAAAACTTATATGACGTACGTGATGCCAACGAAGACATACGTTTTGTATATGTAATGACGCAACGCGGTGATGATGTTACCTTTGCTATCGACTCCGAGGACCCTTCATCCGAGGACTACTCGCCACCAGGTCAGCTATACGACGAAGACAATGGCGAAATAGCGCAGGTATATAGCAACAAATACAGCACGGTTCTACCTATCACAAGTGACCGTTGGGGTTCATGGCTGAGCGCCTATAGCCCAATTATCGCCGATGACGGTTCGGTTGTAGGCGTGCTCGGTCTCGATGTCGCGGCCAGTGATTACTACCAAGCAATTGTCATGAATGCGCTAATCCCGCTACTACTATCCATCACGATTCTAGTCCTACTGCTCTGGACTAAACGCCGGAGCGAGTATCAAGAAAACTACGTTAGTGAAAAGGCCTTCTTCTTATCTTTCGCTGGTCATGAAATCCGCTCCCCACTTACCAGTGTCAAGTGGGCACTGCAACCGCTCCTCACTTCGTTACCTGATCGTTCTACCGAGCAAAAAACCGTTGAGAAGATTGACGAGAGTCTCGGCCATATCCTCGACACAGTCGATGATGTGTTGTCACTGCAAGCCACCGAAAGCTCACGCGACAAAAAGCTCGAAAAAGAAAACGTCCACATAAGCGAAGTCATAGACACTACCATCGACAGCCTGCGCCTGTTCTCGGAAGAACATCAAACCAAAATCATCAACGTAACCACCGCAGAAGACCAAGCAATGATCGTCAGTGTTGATGCCATGCTCTTCAAGCGCGTCGTCTCAAACTTCTTGGTTAACTCCGTTAAATACTCGCCGGACCACACAACGGTCGAGGTTAAGGTCTTCAAAACGCGCAAAGGCTGGGCGGCCAGCATTCATAACGAAGGCGACGGCTTAACACCTGATGAACAAGCCAAAATCATGAAAGGCTTTTACCGTACCAAAGCCGCTGAGAAATCTGGCCAAAAAGGCACAGGCCTGGGCGTCCGCTTATCCAGCGATATCATTAACCGCCACGGCGGCCACCTAGAAATCGATTCAAGCCCTAACCAAGGCGTCACGTTCACCATCCACATGCCCAACTAGCTTAATTTTCTATCTAGAACGTGATTGTTGATTTTGGATACACTATTTTCGGCTCTATTGGGATTTCGACTGTCCTATCAGAATCCCAGGCGTTCCATAAACCTCGAATATGCAGGTTTCCGGCAGAATGCAAAAGCGGTAACCCTTCGCTGTGTTGTCTATCATAAAAAACACCTGGCAATAAGGCATTAAAAAGCATATCGAACGTCTGCGACTTCTCTACGAGCTTAGTAACAATATCGTCACAAAGCTGCTTGTCCAATACCAGATCAAACTCAAACATCGAACCGGCTCTTCCCTGCCTAGCAGCCAGTAGTTGTATGAGCTTCAAACCACCACGGTTCTTGGATGCCTGCACCAGATCAACCGGCTCGTGCCCCGGTATCCGTATTTGCTCTGTATAACTCGGCGTTGCTAACGGCGGATTTGCAGACCGCCTACGAAGCAGCCCGCGAGTAGCAACACTGGACGGCTCGACGTGAGTAGTTGGCAGCTCATAGTCTTTTACTTGCACATAACGTGTTTGCTCAACTATGCGCCCGATTGTTTTTGGACTTCCTAGCCCGGTCCCGGCAGGCATAGCATCTGTACTCTTCCACCGTACCCCCTCAGAAAACGCGAATAACGGTCTGATTCCAAAACTATTGTTTGTGTTTTTGATAGGTTCACCGCGATAATCGACGCCAGCTTCGATCGGTATGATATCAATCGCGCCATAGAAACGACCAAATACTGCCTCATTGTAAATCCTCTCTGCGAGCTGCTGAACAGATTGGTACTCTCTGCTAGAAGGATCCAAGAGTTCGCCAATAAACACTGAATCATCAGGTTTTATTTCATGCACCTTTGGTTGTTCGCCGTGTATCGTCATTGGCTTAACTACTTCAGACTATACATTAGCAGCTTTTTAGCTTTTTGTCAATTACTCCGTACTCATCCACCACCTTTGCAACATAAAAGCAGGCTCCGTAAACTGTAGTTACCATTACATAAATACAGAGAGGAGGCCTGCCATGGCCTATTCTACCAACCCTAACCTACCGAAAGCGAGA
>JBPOIH010000026.1:0-3334 GCA_052034685.1 Patescibacteria group bacterium | reverse complement strand
TTTTTTGTAGTTTTTCTATTTGCATACAGTATATCGTAGACGATAAAAATAACGCAACGTCTAGAGGTACCTATTTACAACATATTAAACACAACACTTGCGGTATGATAGCTATATGCTGGAAGCAATTATTAGGGTGCTTGCTCCCCACTACTGTTTAGGCTGTGGCCGTGAAGACACTTTGTTGTGCGACTCTTGTAGATTGAGTGGTTTGCGGACTATTCCTTCACGTTGTTATCGATGCAAAGCACTCACCATTGATGCAGCGGTGTGCAAAAGGTGCCGGGCAGAAGGACCGCTCAGGCATATCTGGGCAAGTTGTGAATACGAAGACTTGCCCAAACAGCTCATACATAAGCTGAAATTTGAGCGAGCCAAGGATGCCTATAAACCGATAACTGTGCAGATTGACGATACATTACCAATACTGACAGGAGTAACGATAAGCCATGTGCCAACCGCAACAAGTCGTATTCGGCAAAGAGGCTATGACCAATCACAGTTGGTAGCTCGAGAACTTGCACGGCTTAGGTTCCTACCCCACCGTTCATTATTAGTTCGTTGTGGTCAGCAACGCCAAGTTGGCGCTGAGCGTTCTATTCGTGTGTCGCAAGCGAAGGACTTCTTCATGGCAAAAAAACAACGCGACCCCTTGCCCGAACAGGTTTTACTTGTCGATGATGTACTGACAACTGGTGCGACACTTCAAGCCGCTGCGCACTGTCTCAAACAGGCAGGCGTTAAGCGTGTCGACGCAGTTGTCTTTGCCCAAAAACAGTAAAACTGCTTCACGAGAAGCAAAAGACCCGACAAATCGGGTCGCTTACTCCTGGCGGAGAGGGTGGGATAACGCACATTCTTCGAATGACCGAACCGCATTGGGTTTGAATCCCCCACTTCTCTACGAGAAGCAAAAGACCCACCTTGTTGGTGAGTCCTTTACTCCTGGCGGAGAGGGTGGGATTCGAACCCACGGTACCGTTTCCGGCACGACGGTTTTCAAGACCGTTTCCTTCAACCACTCGGACACCTCTCCTTAGCGGACATTTCGGAGCGCTTCAAGCGCTACCGTTCCCACTTCTTTGACGCTTTCTGACTCAAGAAAGACAGCTAGGTCATCAGGGGTACGAACATCTGGTGGCAACACCAGGTGAACACGTTTCTTTGGAGCAAAACCAACACCACGGACGCTTACGTCCTCGTAACTTCCCTCTCCTGCCATTGTGCACGGGTCTGTTTCATTACGATGCATTGTACTTGAGCTCCTTTCTTTGGTTGTGTCATAAACCACAAAGGTTCATGGCGGAGAGAGAGGGATTCGAACCCTCGCTGGGACTCTCGCCCCACTAACGATTTAGCAAACCGTCCCCTTCAGCCACTTGGGTACCTCTCCATAAATATACATCTGTTAACGCGTACGTGCTAAGCTCTGTGGTTTGCGAACAAACCGTCCCAATTGTTCACTTGGGCCACTTAGGCTGCCTCTTCACAAATAAAAACGCGTAACAGAGGAGATTATACCAGATTACGCTGTTATTCCTACCCGTTTTTTCTCTATACAGCCGTCAGAATGATACAATATGCTTATGCAAGACAGTCCAGTTACACCTCCGCAGTGGCAATTTCAGCCAGAACAATCATCTGTTCAGTCTGATCATTTACCTCAAGCGGCCAACATGGATGGTGTGCAATGGACGGCTTCTGAATTTCTGGCTCACCAAAAAAACAGCAACTGGTACCTCATTCTTATCCTGGGCGCGTTTGGTCTGAGCGTCGTAGTATATCTTCTGACCAGGGACATCATTTCAAGTATTTCTTTGCTTATATTCGCAATACTACTAGCGATTGTAGCAGCCCGAAAACCTCGGACACTGCGATATCACCTTGGTGATCACGGATTGCAAGTGGAGGAAAGGTTTTACCCATACCAAGACTTCAAATCATTCTCTGTTATTAATGAAGGAGCAATCAATTCAATCATGCTCTTGCCGCTCAAGCGTTTTGCTACTGGTGTGACCATGTACTATGCTCCTGAGGACGAACAAAAGATTCTTGATGTTCTCAGCGCAGAATTACCCTACGAAGAGCGCCAACAAGACCCTGTAGACAAGTTCATGCAGCGCATACGATTCTAGCTCTGCTCCGTTGAGGTGTGTTGTTAAAAAGCTTCATCACAGCTGTTTTATTTGACTTGCTGTTGTTGTTACGGGATGATATACGTAACCGTTATGCGAGGGGTTTAGATGAAAGAGCTGTCCTTGCCGTTATCCAAGTATTGGTTGAGCAAACTGACAACCAAAAGACAGACGATAACAGCCACCGAATATACACCAGAAGAAGCCGCTTGGGACAAGCTTCTCATGGAGTCTACTGCTACGCCTCACTACATGCAGTCGAGTGCTTGGGGAGTGTCAAAGTCACACAGCCAGTGGCCGATATCGCGCTATGTTGCCTACACCTCAGATGGTGTCGTGCCAATACAGGTGTTTTCACGGACAGTTCCTGGGCTTGGTAGACTTCACTATGCCCCCGAGGTGTCTGGTATGACCACGCATAATGTCGGTGCGATTACTGAACAGCTGAAGAACCAATACGGTAGAGGGCTCGTGTTTAAGCTAGAACTATATCAACCGTATTCTGAACAATTGGTTGACGCAATGCAGCAAGCTGGTTGGTTGAAAGCCCATTCTGTACAGCACCGTAACACCGTCATTGTTGACCTGTCTGGTGATGAAGAAGCACTTTTATCACGAATGAAGAAACGTGCCCGGTATGAGGTTAGACTAGCTGAGCGTCTCGGGGTAAGAGTCGAAAAACACCCCGTAAGCAAAGAAAAGCTGGATTTGCTCGCCACCCTCATGAATATCACTGCCAAACGCTCGGGTGCCTTTTTCCGCAAGAATGACTACACCAATCGCTACTGGAACGCTTTTGCGCAAGCAGATCAGGGAATGCTCTATTTTGCTTGGCATGACGCCGATCTGTTAGCGGGCGCTTTTGTGGTCAAACTTGGTACAAGTGCATGGTATAAAGATGGTGGATCTGTACGCCAAAAGTCTAACCTTATGGGCCCGAGATTACTGCAGTGGGAAATAATGCGCGACATGCAGTCCCAAGGCGTAAAACAATACGATCTATCAGGCATTCCACCTGAAGCCGAACGTGAAACCAGTTCCATGAAGGGCCTATATACCTTTAAAACGGGCTTTGCTAAAGACACAGCACCACTTATGCCCGCCATGGAGCTGCCTTTTGGTAAACGCTACTCAGTGTGGCCAAAGACAGAACATCAGTTTTTGCGCTTTTATTCTGGTTTCCGCAAAGACTTCTGGTA
>JBPOIH010000002.1:0-116776 GCA_052034685.1 Patescibacteria group bacterium | reverse complement strand
TACCGCCCTTGGCGATATCAAGCGTCTTCTGAGTTCCATCATCATTATGCTCAACACTAAGAAACTCATTGAGTATATCGCCCCATGTGTTGTCATCAGATCCTGGTATTGGCAATCTAGCCATGGGTACAGTATCTCGTCATCTTAACAGATTAGCATAAGCGTGGGGCTAGGACAATTTGGTTGAAGATCTGTTGACCAAATACACACAAGTTACGCCCACGAAATAGAGCAGTATTGTAGGTCCGGCTATAAGACCTTGGTTGATTGGGTCTGGAGTTGGAGTGATGATGGCACCAAAGATAAAGCTCACCAGAATCATGTAGCCACTGAGCCGGAGAAGCTTGCCAGCAGTGATGCCGCCAATCTTACCAACGAGTGTCATGATGAGTGGCAGCTGAAAAATAGCGGCCAAACCGCAGATGTAGAGCAGTACAAAAGAGATGTATTCATCAGTAGTAATGAGGGACTGAATAGAGTCGCTGGCGAACTGCTCAAGAAAATTCAGCGATGCAGGCAGGATGATAAAGTATGCAAACACCACGCCACAAAAAGCTAGCAAACTCGATGCAATAAATGTTGTGATGACCAGGCGCTGATTAATCACTTCATGAGCTGGTTTGATATATGCCAGTACTTGGTAGATTAAAAGTGGTAGGCTAACCAAAAAACCAAACAACAAACAGATTTTGATAACAAAGTTGAGTCCGCCAGCTGGTGAGGTGTACACCAGTGCTTGGTTGTTGAGCGGTTGCAGCAGAAATGTTTGTAGCTGCTCGCGAAAGACATACCCGACAATGCATGCCAATACGAAGATGATCGCCACAACGGCAAACCGATTATAGAGCTCCCGCAGGTGCCCTTCGAATGATTTAGTTACGCTACTTGTCTGACTTTTTGTCGGGCTTGCTGGCGGTTTTTTTGCTGTCTTCTTTGGTGTCACCTTCAAATCCTTTGCGTAATTCTCGGGCAGAGTCACCGAGACTTCGTGAGAGCTCTGGGAGCTTCTTGGCACCAAACAAGAGCAGCAAGATAAGCAGTATGACAATTAATTCTTGTAAGCCTAGTCCAAACATATTTCCCCTCGTTTCTTTTCGAATAGTATAGTACCATAGATGACAGATATGAGTAAGCATAGCCATCTTAAACAATTGATTTCTGGTTTTTTTGCAGTCGTTTTCGTATTTGTCGCACTACTGCAAACTCCTACCTTCGCGCAGTATAATTCAGATAGTTACGGTGCGTGTGCATATGGCGAAGCTTGTGCAGTAGCGACCGTTGATGATAGCTCTGACGATTTGTCAGACACTGGTGATAACCAAAAGATATTGCTTTACGGTGCACTGGTATTGGTTGGCATCGGCATAGTTGTATATACGATCCGTCGTAAACGACAATACAAGCTACCTCGCTAGATTATTTTGAACCTGGCTTATGAGCTTTCTTGTAACGTTATGAGATCTTTGACGATTTGTACGGCGTGATCTTTGGGTGTGACTTTAGGATATTCGCGAACAATGTTACCGTCTGGGTCGATTATTACTGTGGAGCGGATAATTCCCATGAACTTGCGGCCGTACATACTGCGTTCACCCCAAGCGCCGTAGGCTTTGATGGTGTCGAGTGACTCATCGCTGAGTAGCGTAAAGTTGAGGTTATATTTCTCAGCAAACTTTTTGTGTGAGGCCGGGCTATCTTTGCTAATGCCGATCACTTCAGCGCCTTGTTCTTGGATGTAGCTGTATTCGTCGCGGAAACTACAGGCTTCTTTGGTGCAGCCGGGCGTGTCGTCCTTAGGGTAGAAGTAAACCACTAGCCATCTGCCTTTGTAGTCACCTAAGGTTTTCGTCTTGCCATCTTGGTCTGGTAACGAGAAGTCCGGTGCTTTATTCATTAGACGATTCTTTGGAAAATTCTAACAATTTTGCCATGATGTCGCGCTCTACGGTGTCACGATCATTTGTACCGTCAACTTCTAGTAGAATACCCATTTGGCGGTAATAACTTAGGACTGGCAGTGTTTTGCTGCGGAACTCCTCGAGTCTCGTTTTGATTAGCTCTTCGCCGCTGTCGTCTTGGCGTTCGCCTCGGTCGTGTAGTTCATTTGCTTTGCGCCAGCGCTCCCAGACGTCTTCCTCGGGAATGTTTAGTACGACTACGGCTTTTAGCTCGTGGCCAGATTGTTCGAGAGCTTCGATTACACCAACTTCTTCGCCTGACCAACGGCCAACAGAACTGAGTACCAATGGCTTGTCTTGGAGCTCTGGTTGGCTCAGATAAGGCAGGATTATTCTCGTAAAGTCTTCGCTAGGCACTAGTTTGCCGGCTTGCATTATTTCTTTGACGTTTGTGGGGATATCGGCATTTCGCAGGATGTCGCCACTACCAATAAGTGGCGTGTCAAATAGCTCTGCTAGTCGTTTGCCTTGTGTGTCTTTGCCGGTGTAGGGCGAGCCAAAAAGATTGATACTTCCTGTGCCCAGCCATTCTTTTATTTCTTGTATTTGTTTAATGTCTTCCATGCGGTAATTATAGGTGATCAATTCATTTAAGCAAACATAGACAGGTGAAGTAAGAGGCATTCTTGAGTAGGCAGCCATAGAGGGGAGTCCGCACTCTTGACGGCGTGTCAAGAGTGCTAGGATATTTCACCCGTACCGGCATTTCTGGCGCGAAGTACGCTAACTAGTTTTGTCCGGTTCAGCAAGTAGTGGAGAGTAAGCACTCTTGACTACGTGTCAAGAGTGCTAAGTGCATCCATTTGCCTGCACTTTTATCTGGCGCGCTTTTCTACTGATTTTCTCCGATTCAACTACTAGTAACTACGGCTACAAGTAGTTCAGATTCTCAAAAATCAGCGAATATCGCACTCAGCTAAAAAGCACAATCAAACGAATACATTAGCACTCTTGACACGTGAGTGCCAATTTCCTATTATGTAGAGGTAGTTAGCACTCTTGCTTAACGAGTGCGAACGATAACCACTATGACAGAACGACAAAAGAAACTATTATCCGCGATTGTTGAGCAATATGCCGAAGTCGCCAGCCCAGTTGGTTCGAGCCTGCTAGCTAAGGTCTTTAACGTTTCATCAGCCACGATTCGTGCCGAAATGGCTGAACTAGAACGCGAAGGCTACATCGAACAGCCACATACCAGCGCTGGTCGTGTGCCAACAGACAAAGGCTACCGCTTTTACGTCAACGCGTTTACTAGTAGTGATGTGCCACAAGTAGAAAGTCGTGCCCAGCGAGCCATTAGTGCTCGCGTCGGTGACGGCGGCATACCAGAGCGCACTATCCGTAACGCCGTTGATACTTTGGTGGAACTGACTCATAACCTCGGGATTGCTACGATTGGTAATCAGCTCTATATGAGTGGATTGTCTAATTTGTTTGGTCAGCCAGAGTTTATGCAAAAAGGTCAGGTCCAGGAGGTTGCGAGGCTTCTGGACAATCTGGAGCCATGGTTGCGAGAGGCAGCACCAAACGAGCCATTAAGCGTATACATTGGCCACGAAAACCCAATCGGCCGTGGGGCGGGTTGCAGCCTCATAATCAGCCGGTTCCGTAGCCCGTTTAGCGATCATAGCTATGTCGGCGTGCTCGGGCCTACACGCCAGAGCTACCGCGACGTCATGCAAATGGTCCGCCGCACAGGAGAAGCATTAGAGGAGACATTACTATGAGCAAAAAACCAAACGTCCAAGAGCTAGAACAGCAAATCGCTGATCTAACTGAGGCATTGCAGCGTGAGCGAGCTGACGTAATCAATGTTCGCCGTCAGCACGATAACCAGATTAATATGCTGCAATCAATGGTCAAGACGAGCGTGGTGACAGATTTACTGCCCGTCATCGACAACTTTGAGCGCGCGCTCAAGCACGTGCCAAAAGATCTGGAAGGGCACGACTTTGTGAAAGGCGTCAGCGGCGTGGTCAAACAGTTTGAAAAGACATTGGCGGACATGGGCGTGGAGCGGATCAAAACAGTTGGTGAGGCATTTGATCCAAATATCCACGAAGCAGTGAGTCACGAAGACGGCGGCGGAAACGTTGAAGTTGTATGCGAGGAACTTCAACCCGGCTACCGTCTCGGCGAAAGCATTGTGCGGCCTGCAATGGTAAGGGTCCGGACAGAGTCCGGCAAGGAGCAAGAATCATGAAGAATGGATCAAGTATAAAGAGCTTCACCGATCTGACCACGTGGCAGCAAGGCCACCAGCTAGTTCTGGATATCTACCGGGCAACAAAAGAGTTTCCTCGTGACGAACAGTTCGGGCTGACTAGTCAGATACGTCGGGCTGCTGTTTCGGTGACGTCAAACATCGCAGAAGGCTTTTCTCGTCCATCGTTTGCAGATAAAGCGCACTTCTACGCCATGGCACAAGGTTCACTCACAGAGCTTCAAAACCAACTGTTAATTGCTAAGGACATTTCCTATATCGAGCAGAAAAGCTTCGATAAGTTAGCCGAATTGACGGTTGTGGTTCACAAGCTTTTAACAAGTTTAATTAAGGTAACAAAGGAGAAGGCATGACTCATGATGCATGATTCATGATTCATCGACTAAAAGGAGAATACATTATGGGAAAAATTATTGGAATCGATCTAGGAACAACTAACTCAGCCATGGCTGTCATGCAGTCAGGTAAGCCTGAGATTATTGCTAACAGCGAAGGTAACCGCACTACGCCAAGTGTTGTCGCGCTCAACAAAAACAATGAACGACTGGTCGGGCAAGTGGCTCGCCGCCAGCAGGTGACTAATCCAAAAAACACCATTTATGAAATGAAGCGTCTCATCGGTCGCAGCTGGGAAGACAAAGAAGTCCAGCGTGACATCAAGCTAATGGGCTACGAAATGGTCAAAAGCGGCAAAGCCGTCAAGGTTAAGATGGGCGACAAAGAATACAGCCCAGAAGAAATGAGCGCTATGGTCTTGAGTAAACTCAAAGCTGACGCCGAAGGTTTCCTGGGCGAGCCAGTCACCGAAGCGGTTATTACCGTGCCAGCTTACTTTGATGATTCTCAGCGCCAAGCGACTAAAGACGCTGGTAAGATTGCCGGTCTCGAAGTAAAGCGTATTATTAACGAACCAACTGCTGCAGCATTGGCTTATGGCCTCGATAAAGGCAGTAAGAAGGACGAGAAGATTGCCGTATACGACCTTGGTGGTGGTACGTTTGATGTATCTATCCTTGAGCTTGGTGACGGTGTCTTTGAAGTCAAGTCTACCAACGGCGACACGCACCTTGGTGGTGCTGACTTTGACCGCGTGCTGGTCAACTACTTTGTTGATGAGTTCAAAAAAGAACACGGCTTGGACATCAAAGATGACAACGCTGCTATGCAACGTCTCCGCGACGAAGCAGAAAAAGCCAAGATTGAACTTTCTTCAACCAACGAAGTAAACATCAACCTGCCGTTTCTTACCGCTGATGCTGATGGTCCAAAACACTTTGAGCACAAACTGACTCGTGCAAAACTCGAGAATTTAGTTGGTGATCTCATCGACAAAACTGCCGTGCCATGTGAAAAAGCACTCAAAGACGCTGGTCTCAAAGCCAGTGATATCGACGCCGTCGTACTCGTTGGTGGTATGACCCGTATGCCATCTGTTCAAGAAAAAGTTCAGAAGATCTTTGGCAAAGAACCGATGAAGGGCGTGAACCCAGATGAAGTTGTGGCCATCGGCGCAGCCATCCAAGGCGGTGTGTTGCAGGGTGATGTCAAAGACGTGCTGTTGCTTGACGTAACACCACTCTCGCTCGGTATCGAAACTCTTGGCGGTGTGGCGACCAAGCTGATTGAACGCAATACAACCATCCCTACCAGCAAATCAGAAGTGTTCTCAACTGCTGCCGATAATCAGCCGCAAGTAGAAATTCACGTCGTCCAAGGTGAGCGTGAAATGGTTGCGGACAACAAATCTCTTGGCCGCTTTGTGCTTGATGGCATCCCATCAGCCCCACGTGGTGTACCACAAATTGAAGTGACTTTTAACCTTGATGCGAACGGTATTCTGAACGTAACTGCCAAGGACAAGGGTTCTGGCAAAGAGCAGAGCATTACCATCCAAGGTAGTTCTGGTCTCAGCAAAGACGAAGTCGAAAAGATGGCCAAAGAAGCCGAAGCGCATGCCGAAGAAGATAAGAAAAAGCGTGAAGCAATCGACGCGCGTAATGTTCTAGACAGCGCTGTCTACAATGCTGAGAAAATGAAGAATGACAACAAAGAAAAGCTGGCTGAAGACGACATAAAGACTTTAGACGAAGCCGTTGAAGCTGCCAAAAAAGTCGTGGCTGATGAGAAATCAGACAAAGATGCGCTTGAAGCCGCAGCCAAAGAATTGAACGACAAAATCATGCCAATCGGCGCCAAAATGTACGAAGAAGCATCTAAAGATGCCGAGACTGAGGAAGGTGGATCGAAGACTGAAGACAAATCCGACAAAGACGAAACCGTAGAAGGCGAAGTCGTCGACGAGAAAAAGGACAAATAAGTACTGAAAGTTTGATAAGGTCTCTACAGGAACACGTAAACAAAGGCAGATCAATGAGCAGCAAACTACAGAAAATATATGCATGGATTTTAACAGCTGGCGGACTGGCTGGTCTAATTGCTATGACATGGCAAGCAGCAGAGCGTATTCAGATGCTCAAGAATCCAGGCGGCATATTGAGCTGTAATCTTAATCCGGTGATTGATTGTGGAGCGGTGCTTGATAATCGCTTGGCAGCTTTGTTTGGTTTTCCAAATGCTTTCATCGGTATGGCGGTTTTTGCTATGCTTACGCTGAGTGGCGTGCTGCTTTTGACTGGCAACAAGCCAAACCGTGCTTTCAAACATGTCATGCTCGGACTTAGCACGATACTGCTGCTCTTTAGCTTGTGGTTCTTTGGGGTTAGTTTGTACATCATCGCCAAGATTTGCATCTTCTGTCTCGTTGGCTGGGTGGTGGCGATTCCAATTTTTGTCTATACATTGCAATACTGGCTGAGCGACACAAAAAGCAACGGCTGGCAAGCTAGCTTGAGCAAGTTCCTGGCCGGCAACCACATAAACGTTATTGTTACGGCTTATGTAGTAATGGCAGTAATGTACTTCATTAAGTTTAGTGAGTACTACTTCGGATAATTATGGCACTACAGGAACAAGAGCAACGATTATGGAATGAGGCAATGGTTAGTCTCGCGGCAGACGACGAAGCAGTGCGCAAAATCGCTTTTTCACTTGAGGCGTTTGAAGCGGGTGTCGTTGACCCGACGAACGAGTCAGATAGGGATGCTGCCAGTGATGTTATGACACGGGTCTATGAGCTTACCTTTAGTGGCAAGTGTGCGGCAATTCAATTAGCTTTTCAGCGCCGACAACAGGAACGTCAGGAGGGAACTTCACAGTGAGTAAGCGCGATTATTACGAAGTATTAGGCGTTGGTAAGTCGGCGAGTGCGGATGAGATAAAGAAGGCGTTTCGCAAAGCTGCTATTGAGCACCACCCCGATCGCGGCGGTGATGAAGCAAAATTCAAAGAGTTGAACGAAGCGTACGAAGTCTTGAAAGATTCTAGCAAACGGCAGCGCTATGATCAGTTTGGTCACGCAGGTGTAGGCGGTTCAACTGGAGCAGGCGGTAATCCATTTGAAGGCTATGGTGGCGGGCAAGGTCAGAATGTACACTTTGATTTTGGTGACCTCGGCCTTGGTGATATTTTTGGTAGCTTTTTTGGTGGACAGCAGCAGCAACAGCGTCGATCGCGCAAAGGCCGCGATGTGGAAACGCGCGTTGACCTCACTTTTGAACAAGCTGTTTTTGGTACAGAATTAGATCTTGACCTTGATTTGCAGGACGAATGCGAACACTGCAAAGGCACGACCGTCGAGCCGGGCCATGAACTCAAAACTTGCGATACCTGCAAAGGCTCCGGTCAGGTCATGCATGTTACACGAACTGTCTTTGGTAACATTCAGCAAGCCACGGTGTGCGCAAAGTGTGAAGGTCGCGGCAAAGTACCAGAAAAAGTCTGTTCGGTTTGCCATGGCAAAGGCACGCAGCGCAAAAAACAAGAGATCAAACTCAAAGTTCCAGCTGGTGTTGACGACGGTGCAACGATTCGCTTGCGCGAACGCGGTGAAGCAATCGCCAACGGCCCGAAAGGCGATTTGTACGTAAACTTGCGCGTCAAACCGCACAAAAAATTCACCCGTGAAGGCGATCTTATTCTCAGCGAACAGCACATTGATATGGTAGAAGCGACGCTTGGCACCGAGATAGAAGTAGAAACAGTCGACGGTCCAATCACCATGAAGATTCCAGCTGGCACTCAGAGTGGCACCGACTTTAAGTTATCAAATCATGGTGTGCATCATTTGCGTAGCGAGAAGCGCGGTGCACATATCGTTACGATCACCGTCGACATCCCGACTAAGCTCAGTAAGCAGCAAAAAGAACTTCTCGAACAATTTGCCCAAACCGAAGGCAAAAAACGTTTCTGGTAAAAAACTAGCTTTCGTTCTAGCTCACTATGTCTGCCAAGCTTTGCTTGGCGAGCCAGTTACCTTTTTGTGTCAGCAAAAAGGTAACCCAAAAACTGACACGCGGCTGAAGCCACACGGATGCTGGCAGCACTAAAAAGGACAGGTCGTGTTTGAAGTCCGCTTGAGCGGACAAGTTGGCCTGGCCATTGTGAACAATATCAACAGCTCAGTTAAGGACTGGTGCTGCCGGGAGCTTTTGGTTACTTTTGTCGGTACAAAAGTAACATTAACGCCAGCTTTATCTGGCATGCAAGTGGTTCAGGTTAAGTCGGCTGAAATTTGCTATAATTAAGAAGTGAAAAAGCATGTGAAGTATAGCTATGACGAAGGGGCGCGACCAAAGCGTTTACGCCGAGTTGGTTCATTGGTGCTGGCTGGCGGTTTATTCCTGAGCGGACTCTATCTACTGCTGCTCACTTTTGCGCCTGTCATTGAAGTCCCCGGCCTTAGTACGCCTACTATTACAGCTACCGAGAATACGCAGAACCGTGTAGTGATAGAAAAAATTGGTGTTGATATACCGTTCTATACCGGAGGTGCTGAAGCATTAGAAAAGGGCGCCTGGCACCGTTTTCCGGAGCGCGGCGATCCGGAAAAGGGCGGTAACTTTATAGTCAGTGCGCACCGTTTTGAGTTAGGCATTACGCCGCAGCAAACACGCGCCAAATCGCCGTTTTATAAGCTCGATAGCTTAAATGTTGGCGATGAATTCAAGGTAAAGTTCAATCAAAAAGACTACACATACCGTGTCACGGAAAAGTATGACGTCGAGCGGACGGCAGTCGAGATAGAAGCACCAAGTGAGGCACCGAAACTTACCATGTACAGCTGTTCACTCAAAGGCGAGAAAGACGGGCGTATCGTCATAGAAGCTAAACAGATATAGACATTGATTTTGTTGTATAAAGGTTGTATAATAGGTGCGATATGGTTAATTTGGAGAAAATTGTTGCACCGACCACTGTGGACGCTGTTTTGAGTCATGAGGCTCAGATTGAAGGGCTCCACGGAGCCGTCAATAATTATGCAGAAATTGACCCCTCAAATCTGTCGCACGATGAGCTCGTTGTTGCTTACACAGGGGTTATGCGTGTCGCCCATGATGCGTTAGGCATAGCTTCAGTTTTAGCAGAAGAACGTAACAACGCACATACTGATGCAGTGTTAGAGAAGCATCGCGCTGATGAAGTAACGGCTGAGCGCGATAAATTGAAGCGTGTAATCAATGAACAACAAAGCGGTATAGACAGCCTAACATTTGTTGGCAATCGTCCTTCATTTGAACTACACATTGAAGATGCCGTCAAAACTGCTGCTGAACGCGGACATAACGAGCTGGTATTAATCGGACTAGACCTTGAAAACCTGCACGGAATTAACGCGTCTTATGGTTACACGTCCGGCGGCGATGCCTTACTCATGATGCTTGCGGAGAAGCTACAAAGCGAAGAAGTTCGTACTTCGGGGCAGCTTATGTGGCGAGCTGATGATGTATTTAGATACGGTGGTGATGAGTTCTTTGTGATTTGTCGCCATATTACGCCTCGAAATGCGTCAATGAAGCGTGATGACGTTGCTCACGAGGAGCATGTTAGGATTGAAAACGAACTTGATTCCAGTATTCACGCTGCAGCGGACCAACTTGAGCTAAAGGATGGCGATAAGCGGCCGCATGCAGGCGTTACTGTTACGGTTGAATCGATGCGACCAGGTGATAGTGCAAAGGAATTGAGATCACGTACCTTGGCTTCATTACGTGGCGCCAAGCGATACAAACAATCACTGTTACAGCGAAGAGGCATCTCTTATGCTCGTAACGACTATTGACTCTCATAGCACAACCGTTCGATAATAGAGCTAATGCAAAAGCTTAACCAGTCCGGCTTGATTCCCTTACTCGTCACTGTTTTGATTATGGTGATCGCGATTATTGTACTTGTTTTTATGCGTGTCAATCAGGCACAACGCTAGACGATGCTATAGTAGCTACATGATTAACGCAACAACAGTCAAAGACAATACTCTGAGCCAAACCAAAGAAATGCTCAGGCACGAAATATTAGGACGTGGCTGGGAGCTCTGGTTCTATGATTTGTCTTACCCGCAGATGCGCGTGCGACGTTCTGATGGCAAGGTACTTGAGCTCTATGGATCAACCCCGCCGACTACAAGCTATGCCGCAGGATTAACTGCAGACAACAAACTGATTTCTTCTATCTTGCATGCCGAAGCTGGCCTGCCTGTCCCAGAAACCTTTGCGTTGAGTAGCAGCGATGATGGCAATGCCATAGCCAGTCAGCTATTAGACGATGAAAAGAAAATCGTCGTGAAACCTTTGGATGCGGCGCACGGCAATGGGGTGAGTGTGGGGATTGAAACACTTGAGTCATTTGAGCAGGCGGTTGAGGTCGCGCGTGAATTCAGTAGCACCGTCATTGTGCAAGAGTATCTGATCCAAAGTTACGATGTAAGACTCCTCTGTATTGACTATACGTTTGTGGCTGGGCTTTTGCGTTTGCCAGCATCGGTAGTTGGCGACGGCAAGCAGTCAGTTGATCAGTTAATTGCTCATGAAAACACCGATGAACGCAGGGGTGTTAATTATGCCAAAGAACTCAATGTCATAAACATTGATCATGCTAAACGGTTCCTGGGCAAGCGGATGCATGATACTCCGCCAGCTGGTAAGCGCGTTCAGGTGGTCGGTACAGCAAATGTAGGTACGGGCGGTTCAACAAAGGACATATCTCGCACCACTCCGGCTTGGCTGACCGCAATGGCTGAGCAGGCAGCAATAGCTTCGCGCCTGCCATGCTGTGGTGTCGATTTTCTGCTCAATAGTGAACCAAGTGCGCAAGCAACAGAGGCAGAACTACAACCAAAACTTCTGGAAATCAACAAGTCGCCCTCGCTTTTTATTCACGAAACACCAACAGAAGGCGAGTCGATGCCGGTTATCAAACAGTACGTTGATTATCTGGCTAGTCTGTAGACGTCGTTACGTAGACGGCCGTGTTAACGAAGTCGACATCGCGCTTAAATTGCTCTGCGTCGGTGTTGTATAGCATGACGACGGCAGTCATTTTATATCCATCCGATGATTTACCTATCTTGTCGCCCGGCTTATATTTGAGCTTGTAGTCGATTAAAGAGGGTAGCTTCTGCAGCTCTGCTTCGTGTGCGACTCCGGTAAATATGCCTGGTGTTTTAGGAAACAGCTCGAACACGGCGAATGGATCATTTCTCTTTGGGGTGATGATTGGTGTTTTACCGAGTGATAAACGCAGCGCATTACCAGTGATATCGATACCATTTGCTATGTCATGCATGCGACTACGGTATCCCCCGTTGCGTGCGCCAATCTCTACGATTCGTGGCCCGTCGGTTGTGAGAATAACTTCAACATGTGCTGCGGTGCTTTTCATGCCTAGTGCCCGACAGCCTAGGGCGGCAGTCTCGCGAATTTCTTGGATGCTACTTGATGGCAGGGCAGATGGCAGTAGTCGGCTGTAGTGAAAGTTATCATCGTACCCGATGTCGTGCCCGGTTTGATAGTCAACGACCTCTTGTAATACAAAAGGCTGGCCAGTGCTATCTACAAACGCATCGACTGAGTGGATAGTGCCCTCCATAAATTCTTCAATAAGGAACTGAGGTTTCTGATGCGGTGCATAGCGCTTATAAATTGCTGACTGTTTGGCTTGAATCCGAGAGAATGATTCGAGCATCTCTGATTCATTTGATACCTTGCTGACGAGGAGACTCTTGGCGAGGTTTGTGGGTTTGATGATCAATGGAAAGGCGTGACTACGCGCAAAGTCCGTGAGGTCTTGCGCTGTGTTAACAATAGCAAAGTCTGGGCTGATCTTAGCCGGCGCTCGTGCAAATAATTGGCGCATGACGAATTTGTCTGTGCAGGCTTGTGCGGCGGCTACAGGGCAACCGGCCAGGCTGTATCTCTCTGCAAGTTTAGCGGCGATAACGACGTATTGTTCGTAGAGCGCATAGACGGCGTCAAAGGCGTGAACGTTATGTAGTTCGTCAGCGGCGGCTATGATGTTCGACTCATCGGAAAAATCACAGAGTACCCGACGTTTAATCTGTTTACCAGGGTTAATAACTCTGTGCTTATCGCGCAATAATATGTATTCGTCGCCCTGGTCGACAATATACTTGTTGAGGCCACTGAAACTTTGACCAACGATTAAAATAGTGCTCATGCTTGACAAAATTACCTTTTCATAATAAAATTACCATAAATTCATACAGAATTCAAGGTATTAGATAGGCACTTTGATACTATATAAGTGGTTCGTATATGAAAAAAGATTACATCAGAAAAGTCGTTATTGGTCGCGCAGAGCTCTTGCATTTTACGGAGTTCTCGATTGCTGACGTACCTGCAAAGGTAGACACCGGCGCATATCGTTCATCAGTCCATGCTGACAATATTGCCTTGAATGATGACGGCACCGAGCTAACCTTCCGGTTGCTTGGACAGCATCCATTATTCAAAGAGGTCGCTGAGACGGTAACCACAAAGAACTTTGAGCGTGTTTGGGTGACAAATTCTTTTGGTCACAGAGAAGAGCGGTTTGAAGTAAAGCTTAAGGTAAAAATCGGTCCAAAGGTGTTCTGGGGTAAGTTCACCTTAGCCAACCGAGCAAAGATGCTGTATCCGATTCTGCTTGGACGCACGTTGCTTAATAAGCGATTTCTTGTTGACCCGTCGCTACAAGGCGTTAACAGGCTCGAGTTAAAGAAACAGTATGGTATCGTATTGCCAATAGATGAAGAAGAGGAATACAAAACATGAATATCGCAATTTTATCCAACGGCCCTGGCAACTATTCGACAAAGCGCCTCAAAGAAGAGGCCATGCTGCGTGGCCACACGGTACGCATTGTTAAGTACCGTGACTGTTATGCGGCAATTGAGCGTAGTAACCCGGCGGTAAGCTACCGTGGTGAAGACCTGCGCGGTATTGATGCGGTTATCCCGCGAATTGCCAGCAGTATGACGCGGTATGGTGCGGCGATTGTTCGTCAGTTTGAAATGCAGGGCGTATATACGACCTCTACCTCCATTGCAATTGTGCGTTCGCGTGACAAGTTGCGCAGCCTGCAACTATTGACCCGAACAGGTGTTGGCATTCCAAAGACGGTGTTTTCTCGTAATACGGCTGATATCGACGATTTGCTTGAGCAGGTTGGCGGCACGCCAGTTGTTATTAAGCTGGCCCGTGGAACGCACGGCAATGGCGTGGTGCTAGCAGAGACCAAAAAAGCAGCCAAGTCAGTACTGCAAGCCTTTTATCTACATAACGAAGATGGTACTAACATTCTTCTGCAAGAATTTATCGAAGAAGCCGGCGGTGAAGACATTCGTGCATTTGTAGTTGGTGGCCGCGTGGTTGCCAGTATGAAGCGCCAGAGTCTGGACGATGACTTCCGCAGTAACCTGCACCAAGGTGGCGAAGGCTCAGTTGTGAAGCTCACTGATGAAGAAAAGAAAACAGCCATCAAGGCTGCCCGCGCTATGGGCCTGCCAATCTGCGGCGTTGACATGATGCGTTCAACACATGGACCACTTGTTCTTGAAGTGAACTCCAGCCCGGGTTTTGGTATAGAAAAGGTGACCGGACGAAACGTCGCAGCGCCAATTATTGATTACATCGAGCGAAACGCCACCAGCAAACGGGGCAAGCGTGATCGTATCGGCGCTTAAGGCGCAGTGGCGACTCGTTTTCATTGTAGCCTTCTTTCTATTCGCTGCGTTGTTTGTACCATTTCTGTATGAGCCGCGAAAACTTGAAGTAGGATCGCAGTTATATAATATCCAGTATGCCAACACCCCTGCAAAGCGAGAGAAGGGATTGTCAAATCGTGACTCATTACCAGATGACACTGCCATGATCTTTGACTTTGGAAAGCCCGGCAAATACTGCATATGGATGAAAGACATGAACTTCCCAATCGATATTTTATGGGTGAATGCCGACGGGCAGGTTATTGAACTGCGCCAAAATGTGCCGCCGGATTCGTACCCAGAAAGTTTTTGCCCTGCCGATGATGCTTCATACGTAATCGAGCTCAATGCTGGGCAGGTGTCCCGTAGTGGTATCAGCGAAGGTGAACGTGTCAGATTTTGATTCTGCTCATGGTATGATTACTTCTATATGACGCCCTATATAATTCTTGGTATTTTGCTTGGACTGCCGCTTGCCTTGGGTGTTTTGTTTCGCGTCAGTGCATCGGCGCTGTTTTTTAGCGTCATGGCTGGTGAGCTATTAGGGCGGTATTTTCATAGTGAAGCTGGCGAGATTGCTCGATCGTTCTTTAAGACTAATGCCGCTGCCGAATATGCCGAGGCGTTTATAATCGTATTGCCGATGTTTCTGACAGCACTATTTATGCACGGATCAATATCTCGCGGTAAAACACTGCTGCATGTCATACCGCTGGCAATTACGGGTATTGTCCTAGCTGCATTTGTCCTGCCAATTCTGCCGTACGAAATTCAGCAGCAAGTAGCGACCATTCCGTTCGGTAAGCAACTACTGGACACACACAATATGATTATTGGTGTCGTGGTGTTGCTACAACTGATATCGCTCTGGCTGCTCAGCCGTGCTCCTGGCGAACCGCACAAAAAGAGCCACAAGAAGTAGTTAGCACCCTTAGACTGCTGTCCAACCTACTAAAAGTTTAGGCTGAAACCAAAAAACCATACAATGCTTACAGTTGCAATTACCGAGAGCGTGATAACGCTAATTATAGAAAAAGATTTACGCTTGTTGAGATAGTAGCCTGTGACTCCAAGAGCAAAAACAAGTGAGTACACGTCTGGATGCTGTGCGGCATCAAACAGCAAAGCGTAGTTAGAAAGGTTCGTGTTGAATGATTGCAAATAGAAAAGGGAAGCAATAAGCGCAAGAATCTCTAAAGGCTGGATTGCGTTAAGCTTATTTTGTGTCTTCTTGTTTAATTTCGGCATAACGTACCCCACATTTAATTAATCTGAATTATAACATGGGCATATGTACACCTGCTCTTCTGATTGACTTTTTAGCAAAAATAAGCATAATGTAAGAAGTTATTTTCCTCAGCTTGGTGCAAAAAGGAAAACAGCAGCCCACAAGTTTTGAAGAAAAGGGGTCCCCACAAAAGCTTGCTTTTGAGGGGTAAAGGCACCGGCTTTAATTGTTGCTAAAAAGTTTTCAGGAGCTTTTGCTCATGAAAACTAGGAGCAACAATTAATTACACGGTAACGCGGGTCCATAGCTCAGCTGGTTAGAGCACCTGCCTTTTAAGCAGGGTGTCGTGGGTTCGAGTCCCACTGGACCCTCCAATCAAAAAACTCCCTTTTTGGGAGTTTTTTGATTGGTCGTTCTGTTGGCTTGAATCTACGACGCAGATTTTTCAAAGAAAAAGATGCAAGTCGTGGGTTCGGTCATAAGGAGCTCACGCAGGAGTTTACTCCGAGTAAGCGACGAAATGTGCATTGCCCCACTGGACCCCTCTCGTTTAATGGGTCTTTACACTAATCTGTGCCGTAGGTCTGCATACAATGAGTAAACGATAGTATAGGAAATCAATTACACTAACCGTCAGATTACTTATGAACGATACTTGGTGAAGGAGGTGTTAAAAATGACAAACCACGAGATGTTACTTTCGGATGCGCGAGTTGTTGGGTTTAATGGCGCGTTTTGCTTTGAATTGGGCCATATTGCAGTGGCAATTGCAGAAGAGAAACTCGTTGAAGGTCAAACTTATGCATACAACGAGGTACTGCGATTTGTGTATAGATTTGGTAATACTGCGACGGTAAACTTTTTTAACAATGTCGGATGCGGGGAGATTGATATACGTACCGGTCTGGCTGGTGAGGTGATACGCTTTAGGGCTGACAGCGATACGTCTGTTGTTGCTGAAGAAGGATCGAACTGGAGTTGGCTAAAGTACTAGAGTAACCCTCAAACAGGCGGCAGAGTAGTGTTAATCTAGCGCGATTCTTTTTTGATCTACTTGCCTTGGTTCGTATAATCATGCTTTCGAACAGCAAAGCCGCGCAGTATAAAACTTATGGTAAACTAACCGTAATACATAACAAGGACTAACATGGACAATAATACTCCCCCACAAGTTCCAGACTCCCCAGTGCCCGCTGAGCTAGCGCAACAGCAACCGGCTTATGAAACGCCACCAGAAGAGCATAATAAGCCAAAAAGTAAAAAAAAGATCATCATTCTCCTCGTAGTTCTATTACTTGCTATAGGGCTAGGTGCAGCAGCATTCTTTCTTCTGCGCAGCGAGCCTGCGGTACCAACTGCAACTAACGCCACAACGCAGGAATCGCCAGCAAAACCATCTCCTAAGCCAACTAAGCTGTGGCTCACGTCTTACTACAATAAAACGGATCAATTTGCAGAAATTAGCTATGACGGATCAGAAATAACTTCCGTCAAGCAGCCCTATACCCCAGCAGTATCTAGCAAATACATTGCGCTGGTTACTGACAAGGGCGTCGAGGTAGCGTCCTCAAGTAAGCCAGAAGAAACGGTTCTAGTCTTAGAGAAAAAGGCCGGTGAATCAGTTGATTTTGCATGGTACGATGACGCTGACGAGTTGATCGTTTCAACCAAGCTCATTGCCAATAAGCCTGCAAAACCAGACCAATACTATATTCCTGATGTTCGACAATCTTTTTATAAGGTTAATCCGGATGGGTCGGGCAAATCAAAGTTGTTTGATCAACAGACAACCTACGGATCCGTTTTTATAATGGGCGCCTCAAAAGACCGAAAAGAGTTCTATTGGGGAGTTGAAACCGAAGGTGGGCCGGCAGCACTCCTTAATATTAGCTCGCTTGAAACAGGCAAACTTGTGAAAAAACTAAATCCAAAAGCCAATGATAGTGGAAAAATAACTATCCTTGGAGACAATGCGTACTATATTTCGACAGCTGACACTATCCGCAATATAAACCTAGACACATACAAAGATGCCTTGGTGGCGAACCCGCTTGGCGACACGGCAGGTATCTCGACGACAGCCCTGACGGCGACATGTTCAGTCGGCGGTTCTATCGAGAGCTTGATAAAAGTTCACGACAGTGCAGATACCTTACTTTTCAGCACCGTTACGAACAAGCCACATAAGAGCGCAATTTATCAACTCAACCTTGGAACTAAAAAGTACGAGAGTTTGACAGGGTTTGATTCAGTTAGGCAAATAAAGTTGCTTGCCAGCACTGAAGAGAAAGTGATTTTCTCAAGAAGCGATCCAAATATATGTAATGCAAAGAATGAAAAATCAGCTCCAAGTACTATCAATGTCTTTGATCAAGCTACAAAGAAAAACGCGGATGTTGATATCGATAGTAATGAAAAGTACATCAATGCTTCAGTGAATTTCTTTGCCAAGCCTGCAAACTAGCAATCTACTGAAGTCAAATTAAGCAGGCGGCGGAGTAGTGTCAATCTTGCGTGATTCTTTTTTGAGCTGTTTGCCTTTGTCGTCAACTTCATAGACAAGTATTTCGCCAAATGGCATTTCTAATTTAGCAACGTCAGCATCAGAGATGTCCTCGATGTATTTCATCAAGGCGCGGATGGCGTTGCCGTGAGACACGACGAGTACGTTCTGACCATCAAGCACTTTTGGTAGAATTTTTTCGGTATAGAACGGCACTGCACGGGCATAAACGTCCTTGAGCGTTTCACCATTTGGCACTGGGAAGTTCCATTCACGGCGGATGCGGTTGAAGGTTTCTTCGCCAATGCTGTCGCGCATTTCCCACTTATTTTTGCCCGTATAGTCACCATAATCACGCTCGTTGATGGCGTCACTGCGTTCAAACGGGACGTCAAATTGTTGTGAAGCGTCAAGGATACTCTCCAATGTTTCTAATGCCCGGATCTGTTGTGACGTGAAGGCGTAGTCAACCTTGGTGCCGTCTACAACCTGACCAAGCATGGCGGCCTCACGGAAACCTTTCTCACTCAAATGCACGTCCGTACTGCCAGTCCATTTGCCCAGCGCGTTCCATTCAGATTCGCCATGACGGGTGATGAGTAGTTTGCCAGTTCTTTTGGCAGGTGGCTTGACGACGTTTGTAGGTTTGCCTTCCAGGAAGCTGACGATGTTTTGGGCGGTCGTTTGGTTAATTCGACTGACGGCTTCTACAGTATTGTAGGCATTGTGCGGCGTAATGATGACATTGGGCATTTTCTTGAGACTGTTAATCTCCATGCTCATTTCGAGCATTTCTGCAGGGAGTTTTTCACGGCGTAGTAATAACAGTTCTTCTTGAATGTTGAGTAACTGTTCACCTTCAATAACGTCCAGTCCTAGCCCACCAATTTGCCCACTTTGTTTTGCGACGAGCAACGCCTTGGTATCAATAAGCTCGCCACGGGCGGTGTTAATGATGACTGAACCACGTTTCATCATGCTGAGCACATCGGCGTTGATGAGGTGATGATTCTCGGGGGAGTAAGGAATGTGAAGTGACAGTATATGGCACTGCTTGACTGCTGTATCAAAGTCGACAAGCTCCACGCCAATTTCATCAGCGGCTTTCTTGTTGGGGTACGGGTCGTAGCCGAGCACATGCATGCCAAAGCCTTTGGCAATGCGCGCAGTGTATTGGCCAATGTGCCCAAAGCCTAAGATTGCAATGGTTTTGCCTTTGAGGTCATGCCCAGCAAGCTCGGGTGCTTGAATATTGCCACTCGCCACGGCTGTAATGGTGGTGGGAACCTTTCGAGTTAGTGCCAAAAGCAGGGCAAAGGTGTATTCGGCAACGGTGTTTTCCCCGTAGGTCGGTACGTTCACTACCTGTATGTCTCTTGCTTGGACAGCAGGAAAGTCGACGTTGTTGTAACCCGTCGATCGGCAGGCGATGAGACGGAGTTTGGGCATTTTGGCGATGAGTTCTGCTGTAACGCTACTGGTCACGAATACAGAAATAACCTCCGCATCTGGGTCGATCGTCTCAGTAGTTAATGACCCGCCAACAAAAACATAGTCCTTTTGGATATCGTTCAAACCATCGGTCAGATGCGACGTGTCAGTTTGCGTCGCATCATAAAAAACTATGCTAGCCATAAGCATTATTATAAGATAGATACAACAGTTATGAAAATCCAGAAATTAATTGCGCGACAGATCTATGATTCTCGTGGTTACCCCACCGTCGAGGTCGATCTGTATTTAGATGATGGGTCGTTTGGTAGAGCGTCGGTTCCGTCTGGTGCTTCAACCGGGAGTCACGAGGCAATTGAGCTGCGTGACGGCGGCAAGCAGTATGGCGGCAAGGGCGTAGAAAAGGCACTTCGCAACTGTTCGGTGAGCATTGCGCAGCATATCGTCAAAAAATCATACGACTCACAAAAGCAGTTTGATAAATCGCTCATTGCACTTGATGGCACCGATAATAAAAGCAAGTTAGGTGCCAATGCTATTCTGGCAGTCTCGCTTGCGTTCGCCAAAGCCTCGGCTGCCTCTCAGCAGTTGCCACTCTTTCGTTACATCCAACAGCTTGCCGGCACCAGTGAGGTCTGCCTGCCTGTGCCTTTTGTCAATGTTCTCAATGGTGGCAAACATGCTATCGGTGGTCTCTACATCCAGGAATGCATGATTGTGCCACATGGCGCAGGCTCATTACAGGATGGTTTGCAGATGGCCAGCGAAGTGTTTCATGCGCTTGGCGGTATTCTGCAAAAGAAAGGTCAATCAACCACGGTCGGTGATGAAGGCGGCTTTGCGCCGTCATTGACTCGTGAAGAAGCAGGGCTTGATTTGCTTATAGAGGCGATTGCCGGTGCCGGGTTCAAACCAGGTAAAGACATAAGTCTAGCGCTCGATGTGGCTGCCAGCGAACTGCTCCATGATGATAAGTATGTCTTTGGCAAGACGTCGTTGAGCAGTGAAGAAATGATTACGTGGTATCAAAAACTTGCTTCCAAGTACCCACTTGTTTCTATTGAAGACGGCCTAGCAGAAGATGATTGGGCTGGCTGGCAAAAACTAACTGCGACATGCGGCAATGACATACAGTTGGTTGGCGACGATTTGTTTGTTACCAATGCCAAGCGCTTGCAACAAGGCATTGAGCAGCATGTGGCTAACAGCATCTTAATCAAGCCTAATCAGATTGGCACCGTGACTGAAACGGTTGAGACAGTGCTGCTGGCCAAGGCCAATGGCTATCGCGCTATGGTTTCGCATCGTTCGGGTGAGACGGAAGATACTAGCATTGCGCATATTGCCGTTGGGCTTGGCGTCGGCCAGATAAAGACCGGCTCGTTTTCGCGTACCGAACGGCTTGGTAAGTATAATGAGCTACTCAGAATCGCCGAACTTATCCCGCATGCCTCGTTTGGCACCGGCTCATAATCAGTACATAACTGGTGTCAAAGGAGTATAATATAAGTATGAAGACTAAGATTGTTGTAGATGAAAATCATGTAAAGCGTATTCGTTCTGAACTGGTGAAAGTAGGCATGACGAGCTACGGACTCCTGAAGAGCGAAACTCGTCATTTACCGGAACATATTCATGAGGATGAACATATTGGTGGTGTTGTCTATGGTCGCTATGAGCGTGGTTCGGGCATGATTGTCGCAACAGACAAACGCATACTCTTTCTTGATTATAAGTTATTCTTTGAGTCAACCGACGAGATTAAGTATGACGTAGTGAGTGGGGTGAGTGTTAATAAGCAAGATGGCACAGCTGGTGTCGTGCTGCATACGCGACTCGGTGATTATAAACTACGTTTTGTGAACCTTAAATGTGCGAATCATTTCTTGCATTATATCCAAGGCAAAGCGGTTGAGATGGAAGAGGCAGAATCGGTTACAGCCCCTGCTGCAGCTCCTGTTGCACGGCAGCAAAATGTCACTCAGGAATTATCTGCCGCAGCCCGTATCTTCCTCGGTTCGCACGAACTAGCGACACTGTCGACGATCGACCATGATGGCAATGTGCACGGTGCGGTGGTTTACTACACGGCCGACAAAAATAACAATGTTTTTATTGTTACAAAAGAGCAGACTAACAAAGCGCATAATATTGAATCATTTCATCAGGTAGCACTTACGATGTATGATCTCTCAACCATGCAAACACTACAAATAAGCGGCATTGCACACGAAGAAAAAGATGCCAAGATTCGCCAGATGGTACAAGAAAAAATACTACGACCGCGTTTCAAGAACGGGAAGGGCGAGTTGCCTCCAATCCTGCACATTCCAGCTGGCAAGTACGTGGTGTTTTGTATTAAACCGTTGACCTACACGTTTAACGACTACAAGAACGACTAAATTTTGAACTTCTAGCCGCTTAAATGGTAGGCTAGGGGCAATGACGGGTGCACGGTCATATTACAGAACTACTTTGTTGAGTACGGCATGCGTTGGTGTGCTTGCTGGGCTTTTGCTGGCACGTAGTAATAGTGCGGTATTGCTCGGTCCGTTGGTGTGTCTCGGTAGCGCTGTATTATACTCGCGAACTCGCTATCTTGCCGTGGCGGCCATATGTGGATTGTTGATTGGCTGGGTGCGTGGTGTGCAATACGAGCCGCGATTGACAATGTATGAATCATTGCGCGGGCAGGTAATTGTGCTCCGTGGGACGGCAACAGAAGATAGTATATACGGCAAAGACGGTCAGCTGACAGTTGACATCACCGGCATCACAGCAAACGATTTGCTCGAGCTGTCTGGCAAAATGCAGGTTGCTGGGCGTGGCGTACACATGGTATATAAAGGCGACCGTATTACAGCAAAAGGCAAGCTGTACCCGACCCGAGGTTCACGGCAGGCGCGCGTAAGTTACGCGACTATCAATGTCGAATCGCGCTCCAATGCGTTGATAGATAAGATACGGCGCAACTACATGAGCGGCATGCTATCTGCGTTACCAGAACCGCATGCTTCATTTGGAATGGGGTTGTTGGTCGGGCAACGCGACACCCTGCCAAAAGATGTTGCCGATGACCTATCTGCAGTAGGTCTGACGCACCTTATTGCGGTCAGTGGTTATAACCTGACGATTATTATCATGTTTGCGCGTCGGGGTCTCGGGCAACGTTCAAAATATCAGACTGCAGTTGGTGCGGTTATCCTGATGGTCTTGTTTCTGCTTATCACCGGTTTTAGCGCTTCAATTGTTCGCGCGGCTCTGGTGAGTGGTATGAGTTTGTTTGCTTGGTACTTTGGTCGTACCTTCAAGCCGTTCTTGCTCATTATGAGTGCTGCGGCTATTACGGCGCTTTGGCATCCGTTTTTTGTTTGGACAGACATTGGCTGGTATTTGTCGTTTCTCGCTTTCTTTGGAGTGTTAGTGGTCGCACCTTTAATTCTGCCGGCACCTTCGGGGAATAAACAACCAAATATGGTTAAGAGTGTGGCAGTAGAGAGTTTTTCTGCACAGATAATGACGATCCCAATTATCATGTATATCTTTGGGCGTTTTTCCCCAATATCGTTGCTCGCTAACCTCCTGGTTGTGCCGCTCGTTCCTTATGCTATGCTCTCTGCGCTTGCGGCTGGTATTGCAGGCAGCATTGCCCCGGCCATAGCAGGTGTTTTTGCTTGGCCAGCTAAAGTTATTCTCTCGTATATGTTGAGCGTCGTTTCGTTAACGAGTGACTTACCTTTTGCAAGTAAGGAGGTTAAAATTCAGATGAATGCTATGGTGGTGGTTTACGCAGTCATAGTACTGCTTGTGCTGGTTAAGCAACACCGTCGCAGCCGTGATGATATGTTACAATAACAGATGAAATAGCAGGAAATGGAGGCTTATCATGTCTGGACACTCCAAGTGGTCAACGATCAAACGGCAAAAAGGCGCCAAGGATGCGGCGCGCGGTGCGATATTTACCAAGCTAGGTAATGCGATTGCATTGGCGGCGCGCGGTGGTGCCGATCCAGAAATGAACTTTTGTCTGCGGCTGGCAATTGATAAAGCCAAGGCTGCCAACATGCCGATGGCAAATATCCAGCGTTCTATTGATCGTGGCTCCGGCAAGCTGGGCGGTGAGCAGATACAAGAAGTTTTGTATGAAGGCTACGGTCCTGGCGGCGCGGCTATAATCGTGGAGTGTGCCACGGATAATGTTAACCGTACCTATCCAGAAGTAAGATTGGCGTTCAGTAAGCATGGCGGCAACATTGCAGAAAAAGGCGCGGTTGCTTTCCAGTTTGATCAAAAAGGCTCAATCCGTATTCCAGAAAAAGGTGATGACGCGATGCTGGCGGCGCTTGATGCTGGTGGCGAGGATGTCATAGAAGACGAAGACGGCTCGGTAATCTTGACGAACCCCAAGCAATTAGCGCAAGTTCGTGAAGTACTCAAAGCAAATGGACATGAAGTCACAGAAGCCGAACTTGTTTTTGTTCCCAATAATACGGTGGCTATTGAGGATGAATCGACCGCAGGAAAGTTAATCCGCTTACTCGAAGCGCTAGAAGATAACGAAGACGTCAGCAATACCTACACAAACGTTACATCGTTTCCTGACAGCAGAAATTAGCATAATCAATTTGACGTAATTAATCGGCAGTAGTAACATACGGAGCATGAAAACGGGTGCAATCTTTTTCATTACGTTGTTTGCGGTTATATTTATAATCCCTCTGCGAGTGCATGCGCAGGGTTCGTCTGTGGTAATTTCACAATTGCAGACCGGTGGAGCAGTCACGGGCACTGCGAGTCATGAGTATGTGGAATTTACAAACAACACAAATACAGACGTTGATGTTACAGGCTGGTGCCTTACGTATGCCAGCGCATCCGCCGCGGGTGTCGGCAGCGATCTAACCTGTTTTACTACGCCAAGCGTCACACAGCGACTTTACTTGAGCGCATTTGGAGCGGTGAGGTTAGCGAGCAATGAGTTTTTGACTGCAAATCCCTCTGCGACAGTTGATGCGACTTTCCGCGGTTCAGTTAGTGGTACGGGTGGGCACGTGCACGTAGTCGATTCAAGCCGCAATATTGTGGACACGCTCGGTTGGGGTAGTGCGTTACATGCAGAAGGTCAAGCTGCAGTTGCGCCTACTGGCGGTCAGGCATTGCAGCGGAAGACAAGCGCCGGCCTATACCAAGATACCCAAAACAATAAAGAGGACTTTGTCCTGTCAGGGCTTGTTGTGACATCAACCACCGGGCTTTACGAAGCTACCGATGTCTGCATAAATCAAGAAGTATTTCCCGGTTTACAAAACATAGTCCCTGATGGTCATGAGGCAGATGAATTTGGTGTCTGCCAGGAAATACCAGCGCCGCCGGAATGCAAAGGCGTGATTCTGTCAGAGATTGTTCCAAACCCATCAGGAACTGATACCGGCAGTGAATACATAGAGCTTTTCAATGCGACAGACGAGGCGGTTCCGATGGATTCCTGCCAATTACTGGTTGATGATGTCAGCTATACATTTACCGGACCAATCGGCGCCCGTAGCTACGCGTTAGTAACGGATATGAACTTACCAAATAGTTCTGGGGCGACCGTACGATTTATGACGGCTGATACAGAAGAGGTAGTTACCTATCCAGCTAACATGTCGGATGACGAAGCCTGGGCTCTCTTATCTGGCTCTTGGCAACTGACGAACATAAAAACACCAGCTAAAGCCAATGAGCCATCGGCCGTAAAAGCTGCACCGGCAAGTGTATCAAGTGTGCTTAACCCTTGCCCGGTCGGAAAGGTTAGAAACCCAGAAACAAACCGTTGCCGTTCATTGAATAGCACCGGCACTACACTACAACCATGCGCAGCTGATCAAATACGCAACCCTGAGACCAACCGCTGCCGCAAAATTACTACTGCGAGCGGCGTAGGTAGTCTTACCCCGTGCGCTCCCGGACAACAACGCAATCCCCAAACGAATCGTTGCCGCAAGATTGCCAGCGCACCAAGTCTCCTCAAGCCTTGTGACGAAGGCGAAGAGCGTAACCCCGATACTAATCGTTGCCGCAAAGTTGCAGGAGTGGCTGGCGTGGCATCAACAGCCCAAGCTGACACGACACAGATCAAGCAAAATTACCGAGTAGTGCTTTTGGCACTCTTGCTCGCAGTTGTGTATGGTCTATACGAATATCGTCAGGAACTTAGAGCAGGAGTCGGCAAAATTTTTGGCAAAGTATTACGAAGGTAATGCGTAGCCGGTGCAGAAAGCGTATGATAATGAGATATGAGAATACTCGGCATTGATCCAGGCACAGGAATTTTGGGTTTTGGCATTATTGATGTGTTAGCCAATGGAATAACAAGTCTTGTTGATGGAGGGGTGATTAGAACACCCGTTAAACAAGCTGACAGCGATCGCCTTGAAACGATTTATGATGAGCTACACGAAATAATTACTGAGCACAAGCCAGAGGTTATGGCGGTCGAGAAGTTGTTTTTTTCGCAGAACGTAACGACTGCCATGAGTGTTAGCCAGGCGCGCGGTGTCGTTCTGTTGTGCGGTAAGCAACATAAACTAGAACTGTTTGAATATACACCACAGCAGATAAAACAAGCTCTCACTGGTTACGGACGTGCCGACAAAAAACAAATCCAGGAAATGGTTCGGATTGTGTTGGCTCTGCCGGAAATCCCTAAGCCTGATGATGCCGCCGATGCGCTTGCAGCAGCGATTTGTCACAGTATGAATAAGCGTCTTGCCTAGTTTTGTAAGGTGTTGGAAGATGTCGCTTATGGTATAGTTAAAGGAAATGAAACGTGGGCTAAGTACAAACCAAGACGGCTTTTCAATCATTGAATTAATGACGACTCTGGCAATTTTGTCTTGGGTTATGCTTACCATTATTACGTTTATGATCCAGATTGATGGAATTTTGGATAAAACGGAGCGCCGTCTAACTGCAATTACGACGCTATACGAAAAATACCAAGAATACGAAACAAAGTCCTTCACCTCTCTTACGCAAGGGACGTCTCTTAATAACTATGAAGTTGAGGATTTCGTAGATGAAATGCCTGCTGATTTGCGGGAGCCGCGTAGTGCTAAAGTGTACATTCGTGATGTCACACCAACATTGAAAAAGCTCGATGTACGAATTAGCTACAAGGAAACGAAAGATAAAATTCGTACTATCAATATTTCAACTGGTATCCAAGAGAGTGGAGTAGGCAGATGAATCTTCGCAGCAATCAGACTGGATTCACATTGGTCGAGATGCTTGTTGTTGTGCCAATTACTCTCATCGTGTGTGTAGTTTTGCTCTCTGTTTTGGTATCAAAAAACGGTGAGCTATACGAGCGAAACGCAAGAGTTAGTTTGCGCATGGAGGGCCTGAATTTGCTTGATAAGCTGCAGGACGAATTGACATTTTCAAATAAGTTCAACGCCACGCTCATAAGTGACTTAGACGATCCAAATGAACCGAGCGGTGGTTGGGATTATGATTCAACTCCGAGCAATACGTTGATCATTAGCTTGCCGGCAATTGATAAACCACGTAGTGAACCATCACGACAGTTCGTCTACTATACACGAGGCCCAAACAATGGCGAGATAGCTATCAATAACATTATCTACTATGTTTCAAACGGTAAATTATATAGGCGAGTTGTCGTGCCGAATACGACTGATGTATCGCCGGCAAATTTCTTCAAAAAAACATGCCCACCAGGTGATGCCACACCGAGTTGTCAGGATGATTTAGAGATGTCGTCAAACGTTGAATCGTTGAACGTGACGTATTTTGATGAAAATAATATCGCCGTACAGAATAACCCTAATCTTGCAGACAAAATTAAAGTTACGCTCAACCTGACGGATATGGCAAATGGTAACGTCATTGATGAAACAGTCAGCATAACGGTAAAGAAATACAATGATTTCTAACAACAAAAACACCAATACTAAGGGTTTTGTAATGCCGATGGTTCTGATAATGATGAGCACATTGATGATCGTTGCAATCCTGATCAATCAAGCTATCGTTGTCAATCAAAGACAGATTACTCGTTATGGCTACGTACTTATAGCACGCGCTGCAGCCAAAGCAGCAGTCGATTACGCCAAGGAAGAACTAGACAGCAATATTGCCTATTGTGGTACGGCTGAGAATCGCAACAGTCCGGCAGACGATCAAGACTCCACTGTTCTTTACAATGATGCAGATTATCAGGTGACGTACCAAGTAGAAATCTACGATAATGTATGTAGCGGAACAGGACGGAATATACGCGCAATCGGTAGAGTGTATATACCAGATATTTCTTTGAACGTAGCCTACGTGCAGGATATTCGTGTGCGCTTAGTACGTAGTGGCTTGTACACTGAGTCCCCCGACGATTTTTCTCCAGTGGCATGGTATCGCTCGGACGTAGCAGCTTCGGTACGTCAGTCGTCAGTAAACGCCTTCGATGACAGCTTTAATATAGACACAAAACACGAAGAGCAAACAAACGGCACTACACAAAATGCTGTCTGTGCAGCGAGTAATAACGACCTTGAGTTTCATACCGGCAATGAAAATGTCGGCGAACAAAACATAGGCGTCACATTTGACAGTGTATCCATACCACGTAATGCGACTATCACCAATGCATATATCCAGTTTAGGTCGCGTGGTATTAACGGTACGGGCGGAACAAGTGCTCAATTAAGCCAACCGATAACTACGAGGATTCGTGCTTTTGACACCGCGAACAAAGCTGATTTTACGTGCCCGGGCAACAACCAGTTAAGTTCAACAAGCGGACTTACGGCGAGTCAAGTCGATTGGGCTATACCAGCATGGAGTACGCAGAATCAAAGTGGGGCAGCACAACAAACACCAAGTCTTACTACGATGGTGCAGAGTATTGTCAATCGTTCTGATTGGAATAGCGGCAACAATATGGGATTTCGCTTTCAAAAAGTAAGCGGCTCGGGACTGCGTAGTGCTTCATTCACTAGTCAGAACCATACGCGGCTGTATGTCGAATGGACAACTGGCGGCTCGACAACGCAAGCGACCAACGGCTCAACAGTAACGCAGTGGGTCGACCAAACAAGCAACGGTAACAATCTCGATCTTGCTAACGGTAGCCCGGTACTTAGGACAGGCGTGCTTAACGGAAGGCAGGTTATTGAGTTTGTAGCGACTGGCGACGACCCGGATGTGCTTGCTAATACCGCGTTGATCCCGACAATCACCAACACGCAAGGCATGACTGCTATTGCCGTCATGCGTCCTATCAGCAGCGGTTCATCAACTGGTAATGATCGGTACATTGGATTGTTAAGTAACGCGCAAACAGACGATACGACTGCGCCAGCAGCAAGTGGCAACGTTCGCGCCTTTATGAGGAGTGCTTTGTCTACGAGTCTGACCGCCCAGGCGAATGGTTATACTGCGCAAGCACTCAGTAATGCAATTGGTAACAACTTCTCATCAGGGTCTTGGGGTGTGTATGCATTCACAATATCAAATACAACAAATGAACGGTATTCTCGTAACGGGACGCCGAGCAATCTTTTTGCTGGTGGAAGCAACACGAGCTTCTCCTTGAACAAGCTGTTACTCGGTGGCACTACCAATGGTTCAGGAACATATGTATTACCTGGGGATATGCAGATTGCCGAACTGGTTCTCTATGATAAGCCATTGTCATGCAGTCAAATTCGGCTAATTGAAAACTATTACGGACAAAACACGAGCTGGGATGTTGATAGTACAAACTATAACTGTCCGCTACAATAACCATATGCATAAACACCAAGGAACAATACGACAGCACGGCTTTACACTTATTGAGATAATGATTGTCATGGCAATAATGGGTACTTTGGCAGTTGGCTACACCTACCTGTCGAGTCGAAATGGCCGTGACCGAGCATATTTGGTACGTGCCGAGTCAGAAGTAGTTACGTTGGCTAATGCAGTTAAACTGAAGGTGCAAGAAACAAATGAATACCCGGCAGATGTTAACCGTGGTCTTCCTCCAGGAATAGAAGATTATATTTCAACGCCAAATGAGGTTTGGCCAGATGCGCCTTGGCCAGACACCGTCTATGACTATGAAAACTGGGACGGTGGCGATACTATTCAGATAAGCGTTCGTTTTTGTAGCCCTGGCGACAATGCGACATGTAAGGCAAATGCTCAAAAGTACCTAAAGAACGTTGTAGATGATAGTGTACTGGCTAACTGGGATGCTAATAGTTCGGTATATTTCTGTATCAAAGAGGGGAGTTGTCGTTCTCATTCAACCCGACCCGCCTCACACCCGGGTTATCGCATACAGATCAGTAGCGCACGCTAGCATTGCTAGACTGATGGTATACTAAGGCGGATGATCGTTACTTTAGAGGGAATTGTATCCGAAAAACTTACTGACGTCGTGGTACTAAATGTCAATGGTGTTGGCTATGGACTGCTTGTTCCGTATGAGGCACAATCGTCACTTCGTCAGTCAGAAACAGCCAAGCTGTTTATATACGAACACATACGTGAAACTGCCCTTGATCTCTTTGGTTTTCAATCCTTTCAAGACAAGCAATTTTTTGAGCTTCTGCTGAGCGTTACTGGTGTTGGGCCAAAGATGGCGTTGAGCATTATGAACATTGGTAGTGTAGCAAGTGTACGTACAGCCATAGCTGCCGGAGAGGTCAAGATCATTCAGCAAGCGAGTGGCGTCGGCAAGCGGGTTGCCGAACGAATCGTAGTTGACTTGAAAGATAAGGTTGGTCTGGAAGGTGTTGATCTTGCAGCTACCGGCCTGCTATATGGTGACGCGATGGCCAACCAAGATGAAGCTGCGCAAGGTTTGATAGCTTTGGGCTATTCGCCACAAGACGCAATAGCTGCACTGAATGATATTGACGTCTCCTTGCCAACAGAAGAGCGCATTCGTATGGCGCTGAAGGAAAGGCGATAATATGGCTATCGAAAGAATACTGGCTACGCAATCTACAGAAGACCCGGTTGAAGTAGAATTAGAAATTACTTTGCGTCCTAAGGACTTTGCTAACTACATTGGGCAAGAACGCCTTAAGCAGAACCTACAGCTTGCAATTACTGCTGCTCAGAAGCGTGGCGAGCCACTTGACCATATACTTTTGTATGGACCACCAGGGCTTGGCAAAACAACACTTGCAAATGTTATTGCGCACGAAATGTCAGCTAATATTCGCATCACGTCGGGTCCGGCAATTGAGCGGGCAGGCGATCTTGCAAGTCTACTCACTAACCTACAAGACGGCGACATCTTATTTATTGATGAAATTCACCGCCTACATCGTTCCGTTGAGGAAGTTTTATATAGTGCGATGGAAGACTACAAGCTGGACATAATGCTCGGCAAAGGCCCAAGCGCTCGAAGTCTGCGGCTTGATCTGCCGCGTTTCACAATCATTGGTGCTACTACACGAACTGGCGCCCTTGCCGCGCCACTACGAGACAGATTTGGCATGCTGCACCGACTAGACTTTTATGCACCAGATGAGATTCGTCAGATCATTGAACGAGCTGCATCTATTCTGAAGATCAAGATTGATAAGCAGGCAGCAGAAGCGTTGGCGCAGCGGTCGCGTCTGACGCCACGTATCGCCAATCGTTTGCTTAAGCGCGTCCGGGATTACGCTGACGTTAACGGTGACGGGATTATTGATACCGATATTCAAAAGCAAGCTATGGAACTCTTGCAGATTGACGAGCTAGGCTTAGACCCAGGTGATCGCATGCTGCTCGAAGCAATCATTACGCATTATAATGGTGGCCCTGTGGGTGTAGAGACAATCGCCGCCATTACTGCAGAAGAGCGTAGTACCATCGAAGACTTCTATGAGCCATACCTTATGCAGATGGGGCTGTTAGAACGAACTCCGCGTGGCCGTAAGACGACGCCACGCGCAAATAAGCATATCGCTGCAAAAAAGCATAAAGACGACAATAAATTGCTATAATACCTGTATATGCAACCAAATCAACTATCCGGTAATGGCAAGAAACTGTTTGAGCTCATTGAGTTTGATGAACAAGAGCAGTTGCTGTATGAGGTGAGGAAGCACCCATTCGGCCTATTCGTTATTTACTTAACAGGTATATTAATCGGAGCCTTACTGTTTGCGATATTTGCTGTGGCAGGATTTGCTTTTGAAGGCGATCCATTAAACTTAGGCGTAGAGCTATCGAACTACAGAGGTATATTTTTGTTGGTTGGCCTTTTGCTGGCCGTGCTAACAGCAGTTGTTGCTGGAATTGCTGGCTATCTGTACAAGAGTAACGTGATACTGGTAACGAATGACAAGATTGCCCAAGTGCTATACAGGACGTTGTTTGATAGAAAGATATCACAACTAAGCATTGGTGACGTACAAGATGTAACCGTCACGCAAAAAGGCGTGATTGCTCGCTCCTTTAACTTTGGTACCATTGTCGTTGAGACAGCAGGTGAGCAACAGAACTATACGTTTACCTACGTGCCAGATCCGTATCAAGCTAGCAAGACCATCATCATGGCGCATGAGATAAATCTCAAACAATACGGCAACTAACTATTCGCTGAATGGATTATTGCGTGCGCGCTCAAATAGTGAGCGGACTTCGACGTTCTGATCCTCTAGATCTTTGATTTTTTGGATTGACTCTTCATCGATGGTCAGGCGTTTAATGGCTTGTTCACTGACCTGAGAGCTTGGTTCGCGTTGTGTGTAGGCGCCGATACGCGTGATCAAGAATCCATAACAGCCGACAAGGCCAGCGACGAACAAAATCACACGGTAACGATACAGAGCTTGTGTGGCCTTTTGTAGAGTATTGTGAATGACCTGTGTGCTTAGCTTCATTTCTTTATGTACACTCCCAGGATTACGTTAAACGTGACCAATGAACGATTATCGCTTGACGGTGCGACAGTAAGACTACTAACTTGGGCGGTACGCCGGTTTTGCTCCAGCTCACGCAGAAAAGACAGCATGGTAGAGAACGGCACGTAGGATGTACCATCTGTTTGAACGTTGATTTCTAGCTGGTATACCCCAGTTATCCCTTCAACGGGTTCGAGTTGCGTAATGGTGCTGTCGGTGGCCTTTTTCTTCTTGTCAGTAGCACCAAGCGTCGAGGAAGGGAATGAGATATTGGCAATCTTAATGCCGGTGCGATTAGCGATTGAAATAATCTCGCGCACTGTTCTTGCTTGATCTTTTTCTTGAGGCACAACAGTACGTGCGATGTTTTCGATCTCGGTATACTGGGCGATATCTTTCTTTGCCTGAACTAACACTCGTTGCTGTTCAGCAAGCTCGACGCTCGATGATTTGAGATCATACAGTGCGGTTGCACGTTCCTTGAGCAGCTTGTCGCCAGTATAGACAACACCAACTATTCCTGCACACAGTAGTACAATAGCTGCGCATAGTATCAAGAATAACTTTTTACTACTCATTTTTTCTTCTCCGAATGTGTAAAGACGAACGGACTATCCTTGGCAAAGAGTGCTCGAATAGTAATCTGACATGGGTAGTCATCGTTTTCACTGTCTTGATTTTCTTCACTGGCACAGCTAATGTTTTGAATGTCAGCTTTCTCAAACACCTTGTTGGCAGGATCAGTTAAGTTCACCTGAACTTGAGTGGCTGTCTGATAATCTGCCGCAGCAAAAATCAAGTCAATGCCTCCTCCCAAGTCACTGGTGATGTTCAAATTCTGCAGCGCGGTGCCCGGCGGGATTACGCTGCCAATTGCCTTGAGGACTTCAGAGAAGAGTACTTCACGCGACAGGACTTGATTGGCGAGTTTGACACTGTTTGATATTTCATTGACACGGTTCTGCGTATCTTCGAGGTTTTGCTTGGCAAGCTGTTCTTTTGTTTGGGCTACTTGACTACTGTAGGCCTTGACCTGGTAGTTAATATAGAGCATGCCGGCAACGACAATCATGATTGCACCAACCAGTCCAATAAGTAGGGCTACGATCCATCTGAGTAGTGTTCGGTTATGACGGGCAAAGGTCACACTGCTGTTTATGTCGGTAGGTAAGAGGTTGATCATGCGAATATCTCCCCAGGCTCGATCAGCGCGAGACCAGCAACTGTGAGGTACATTGATCGGTCTGCTTCACTCGGTGGTTGAAGTTTACCGAAGTCGAGGTATTCCCAAGGGTGACACGTACGTACTGGCATGCGTAGTTTGTTGGTCATGTACTCTGAAACACCAGGCATGTTTGCGCCGCCACCCAGAGTAATGATTTGACTGATCTTAGCGTTCGGCGCCGCATGTTCTTCGTAGTAACGAATCATTCGTCTAACTTCCTTCATTAGTGAATCGAGTACGGGCCCTGCAGCTTCCAATATTTGCTTTTGTTTTTTGCTAACACCCAAGCCGTACTTAACCTTGATGACATGTGCTTCTTGATGGCTTACGCCCAGGGTTTGAGCAATGTTATCTGTGAAGTTATCGCCTCCACCGGCGGCGGTACCAGTAACGATTATATTCCGGTCGTATATGGTAATATCCGACGCTAAAGAACCAAGATCAATTAAGATCGTCGGCGGGGTATTGTCTCCTTCACTAGAACGAGCGAATAGCCTTGCGCCAGCATTAATTGTGGGTTCAATAGCAGCTACTTCTAGACCTGCCAGACGCGCAAAGAGAATGTATGAATCAACAAGTTTTTTGGGTGCCGCGACAAGGAGTAGCTGAGTCTCGGAATCGGTCTGCTTTGTGATCTCATAGTCAATATATAGGTCTTCAATAGCATGAGGAATATATTGCTCGGCTTCGGATTGGACCGCGTCTTTTATGTCTTTAGCGGATAGGTTTGGCAACTGAGCTGCGTGACTGTATGTTCGCGATGCTGGTATAGCCAAGGCAACGCGCCGAGTGGTGATCTTGCCTATCAAGTCTGATTTAATAAGTTGCTGCAACGCCTGTGCAATAAGCTCAGGCTTCACGAGTACGCCATTATCGATAGCAGAGGGGTCGAACTTTGCCACACCAAAGCCGATAACCTTTGTTTTTTTGCTGCTCTTGACGACCTGCATAATCTTAATGCTTTTGTAGCCAATATCAAGAGCAAAGACTGGTTTATCTTTGTATAGTAATGATTCATCCATTGTTTATAACCATAAGCGACATTTGAGTAATTATATCAGATAAATCTCTGTACGCATAAGTGTCATGTTGGGTTCTTAGAAAAGAAAATCGCCCAGTTACTGGGCGATTTTCAGGAGCGGAGCAACTACTACTAGTTGTTGTTAAGACCGAGCTTAACGTAAGGGTTTGTTGTGTTGTCCCCAGGTCGCTCAATGAAGGTCTTTAGTACGTAGCCAGTACAGTCATCAGTACAGCCAGTTGGATATGGGATGTAGAGATATTCTGCATCTGTATCTGGGTTAGCAACTGCTTGTGCTGCTGTTTGGTCGGCGACGGCTGCGTTAGCAACAATTGCTGTGCCATCAGGGTCGTTGAGGCTTTCCGCGTCAATTCCTGGTAGGTCTGCTGCTACTACTGTTGATGGATACGCACCGTTTTCGTTGTAGTATTCTTCTAGTTTGCTATGTACGTTGTTTGTGTCAGTAACACGTTGTGTGTCACGAGCCTTTGCTTGCGCACCTTGGAAGTTGTTAAGTACGAGACCAGCCAAGATGGCGATAATTGCGATAACGATCAAAAGTTCGATAATCGTGAAACCGCGTTGTGCATTCTTTAGTGTTTTGAACATGGGTTTGCCCACCCTCCTTGTTTAATTGTAAAAAGCCCTTTTATTTTTGATTTGGCTTATGCTTATACAGTATCACAAGCAAACAGAGATGCAAGTCTTTTTGATGGTAATTTTATGCATGCTTACAGAGTGTACGTTTAAATCTGGCTTGAGAGGTTGCTAATTGGGCCAATAACACTGGCTGCGATTAGACCTACCATCACGCCCATCACGACGATCATGATTGGCTCGAGTATTGAGCTAAGACTGTCAACAGTGGCATCAACCTCTTCTTCATAAAAATCTGCTACTTTGACCAGAATCTCGTCGGTTTGTCCGGTTTCTTCTCCGATAGACATCATTTGACTGACAATAGGCGGGAACACCTTACTATTACCAAGTGGCACAGAGAGTGGCTGCCCGTTTGCGACTTCCTTGGATGCAGCTAGTAGCTCTTCTTCAATAACGGCGTTACCAATTGCCTTTGCAGTAACATTGATTGATTCTAGAACGGTCACACCAGCACCGATAAGACTCGCGAAAGTTCTGGCAAAGCGCGCGATTGCCACCTTACGAATGATCATGCTTAATATTGGTAGTTTCAAAAGCATTATATCTTTGTTGCGTCTTCCTTTCGGCGTTTTCATGTATCTCCTTAACAGGTAAGACCCGATAAAACCGACGATAAGTATGATGTACCATCGATTGACCATAAAATCACTGATACTGAGCATAATTTTGGTCATAGTTGGTAGCTCAGCATCTTCTCCGGCCAAGTCTTTGATGATTGTGCCAATACGCGGCATAACAAACACCATCAATAACATAAATACGCTCAGCGTAATTGTCAGCAAGATTATTGGATACGTCATGGCACTCTTAAACTTACCTCTTATTTTGGCGTCTTTTTCTTGTTGGACGGCAAGCTTTTTGAGAATGTCGTCCAATATACCGCCTGCTTCTCCGGCGCGAACCATGTTTATGTAAATTGGCGAGAAGATATTAGGAAACTTTTCTAGTGCATCAGCAAAGGATGTTCCACCTTCCACGTCTTTAGTGATTGCGCTTATCACCCGTTTGAAATGCTCGTTCTCTGTTTGAACTTGTAGTGTGGCAAGTGACCGAACAAGGGGTACGCCGGCATTGATCATGGTCGCTAACTGGCGCGTGAAGATAACCATATCTCTTAGCTTGACCTTTTTGCCACCAAATTTTGGCAATGCAAAGCCGCCAGATTTTTTTTCTGACACGTGCAACGGCTTGAGTTTGCGTTCTCTTAGTAAGTCTTGGGCAACCTTTTGTGTCGTCGCCTCAATACTACCGTTCACACGTTTATCTGATTCATCGAGGGCGGTGTAGTTGAATGTCGGCATATTTTATTCTCTTGTTACGCGGAGGATTTCTTCGAGGCTTGTGAGGCCAAGCATTGCTTTGATAAGTCCATCAAGTTGCATGGTAGTCATGCCGTCTTTTACAGCTTCGTTTTGGATCTCTTCACTGGTGGAGTTGCTCATGATCATCTTTTGGATATTTGGCGTAACGGTCAAAGCTTCGTAAATACCCATTCGGCCACGGTAGCCAGTTTTGTCGTCGGCGAGGTCTTTCTTGGGACGCCAGAAAGTAAGCTTGCTGGTTTTCTCTGCTTTGTAAGCAACCTGCGCCTCGTTGAACAAGCTCATGACACGCTTCCAGTCGTCCTGAGACTTAATGCCAAAGGCTCGCTCGATCTCTTTGACCTCTTTTTCATCGGGTGCGTAGCTCTCGGCATCTTCAGGTACGAGGCGTCGAACCAGTCGCTGACCAACTACCACGCGCACAACAGATGCAATGAGGAATGGCTCGATGTTCATATCAAGCAGACGTGGTAAACAGGTCGCGGCGTTGTTGGTGTGCAGTGTTGAGAATACTAAGTGGCCGGTAAGCGCCGCCTGGACCCCAAGCCCTGCCGTTTCACTGTCACGAATCTCACCAACCATGATGACGTTTGGATCTTGACGCAAGAGTGCTCGCAGACCATTCACGAAGGTCATGCCTGCAACCGGGTTAACCTGGGTTTGGTTGACGCCCTGTAGCCGGTATTCAACTGGATCCTCCACGGTAGAAATATTAACGTCAGGTTTATTAAGAATGTTGAGAACGCTATGGAGTGTTGTTGACTTACCGGAACCGGTTGGCCCCGTCACCAAAACCATGCCATGTGGTTGCGTTATTGCGCCATTGATGTCGCGCAATGCTTGACCCCAAAAGCCGAGCTGTTCGAGCGTTGCTGGGTCGCTTGATTCGTCCAATACGCGCATAACAACCTTTTCGCCATCAGTAATCGGTAGGGTCGATACGCGGAAGGCAAACGTCCGGCTGTTCAACGTAATCTTGAATCGGCCGTCTTGCGGTGCGCGCCGTTCGTCGATCTTCAAACCCGACAGAATTTTGATGCGTGATACTAAGGCTGCGAGGGTTCGTTTAGGTAGTTTATTGGCCTCACGCAAGACACCGTCAATGCGGTAACGGACTTGAACATGCTTTTCGCGTGGTTCAATGTGTATATCGCTGGCACTCGATTTGATAGCATATTCAATAATCAAGTTAACTGTCTGGGCTATTGGGGAGTCTTCCGTCAGATCTTCTTTGCTGACTTCTTCTTCGGCAGTGTCTTCATCGTCGCCTTCACTCGCTACTTTGCTAATCTCGCTGCCGATGTTGCCACGGTATTGGTCGAGTGCTGCCAAGATATTGCTACGTGTCGCGATATAGATGCGAATGCCGGTGCCGATTTGTTTCTGCAAAAAGTTAATTGCTTGAACATCATCCGGGTCTTCCATAGCGACTTCTTTGATCTCGTCGTCACCAATACCTGTTATGACCGCCATGTATTGTCGGGCAATTCGTTCGGGTATGAGCGTCATCAGTTCACGATCGAGGCTTTTTGGGTCAATTTCTACAAAAGGAACTTCAATCTCTTCTGCAAATGCCTTGGTGAGTTCAGCTTCGCTGAGCAGATTTGCGGTGACGGCGATTTCTTGTAGTGGCTTTTTCTCTGTTTTGACACGCTCCATCAGGCCCTTGAGTTGTTCCCCATCCACCTTTTTGTTCTTTTTGAGTAGTTTTTCTACAAAAGCATCAGATATACGCATAGCTATTACAAACAGTATAAAGCATAACAATATTCAATAGGAAGTCCGATTATTGTGTTGCCCTTGCGCCTGTTGCTAAGCAAAGTACAACATTCTATACTATATGCACGTAAGAAATTTCAGTGGAGGAGTGGTGCAATGGCAGGCAAGACAGCAAAAAAAGAACCTAAAGAGACAAACGAAGACAAGTCGGTAGACGGCAAGGGGAAGGCACTCGGCCTGGCACTTGATCAGATTGAAAAACAGTTCGGTAAGGGCTCAATCATGAAGATGGGCGAAGGCTATAAGATTGAGGTTGAGTGTATTCCAACAGGCAGCATATCGCTTGATTTGGCACTTGGCGGCGGTATCCCGAAAGGGCGAATCATCGAGATTTATGGCCCAGAATCATCCGGTAAGACAACCCTGACACTGCATGCAATTGCTGAGATTCAGCGCCAAGGTGGCACAGCGGCGTTTATTGACGCTGAGCACGCGCTTGACCCGGCTTATGCTAAGCGCATTGGTGTTGACGTTGAGAATTTGCTACTCAGCCAACCAGATAACGGTGAGCAAGCGCTCGAGATTACTGAGACGTTAGTCAGGTCATCGGCCGTGGACTTGGTGGTCGTGGACTCCGTTGCGGCATTGGTGCCACGCGCAGAAATCGAAGGTGACATGGGTGATAGTCACATGGGCCTTCAAGCACGTCTGATGAGCCAGGCGCTACGTAAGCTAACTGGTGTTATCAATAAGAGCAAGACCACTGTTATATTCATTAACCAGATTCGTATGAAGATTGGCGTTATGTTCGGCAACCCAGAGACAACTACTGGTGGTAATGCCCTCAAGTTCTATGCCTCAGTCCGTATGGATATTCGGCGTATTGGCCAGATCAAGATGGGCGAAAAGATCATCGGTAACCGAACACGCGTCAAGGTAGTCAAAAACAAGATTGCGCCACCGTTCCGCCAGGCAGAGTTCGACATAATGTACAACCAAGGTATTAGCAAGTCAGGCGATATCCTCGACCTCGCTGTAGAAAACGACATCGTAGAGAAAGCTGGCGCATGGTTTGCCTATGAAGACGCCAAGATTGGCCAGGGCCGCGAAGCCGCCAAGAAGTACCTAGAGGAAAATCCAAAAGTTCTCGACAAGATCGCCAAACAAGTTAAAGAAGCCGCCAGCAAGGAGTAGACCGATGGAACGAATAGAGCTGCAAGACATGACACCACGCGCAGAAGGTTGCACGGCTATTCTGCGAGATGACGGCATGAGACAAGAAGTCCCAACCTGTATGGGTGGTGCTGCAATTGTCGGCTGTGTTGATTTTGACAATTGCGGCCAGGTTTCTGGCGAGCGTTGGGATGACCCAAAGCGCGGTCGGGTGATCCAACGTAGCGAAGATGGTACTGTGATATCTGAAGTTACTGTTCGTAGAGGCTCCTTAACCACGAGCGAGGTTATGGCGTCAATGGCAGCCAAACAAGCCGCCGAAGCCGCGAAGGAGAATTAGTATGGCAGGAACACACGAACTACCATTTAATCTGTCACGACCAGCGAGTGAGCAGGTTGCTCCACAGTCAGAAGAAACAGACCAAACGGAGCGACGACGATCCAACGCACACGTACTTGCCCAAATGGGCACCAGTGAATATCTAACTGTTTTACCGGTAAAACCTACGCAGGAAGATTGAGCATGACGAATCTTTTCGCGCAAGCGGAAATTGACGGTATGACTAAGATTTGCTAGTCAAGCTATGAAGATTACTGATATTAAGAGTCAGGTGAAGCGGCAGGGGCGGTATTCGATTTATGTTGACGGCAAATACTCGTTTAGTTTGAGCGAGAATGAACTACTGACGGCTGGGCTCAGGATCGGCCAGGATTACACAAAAGAAGAGTTTGATGAGTTGCAGAAAAAGGCGGTGCTGGATAAAGCCTACATGCGCGCCTATGACCAGCTCTCGCGACGCGCTCGTAGTGAATGGGAAATGCACGATTACCTCAAACGTAAAGAATACGATGAGCCAACAATCGACAAGATAGTTAACACGTTAAGAGACAAAGGTTATATTGATGACTTTATGTTTGCTCAGAGCTGGGTGCACAATCGTCGCCTGCTCAAACCAATGAGCACAATACGCCTGCGTCAAGAATTGCGTCAGAAACGCGTGTCTGATGACGCTATCAGCCGCGCTCTAGAGGAAGACGAATCATCGGAACAAGATGTTCTCAGGGAACTTGTGACACGCAAACGCCAGCAAACGCGTTATCAAGATGTCGACAAACTAAAGCAATATTTGCTGAGACAAGGCTTCCGATATGACGACATCCGAACGGCTCTAGAGGATCAAGAGGACGAACAATTCTAGGCTGGTGCGGTGGCGTTAGCTGCGGCTGACTCTGACCCGGCTACTGCTGCGCGTTGCAGTGGTGTTGGCTGCAAAGGGTCTTTAACAACAATCTTGCGGTCGGTAATTTCTACAATTTGGTTGCGGTCTACAGTAGTATTGCCGCTTTTCAGACTTTTGAACAGAGAGGTTTGAGTGTAGAGCTTTTGAATATAAAATGTGGTGCCTTCAGCTGCAAAGTCAGTCACTTTACCAAGCTTTTGCTTACTGACGGTTACCACTTGATGACCTAGTAGAGGGAAGTGAATCGTCAGTAGTTCTTTGAGGCGAATCAAGTCATCAGGTTGTGCCAGTACGTCATAATCATCGATAACTAGCCCTTGTGGTAGTACTTCACGAACATCTTGACTGAGCAATATCAGCTTCTTCTTGGCGCGAGAATCTTGGCAGTACCAACCCTCAATCTTCAGATTGGTTGGATTGATTATAAGCTCGTCGGCAGTGGCCACTTGACCGCCCACACGTAGGCTCATGACCGGAACATTGACGAGTGATTTACTGAGTTGCAACATAGCACTACCAGTATAACGTATTTGCTTTTGCTTGCCAGGGGTATCGACCAGGCGGTACCATGATGCAGATGCAACAAACACATATTTCCCGCTTAGCTGAAGAGACCGAAGCCATCGGTGCAGCTATTGCCGCACGTTTACGAGGCGGTGAGGTTATTGAACTGAGCAGTGATCTTGGCGGCGGCAAGACAACACTGGTGCGCGGACTTGTTGCGGCTACCGGTAGTACAGACCGGGTTGCTAGCCCAACGTTTACCATTAGTAAAGTCTATGAAGCTCCGCAGTTTACGATTCATCACTTTGATTTTTATCGTTTGCCAGAAGCGGGCTTGATTCGTCACGAATTAGAAGACGTCCTGGGCGACAAACACATCGTTACAATCATTGAGTGGAGTGATGTCGTAGCTGAGGTGCTGCCAAAAGACACCATACGTATCCATATAAAGACGATAAGCGAAACAGAAAGAGAGATTACTATCACGGAACCAAGGATGACAGACTGATGCTGATACTCACCGTACGCACTGACAAACCTGAGTCGGAAATTGGTCTGTATGATGATGAAACACAGATCGCCTACGTCACGTGGCAGGCACACCGCGAACTTGCTGAAACGATTCACCATAAGCTCCAAGAACTGTTGCAACAAAACGACAAAGCATTGAGCGACCTACAAGCCATTGCTTGTTATCAAGGTCCAGGGAGCTTCACGGGACTGAGGATTGGCATGAGTGTGGCTAATGCGCTGGCGTATAGTTTGGGAATTCCGGCAGCAGCCGCAAACGGTGATGACTGGATAAAACAGGCGATTGATAGATTATTGCAAGGTGATAATGACGTAGTCTTATTGCCAGAGTACGGTGGCGAGATTAATATCACGAAGCCCAAAAAGTAAATTGCGTTCGCAAAAATCCGAGCGTATTATATAGTCAGGATTTTGATCGTTTTGGGAACAAGTCCGCTTAAGAAACTTTTTAATTAACTGATATTTCAGATTTTCCGCAAACCGACTAAAGAAGTGATAGTGATGTCAATACTGCGGACATCTGTTTTGAACATAGAAAGGAAATAAATATGGATCCAATTACCATAGTTATAATAGCTGTGGCTGGAGTTGCTGCTGGATTTGGCGGAAGTACTGCTGTTACAAAGAAACAACTTGGTAGCGCGCAAGCGAACGCCGAGAAGGAGCTTTCAAAGGCCAAAAAAGAGGCCAATAAGCTCGTTGACCAGGCACGCGAAGAGGCCGCCCAGGCAACCGAAGAAGCACGCAAAGACGAACAAACGCGTCGTCGTGAGATCAAGCAGATTGAGCAACGTTTGTTGGACCGTGAAGTTTCACTTGATAAAAAACTCGACACTATCGATAAGCGCGCAGAATCACTGCGCAAAGCCGAGGATGAAGTTGAAGACCTCAAAAATGAGATTCGCGCTATCCGCACCAAGCAACAAGAAAAGCTTGAGAAAATCGCCAAGCTGACCAAAGAAGATGCCGCTGACAAGTTGATGAAGATGACCGAGCGAGACATCAAAAACGATATGCTCGGTCTTATTGCTAAGAAGCAGAATGAAGCCCGTGATACGGCTGAGGATCAAGCAGGACTAATAATTGTGCAAGCTATGGAACGCATGGCCAGTGAAGTAACGGCTGAACGAACCGTAACGAGTATCAAGCTGGAAGATGAAGAAATGAAAGGCCGGATTATCGGCAAGGAAGGCCGTAATATTCAGGCCTTGCAGCGGGCAACAGGTGTAGACATTATGGTGGACGATACCCCAGGGTATGTTGTGCTCAGTAGCTTTGACCCGATCCGTCGTGAGGTGGCTCGTCAAGCAATGGAAATGCTCCTTAAGGACGGTCGTGTGCATCCGGGACGCATCGAAGAAGTCGTTGAGAAAGCCCAAAAGAACGTACACAAAGATGTCATCAAAGCAGGTGAGGATGCGGCGCGAGAAGTCGGCGTTATTGGTATTCCGCGCGAAGTCTTGGAACTTCTCGGTGAACTTAAATACCGCACTAGCTACGGCCAGAATGTGCTCAAGCACAGCACTGAGATGGCACACATTGCCGGAATCATTGCCGAAGAAATTGGTGCCGATGTGAAGACAACCAAGTACGCCGCACTGGTGCACGATCTTGGTAAAGCGCTGACCCATAAAATGGAAGGCAAGCACCACCATATTAGCGGTGAAATGCTACGTAAGTACGGTGCGCCGGAAGCGGTTGCACTCGCTGCTGAACAGCATCACGATGACGTTGAAGCAACCACCAAAGAAGCCTTGGTTGTCCGCGTTGTCGATGCCATTAGTGCATCACGACCCGGTGCCCGCAACATCAGTGCAGAGAACTTTGCTGACCGTATGCGTGACCTCGAAAACGTAGCCGTCGGATTTGACGGCGTTGACAAAGCCTATGCAATTAGCGCCGGACGCGAAGTTCGCGTTTTTGTACAGCCCAAGTCAATCGATGATCTGTCAGCTATCAGAATGGCACGCGATATTGCTACAAAGATTGAGTCAACCATGCAATACCCGGGAACGATTAAAGTGAACGTGATCCGCGAAACCCGCGCGATCGAATTCGCCAAGTAGCACACCAACTTCCACCCAGCGATGACCTAGGCTATACTGTGGCCATGCAACAAGAGATTGAAGTGAAGTTTTTGAATGTCGATTTTGATGACGTTCGTGCAAGGCTGAAAAAGCTTGGTGCGGTCTGCGAACAGCCTATGCGACTAATGCGCCGTGTTGTGATTGATTATCCAGACAGAAAAATGCAGACAACCGGTGATAGTTGGGTGCGGGTGCGTGATGAAGGTGACAAGATCACGCTAACTTTTAAGAAGACTACTGAACATGAGTTTGGTGGTGCGCATGAGATTGAAACGATAGTTGGAGACTATCAGAAGACTATTGATATCTTCTTGGCAATTGGACTGATTGTTCACACTGCTCAAGAAACTAAACGCGAGACATGGAAGATTGATGGAGTAGAAGTGGTACTTGATGAATGGCCATGGCTCAATCCGTATATCGAGATTGAAGGACTGAGCGAGCAAGCCGTGAAGGACGTGGCGCAAAAACTTGGTTATGACTGGAACGACGCGGTCTTTGGCAGTATCACGACCGCATATCGACATCAGTATCCTGCAATCACCAAGGACGAACATATTTCAGAAATTCCAGAGATAAAGTTTGACCTGCCTGCTCCAGAATGGTTTATGAAAGGCAAAAAGTGAACTTTGTAATATTGCACGGCACAGATGCTGACCATGCAAGCAACTGGTTCCCTTGGCTAAAAGCGCAACTTGAAGCGCTTGGTCATAATGTATGGGTGCCAGATCTTCCTGGTGCTGATCGTCCAGACCCAAAACGCTACAACGAATATTTACTGTCGCAGGGTTGGGATTTCAACGATGCTGTTTTGATTGGTCATTCGTCGGGGGCACTGGAGATTCTGGCGCTCGTTTCTGCGCTACCGGCAGCAATCAAGATAAAGACAGCCATTATGATCGGCTCTTTCACAGAACGTATGTTGGATGATCCGAGCTGGGAAATGCTGTCAGAACTTTTCAGTCGTCCATTTGATCTCGATGCCATCAAACAACGAGTGGGAAATTTCATATTTGTGCATTCAGAAGATGATCCATACTGTCCGATTGGCCAAGCTGAGGAGTTAAACAGTAAGCTCGGTGGCGAGTTCATACGATTTAAAGACAAAGGACACTTCTGTCTTAATGATGGGCCAGAGTTCGTCGAGCTACCAGAACTACTTGAGATAATTGAACAGAAAGTTACCGCGTGAACATTCTCTATATTGGTGATGTGATGGCGGAGCCCGGTGTTCGAGTCGTTGAACGTGTGCTACCAAAATTACGAGCCGATCACTCAATTGATTTTGTAGTTGCCCAGGCAGAGAACGTTAGTGAAGGTAAGGGCTTCTTACCGGCTGATATGAAACGACTGCAAAAAGCAGGCGTTGATTTCTTTACCGGCGGTAACTGGACGGCGCACAAGACGGAGATTCATTCTCTTTTGAGTGATCCAAATAGCCCAGTAATTGGTCCCGCCAACATGCATAACTGTCCAGGCGATGGCTGGAAGATAGCGGAAACTAAACAAGGCAAAGTCCTGGTGGTCAGTTTGCTCGGTGCGATTGTGGGGCGCGATGCTGATACGCCGGTAGATAACCCTCTGCATACCATAGATACGATTATCGCTAAGCACGGGCAAGGCACTGTGGCGATTATTGTAAATTTTCACGGTGATTACAGCAGCGAGAAGGTTATAATCGGCCACTATCTTGATGGTAGGGCTAGCCTGGTAGTAGGCGATCATTGGCACGTGCCAACAGCAGATGCGCGTGTGTTGCCAAAAGGTACGGCTCACATAACTGATGTCGGTATGTGCGGCACGCTCAATTCGTCACTTGGCGTGACGTTTGAATCAGTCCTGACGCGCTGGAAAGACGGCAAAATCGTACGTAATGAGATTGAAGGCGCTGGCCCTATGCAGTTCTGTGCCGTATTGGCAGAAGTTGATGAATCTACGACCCGCGCTCGTTCTATTGAACAAATTCGCTTACAAGTTTGATATTGCGCTTGTGTTTAGTCGGTAAAGATCAGGTATACTCATTTTCCATGAGCGACATAGCGCCAGAGGGACATGGTTTTAAGGCAGATATGCCGAATAGCTTTCGATATACTCGTGGCATTCTGCCTCGGTCTGCAAGCGAAGATCTTGCGTATTATGCCCAACTTCCAAAGTTAGCAAAATGCGTTGGGGCACAGATTAGAACAAATGTGCGTCGTGTGGGGATTGATATAATTAGTCGCGAGGAAAGCACGCGTGTAGTCCGAGAGAATCCAAACATTAGGTACGGTGGTTTATACGGTGAGCTAGTTCGGCTGCGTGACAAAACTGCGCCACAGCTGAATGATTATGCCGAGGTGTTGGTTGGAGACGTAGTAACGCGTCAAGTTTCCCCTGATGTGTGCTTGATTTCGCAAGAGATAGCTGCGGAGGATGAGGTGTGGCTTTCAGAAGAGTGGGCTTTATTACTGGCGTCAATTTCTAAAGTAATTAAGGGTGAAGTGCATTTAACGGAACCCGACAATTACTATTTTGATATTGCGATGTACCACCCAGAAAACACGGATGGTATAGATATTGTGACTGAATACATTGCAGATAAGGCGTCAAAAAGTGTCGAAGTAAGCCAAGTTTATTTGTTCTCTCCACCAAAACCAACTTGAGCTAAAGCCTAGATTTCTTTTTTGCCGGTAAAGCCGACGGCAGCGATTATGATACTCATGAACATATTAATCATGACGATTTTAATCATAGGCAGCTCTGCGTTAACGGCCAGCAGGATAGCGCTTCCAAGCCAGATGGTTGCAATGACGCCCGCAGTGTAGGGGTATTTGATAAACAAGATCATTTCTTTAAGCATTGCTTGGTGTCTCCTTTGGCGCTATCGGCGGTTGTGTCTTCATTCTAATACGTTCTGTGAGTTGACGAAAGAGTGCTGGGTCGCGTTCGGCCACTCGCTCGAGCCAGTTACTGACAATCTCCAGCGCATCGGCTACGTTCATGTTGTCATCCTGTTGGCTACTGAGTTCTGGGTGGTCGTGCTCAACTTGGCGAATAACAGCGTCAAACACAACAGGCAAGACTACTTTGTTGCGCCCGAGTGTTTCAATCAGCGATAGGTATGTTTGCGCAGCACGCAGAATTTCTGACGCCTCGAGCTTTACGACCAAACCAAACCGGTTGTTCTTGTTTATCATCTGATTCACGATTTTGACAATTCTACCATCAGCAAGCATTGGCTTGAGGTCGGCTGTGCCGATTGCGCCAGCAAATGCTTCCTGGGCCACTTGCCCCACCTGCTGGGTAAAGTTGTTTTGTTTTTTGACGACGTCTGCCGTCGTAGTGTTTGACAATGCGCTGAGCCGCCTGAGTGCGCGATACAAATCACGTACAAAGAACCGCATAAACTGCTCAAACAAACCGCTGATGTTTTGATTGCTCTCAAACAATCGATTCCATTCATATATGACGCCAAAGAACGCTGCTTTATCTGGTGGAGTATGTGCGGCAATGCCAAAATCAATTAAACCAACCCGGTTATCTGTTAATAGTTTAATATTGCCAGGGTGTGGATCGCCCGGAACGCGCTCTAGGTTGAAGATGCCGTTTAGTTCTTCAAAGCCTAAAGTTATCAGCTGCTCATCTAGGTCTGAGCCGAGTTGGTCAAAAACATATTGTTTGGGGTCGACGCCTTGTTCTTGCAGTTTGACGATGGGTGCGACTGAAATACCATCCATGTATTCTTGCACGATGATGTGGTCGGTGCAGAGGTTGGCAAATGTTTCTGGTATGAGGTACTTTGGGTGGTCTTTGTAATGTTCGTACAGTTCGTGTGCAAAGTCTGCCTCTGCTCTATAGTCTGTCTCAAGCAGGGTGGCAGCGCGGAATTCTTTGAGTGCCGAGACAACACTCACATCCATATTCTTGTATAGTTTTGTGAAGAATGTTCGACTAAAGGCGCTGAGCAGTTTGAGATCCCAGCGCAGCAGCTCGCGAATCATTGGCCGGAGTACCTTTATGATAAGTGGCTTGCCGTTGGCGTGCTGCCCGTAGTACACCTGGCCAAAACTCCCGGCGGCAAATGGTTGCGGCTGCACAAGTGTTATCTGCGCTAGTTGTTCCGGCGATAGCTCCTTCTGAAGTATCCCTACAATATCGAGCGGTTCTGTCTCTAAATCTTCAAAAATGCGCAGACGTTCGGGGTTGTGCCATTTTTTCATGACCGTACTTCTGAGCAAGACACCTTGCAGAAACTTCACATAGACACCTCCCAGCGAAACGAACTCGTCACAAACAATTGTGTAGAGCCTGTCCTCTTGGCCGCGTTTGTGCATGTAATAAGCGCGTGTTATGAGCCGCGCCAGCCGGGCTGTGCGGTGTCTTTTGATTGCGGCGATTGAGCTTTCACGCATGGGTGTTAACATCTATTTCTTGGCAAAGCCAATAAGGAAGAGCACTAGGGTACAGAAGTTAACTGCTAGGAAAAGTTGAAAGATCTCGTCTGGGTCTTCTCTGGTAAGCGCCATGAAAATAATTGCCACCCAGATCAACAAGATAGTGAAAAATATCGACGCGTACCTCATCTGCCAGTATTATCCCATACCCCTCGGTGTTACGCCAGAGTAGCATGTACAACACGTCACAGACGACAACAAATAGAAACATCTGGCGTGATGCATGGTTTTCGGGTATAATCTCCCTCTGTTAGTGCAATTCCCAACAAGTGAAAAGTTCATCATCGGGGTGTGGCGCAGTTGGCTAGCGCGTGCGGTTTGGGACCGCAAGGTCGAAGGTTCGAGTCCTTTCACCCCGACCAATCAAAGAGTCCACAGCAATGTGGGCTTTTTGATTGGTCAAGAGTTAAGTCTCGAGCCTTCGACTCGGCAGCTTTAGCTGACGAAAGTCGCAGGTTCGGTCATGAGTCTGTTGCCCGAGATGCTCGGCGCACAGATTCATGTGCATTGCCCTTTCACCCAACTTTACTAGATCACTAGGCGGCGAGGAGGCTGAGCCGCTCCTCGGTCAGGTCTAATTGCTCATTGATGTGCGCAATAACGTGCGGTGCTAGTGGGAAATCAGGACTGCGAAGCGCAAGACGCATGACTGGCACGGCTGGTGTATATTTACGCGCCAGTTTAGGTACCTTGGGCCCAACCGTATAGATAAGTCCCGTAGCGTTGTCCGTAAAGTCAGACAACTTGATAACACCCAGCCATGGGTCGCCATTGAGGAAGAGATCGCTAACATGCGCAAGGTAGTCTTCATTCTTGGTCGCCGGGTTGAATTCAGGGTTGGTGACGCCTGCAATGAGTCGTGCCACACGTGGGTTAAACCATGTGCTGAGGGTAGCTAAGGCGGCGGCTTTTGGGTCAGCAACGCTGTCGCCTGCCAAGGTTTTAGCGTGGTCTTCGACGCTATCGTGCAAGAGTGCCGCACATATGACATCGATATCATCAACTTCGTAGTGAGACATAATCCGCGTCGCCACCCGCACGATGTGATTGATGTAGGGTTCACGTGTACGGTGTTGGTCTTTGTGTAGTTCGCAGGCTACAAGGAATGCTTGGTTAGCTTTGTGTTGGTCTTCAACACTAAAGCGTGAGACTTCATAGCTGAAACGTTGCACCAAGCCTTCGGTACCAAGCATCTCAGTTATGGCATGCAAGGGCATGACGGCTATTTGTGATTCAGGAGAGTGTAGTGTTTCCATGTTTCATTATAGCCATACATGTGGTGTCAGCACAAGCGGAAACGCATTATAAGATAGTTGTGGTTTGGCGGCCGTTATTGCATACTACAGGTGAACATATTGGAGTACATAGAAAAACTACATGAGAGAAGAACTACAAATAATCTATACAGAGCAACTCATGCTTCCTGGTGACGACCCGAGTGTGGCTGATTTTCTGGGTCGCTATGAACAGGAGCCTTGGCGGCATTACCACACGCTCACGCATATTGAACAGATGACGCAATTCCTACTGGAGCGAGAAGCGATTATTGCAGATATGCCGACAGTGCTACTGGCAACGTTAGGACATGATGTCATATATGACCCTAAGCTTGGTGGCGGTCAAAACGAAGAGCAGAGTGCTGCGCTGACACTTGAGGCATTTGCTGACAAACAGCCGGCGGAACGGATGCGTAAGGCGTCAGCCTATATATTGGCAACGATATCACATCAGTGGAATGGGTCAGACGGTGACCTAGGTTATTTCTTGGATGCAGACATGTCAATTCTGGCAGCTGAGTCAGAAGTCTTTGATGCTTACGACGCGGCAATCGGCCAGGAATATTCATACGTTGATCCCGATCTGTTCCGTAAAAAGCGAGGTCTATTTTTGGCGGAATGGTCGGATGAAGCGAAAGTCATATTTGCTGTACCAGAGATTCGTGATGAGCTAGAACACAAAGCTAAAGCAAACTTAGCACGAACGCTCTTGATCTACGAGACCAAACTGTAACATCCCCACTACTTGCCATTTTGTTGCGTGTGGCGCAAAATTAAGGTTATAAACGAGGGAACACTATGAGCGGCGAAGCGTTACAGAGGCAAGAAATACTTGATAGTGTAGAGCTTATGACGCTCTTAACTGATTGGCAGCAAGAGGTTGCTCGCTACGATAGTAATGATACCAGCCTATATCATAGTCTCGAGGAGCGCTATGGAGATATGGATGGAGTTGATCAAGCAGGCGAGACGGTTTCTTACCTTCACGGGCTTTCTTTAGACGACTACATTGCTGAGCATCGTGATGATGATGAAGTAATTGACAGACATTTTGAGCTACGAGCGATGGCAGAATCAGAGCGCGAAGCGGCCAAGGCACAAGTTATCGCCTATGCTGAGACGCAAGGGGCTGACGAGTTCACTTTGTACGGCCTAAGGCATTCACTCAGACAACAGAGCGATGTTGATCAAGCTGAAGTGATTAATGAAGCCCGCCAGGCGCGCGATAGTTTGCGGGCAGTGGATGAGTTTGTTCGTGAGCACGGTGGGGAAGTGATAACGGTTTACGACCAGCTCCAAACAGTACAAGCCGGCCAACTAACGGGTGAAGGTATAACGATTGTTGACCGTAACGTGGTCTTGCCAATCAACCCAGTGACTGCACGGTTGGTTGGGCCAAGCTATCATCCTGAAGAGTTGCACGTAGTAGAAGAGGATGTCCAAGAAGTTGACGAGATTACTATAAACGCTGCTGCACTTGTTCGTCGTAGTGCAGATACGGTGTCACCAGAAGCTATCCTTGATGCAGATAACTGGCTACTTACAGGTCGTATAGTATTGACCGCAGGCGAAGTACCCGCCGGTCCACTCATGATCCCGGCCAGTAAGGAGTCGTACCTTGATCATTACACGAGGCGGTTGAATGCTTTCAGGCATGTTGGCAGGTTGGCTGCAGAGCGGACTCGTCCATCTAGTGTTGATGTACTCAACAGACTGGCAGACTTAGTTGGAGAACTGCCATATAACGAAGGTCTGGCTGAGTACGGTGTTCGATTTACCGCCAAGCCTTTGCAAGATATCGGCGGACGTGCCTGGCGTCTCGAGATAGATACCGGTAGCCAGAGATCTAGCAGGCTGATTGTAGAGCGAGACGATGTGCACTCGCCTGGCTGTGGATCACGCGGCGAGCGGACTGCCAGCACGACGCGCTTGATTGCCGACTTACGCAGTGGCACGGTGCAAACGCTCACCCAGTCGACACATATTGGGCGAGACGTAATGTTCCCGCGGTCATCAGTTGATAGTCCGTACGAGTTGCTGAGTCGTTTTGCAAAAGGTAGTACGTTTCTGCTTTTTCGTACTCCTAAAGAAATGTTAGACCTGCTTGAGTACCAGCTCGTACCAGAAGATTCTGCTGGTTTTGGAAATCGGCGGTCTAAAGTCGTTGCACTCGAAGACGCAGCGCTAGAAGACAAGATAGACATCGTGTCGCTTGGCGCAGCTCGTCTGATGCTACTTCATAACGACTAACAGGTAGACTTGGGCAACACGCTTGTGGTAAAATCTACCCAGTACATTAATTGGGTAACAAAGTGAAAATAAAAAGCAGGTATTTACTGCCATTAGTAATTCTCGTTATAGGCGTTATAACGCCCACTTTTTTGTTTACCATGAAAGCTTCGGCGGCGACGTTTGAAGTTGATTCAACACTCGATGCCACTGATGACAATATCGGTAATGGTCTTTGCGATGATGGTTCGGGCAATTGTACGCTTCGGGCAGCGATTCAAGAAGCCAACGCAACACCAGAATCTGATACTATTACTTTTGCTATTTCTGGTGCGGGCCCACACACTATTGCACTACTGGATTTTCTGCCAGAAATAACAACCCCGATCAGTATGGATGGTACGAGCCAGACAGGGGCATCTTGCGGTGATTTGGTACCTGATGAGCTGCCAGCAGCATCTAATACCCCACATGACCTTCGTATCGTGATCGATGGCTCAGACCTAACCTATGTTGACGTGAATCTTGCAATTCTGAGATTTGAAACTGGCTCGTCTGGTTCATCTGTAACCGGGTTGGGGATTGTTAATGCTGGGCTTGACGGTAACGATCAAGTGTATGGGCTAGTTATTGGAGACAATGTCTCCAATATGGTGATTAGCTGTAACTATTTCGGGGCTGATACAGACGGCGTGACGTTCGCAGAAAATTTCGCAGCGGACCTCTATTCAGTGAACGGAGACGGTACAAACATCACAATAGAGGACAACCTGTTCGCAAAAAGACTCATTGTAAGTGAGGGCAGTAATTATGTAGTTGAGTCCAATTTATTTTGCACAGACGAAACCGGACAGAATGAGCTGACGGATAGCGAAGATTATTCGCAAGGAATTTATGTAGAAGGCGCAGCAACGAGCCAGGTAAATAATAATGTTGTCGCAGGTTGTGAAAATCAAGGGATAGGCGTCAACGGCGCAGACAGCGTGTCTATCACGAACAATTATATTGGTGCCAATATGAATGGCGATAGTGTCGGTAATGGTTCCGAGGGGATCCAGTCTAGTTCATCTACATCATTGACGATAACCTCAAACCTAGTTGCAAATAACGACGGGACTGGCATATCTGTATCTGATGGTACAGGAGAAGCATCAGATAACACGCTTCGAGATAATTCTTTGTTCGGTGCAAATATCTCTGGTTTGGATGGCGGGAGCTACACGCTTCGTGACAATTTGATACACGGCAACAGGGATGGCGTCTCAGCGTTAGCCAATTCCGTTATTCACAACAATACTATCTATAGTAATGATTATACTGGCGTCAGAGTGCGTCAACAGGGCGCTACGATTACTGGGAATTACATTGGCTTAGACGCTAGCGGTCAACCGGCAGGTAACGGTACGGATGGGGTTGAGGTGTTTACAGACACAGATTCTGTAGGCACAGATATCTTTTCGGTTATTGGTGGGGATAGCCTTGAAGACAGGAATGTAATCTCCGCAAATACAAACGCCGGAGTGCATATCTATAATGATGGCTGTTCGGTCACCAGAAACTCGCGCGTAACTGGGAATTACATTGGGTTAAACGTGGGTGGAGAAGTTGCTGACGGCTATGGAAATGGTGGTGCAGGAGTTCAAGCTAACGAGATTTTCACGCAAGATTGCGGCGGCGGTGTATCTGTTTTTAATCACGCAATCGGCGGCGATAATCCCGGTGAGCAAAACGTAATTGCTGGTAACGAAGGGGACGGTGTGCAGATATATAGCCAGCCTGATGAGACGTGCGATGATGAGTTTGATGAGTACGACGGTGATACATATCTGTGTGGTGGCTCTGACGTATTCAATATCGCCATATTGCCGAACAGTATTCATAGTAATGGCGGTTTGGGTATAAATTTGGCGACCGACACCGATAACGACGGAGTGGCCGATGTAGAAACTGGCCCAGCAACCAAGAATACTGCTGATCCAGCAACTTACCCCGCTGAGCAAGCTAATCACTTCGTGGCTTACCCAGAAGTAACCAGCGCTGTGTATGGTGAAGACTATGTGAAAGTTGTATACGATTTTGATGCCAAGGAAGATGATGGGACGATCGACGTTGTTGGCTATCGGCTTGATTTTTACCTAAACGACAGTGAAGACCCGTCTGGCTATGGGCAGGGTAAAACACACTTGGGTTACTTCTATGTGAATGGAGATGAATCGGCTGCCGAACACACCTTTGTAACCGATGTAGCGCTGGGCGATGACGTGAATATCTCTGCAACCGCAACACTGCTTACCACCGATTCATTTATCCCAGAAGAAGGAGATCCAGGTTTTGGCATGTATATACTTCCTAGTGCGGCACCTGAACACAGCGTCGTTAGTCGGATTAAAGATTTCTTTATGCCCACAGTCAGTGCTGCTGAGTATACGCCCGCTGAAGGGAGTTACATTTATGGTTCTACCTCAGAGTTCTCTTCATTTACCAACCTCAGTGAGGATCCAGCAAATACCCTGGCCGATACTGGAGCGTCAAGAACGAGCGCGCTAGTTGCCGTAGCCATATTACTGAGTGTAGGTGGATTGGTGTTTTCCGTCAGAAGCAGGACATCAATCGCTACCAGATAACTACCAGCGCGTTAACTTTCTGTATTTTAACTACGTTTGGTATACTTAGCATAAGTATTATGAAGGGCAAAACATTGAGTAGGCGGAACACATATTTTGTTGGATTTTTTATCCTTATGGTTGGCGTCGTGTTCTCAAGCTTTCTTTTCAGCCCCCAGGCGTCTGCCGCGACATTGCAGGTAGATTCGATACTTGACACTACTGATAGCGATGCGGGTAATGGTATATGCGATGACGGATCGGGTAACTGCACGTTGCGTGCAGCGATAGAAGAGGCAAACATGCTTGACGGTAGCGACACGATCAACTTTGCGATAGCCGGTGCCGGGGTGCATCGGATTTCACTCGATACTGCTCTACCTGTCATTACGGAAACAGTCCTGATTGATGGGACGAGTCAGCCAGGAGCGAGCTGTGGTGACTTAGTACCAGCTCTTCCAAGCACATCTAATACCCCACACAATTTACTCATTGAGGTTACATATGTAGATGATCTAGCCGATTCGTACGGCACTGCTTTTATAATTGATTCATCAGGTCTTGGTGAAGCGAGCAATACAACTATACGAGGACTAGTGATCAATCACGACACGTCATGGAATAGTGAGTTCAGGGCAATTAACGTTGGTACAGATAGTTTTGGTAGTGGGGCCGACACAGACATATCAATAAATTGTAACTATATTGGTACAAATACTCAGGGTACCGCCAGTCTAGACACCACAATAGGCATTAACGTCGGAAGTATTATTGAAGGGCTTTCGATAGAGAATAATCTAATCACGACAAGTGCGGTTGGTATTATTGGTGATTCTTCACACCCCACAACAAGTATCAAGGATAACTTAATCGGCACAGATTCATCCGGTACCAATGCGCTCCAGCAAGACGATGGACTGATAGGAAATCTCGCTGAGGTAACTATTGAAACAAACGTTATATCTGGGAACACAAACGACGGAATACGATTCTACACATATGAACAGGGAGACGTTAGCATAATTGGAAACTACATAGGGTTATCTGTTTCGGGCCTGCCGTTAGGTAATCTAGGTAATGGGGTACGGGCAAATTCGCCTATTACAGATTATCGGATTGGTGGCGATACGCCGGCCGAACGTAACGTAATATCTGCCAACGGTAACAATGGTGTAAGGATTTACAACAATCTAGAGACAGATAATAGCTGCTCCGCAACGGTCAACCAGCGGGGTGTTGTTCAGGGCAATTACATTGGGACTAATACTGAAGGATTGATCGCCGAGGGCTATGGAAATACTCAGAATGGGGTCCAAGTAAATGAGACTACTACAGCGTCACCTTGCGGTGGGGCCCAAAGTATTTATCGCATTGAGATCGGCGGCGACAGCACCGAAGGTAACGTAATTGCCGGTAATGGTAACGATGGAGTGCAAATCTTCCAGTCTCCAGGCGCTGACGTGTTTGGTGTTTCCGTAATAGGCAACAGTATATTTGGCAATGAGAACTTAGGTATCAATCTAGCTCATGATTCTGCGAACGACAATGTCGCGGATGTTGATACGGGCCCGAATGATAATCGTGCGTTTATCCTTACCTATCCATCCGATCAGGCCAATAATTACATTAATTATCCAGTTATCAATAGTTCACGTAGCAATGGCACAGAACTTACTATTAACTACGACTTCACCGCAGGCTTAATTGAAGATAGTGAAGATGGTTCATCACTACGTGCTGAAGACTTGGTGGGGTATCGTTTGGATTTCTATCTAAACGATCAGCTTGGCAATCTAGGTTATGGTGAAGGTAAGCAGCACATGGGTAGCTTTATAGTTGATGGTAGTGAGGATAATGCCGAGCACGTTTTCTCGGGAGTAACTAATATTGATGATAACTTGACTGTTTCCGCAACCGCCACTGTGCTGTGGAGAAACAATAACTGCACGGATAATCTACGAAGGGGAAATGGGCCACCGTATGTATCGGACTGTGAATAAAATAATAGTTGCAGTACTCATGCTCGTGTCCATTTCTCTATTTGTACCTGAGTCGTCTTTTGCAGCAGAAATAAATCCTGATCCTAGTACTTACAGTCACGGCTCGACATCAGAATTTTCGGCTTATCACAGTCTGAATGAAACAAGCGCCTCAGGCGATAGTGATCTCGCAGATACTGGGCAACCCACACAGTACTTTGTGGCTGCTGCGTCTGTCCTGGCTTTCAGCGCTGTACTGATCGTGGTATTACGTAAGCAGAAGCACCTAGCGAAGTAAACTCTCACGACGTATAATAGGAGTCAATGAACTATCTATTCGCCATTGCCGGTGTGCTGTTCCTTCTGGTTTTGTCTGAGTACCTGTGGCGCGCACAGCACGTGAGGGGCGAGGTTGGTCGCAAGTTAGTGCATGTCACCGTGGGCATGTACGTAGCCTTTTGGCCGTACTTTATGACCTGGCAGGAGATCAGGGTTATGTGCGTGGCGTTCTTCTTGGTGGTACTTGTTTCGCAAAGACTAAACACCTTTAAAGCTATCCATGAAGTGAAGAGAAAAACTCACGGTGAATTATTGTTCCCGGTGGGCATTCTAATGGCTTCTTTGCTCGCGTCTACAGAACTTGTATTTACAGTTGCCGTGTTGCACCTTGCCTTGGCTGATGGGTTTGCAGCTATATTTGGCACTATTTATGGTGAGCGACGGCACTACCGTGTGTTTACGTATAAGAAGAGTGTGGTTGGTACGGTTACGTTCCTGGTTATTTCATTTCTGCTGATCGGTTATGTGGTATTGATGCAGGGTTCATCATATGCGCTGGCAAATATCTGGATTGTCATTTGGCTACCGCTCATTGCAGCCTTCATGGAAAATGTTGGTGTGCTGGGAATGGATAATGTCTTGGTGCCGCTGGTTGTTGTTGCCGGCCTGAATACGCTGCAACTTATCTGATATACTAGTGAGCATGACTACACAGAAAAAAACTACCAAAAAATCCCCATATCAAAAGGCTCGACAACACTTAGAAGATTATTTGAGTGAGTTTGTATATGGCGGTATCGATGGGGCAGTTACAACGTTTGCGGTTGTAGCTGGTGCAACTGGCGCGCGCTTTGAGGCCAAAATTTTGTTGGTGCTCGGCTTTGCTAACTTGATTGCTGACGGCTTCTCGATGGGAGTCGGATCGTATCTATCTACCAAATCAGAGCAGCAACTTATGGAAAAGAAGGGTGAATCAATTGCCGATGAGCCGTCACCTGCAGTGAATGGTGTTACCACCTATGCTTCGTTTATCCTCGTAGGGTTGGTGCCGTTGCTGGTGTTTACTGCTGACTTTATCTTTGATCTTGGAATGAACAACATGGATGCATTCTACTTAACGGCCTTTATGACGGCATTGGCGTTTGTTGGCATTGGTTTGCTTAAAAGTCGCGTGGCTCAAGCTCCACGGGTACGTTCTATCATGGAAACACTCGTACTGGGCGTGATTGCGGCAGGCCTTGCCTACGTTTTGGGCGACTTGCTCGAGAAGCTCATCACTGGATAGACCAGGCTGTCTCTGTTATAATAGCGTGGTCAATCGACACTTTGCGGGTGTTGTATAGTGGCTAATATGCTAGCCTTCCAAGCTGGAGACGAGAGTTCGATTCTCTCCACCCGCACCAATCCTTTGTTCTCGCTGCGCGAGAGTAAAGGATTGGTATGTGAACAAGTAATCGAACTCTACTGGGCGTAGCACGAGTTCGAAGACAAAGTGCACGCACAGGAGCTTGCTCCGAGCATGCGCTGCCGGTGCATCTGATTTATCAGATAGTCTCTCCACCCGCACCACGAGCCAGTCACAAAGACGTCCTTCCCGACGTCTTTTGTTATAATTGCACTATGAAAAAAGACGCTTACAGCGAAGCAAGAGGAGGCTGGTCAAGGATCATCGATGTTACCTGTGAGAAATGTGACGACCACATTTGTCTATACCAAAAGGATGGACCAGGACCACTCAAACGCATGTATGTTGATAGAATGATCAACCTGACGCCAAAAGAATCCAAACTTGTATGCCAGGGCTGCGATCAAGAACTTGGGATTAAAATGATATACGTAAAGGAAAACCGTGATGCATACAGACTTTTCCAGAATTCTGTAAATAAGAAAGTGGTTAAAAAGTCTTTGGCAATCGAGCTCGATTAGTCGGTTGTGACGCCAAAGATAGTGGTGTTGTTGTCACCTTGGAGGATAGTTACTGATTTCTTGGTGGCAGTATCGTAGTTAGCCATGGTGAAATCACTCGGGTCACCGGTTCTCGAAATGACATACTTGTCGCTTATGTAATCAACATTTTCTATGACATCTGCCGATTCGTAGAAGAGCAGTCCTTCGTTTGCCTTCACCAGGAAGAGCTGTTTGTCGGCGGTGTAGTACGGTGTGTTGGTGCCAGCTGTGAAGCCAGCCAGAGTTGTTCGGGTTAAGAGTGTACCGTTAGAGTTTTTTTCACCTGCGTTACCAATGCGCGCAATCTCAGTAGGTTTGTCCGTGCCGCTTAGCTTTATGAGGTTCACGACGTAAGGTGGGACCAGCGCCGGCAGTGGATCATCAGAGTTAGTTGGATAGACGCCTACAATATAGATCATCAGTGATGTGTCGCTTGAAACTGAAATGCTGGCGAGTTCATTAGCTTTTACGTCCTCGAGTAGCGCAGTCCGCTTGGTGCTTTTGGTATCAAAGCTGTAGGTGTTTTCTGGCCTGCCATCACAGTTGTAACAGCCTGTTTGGTATACCATGCGTTCTGCTTTGCTTGACCACCCCAATATGTAGGCGCCAGCGGTGTCTGCAGTGAATAGTGTTTTAGCATTCTGGCCAGACATATCAATTGTTCTGACTTCATTTTTTGGTTTGTCACTTTTAAGGTAGCCGAATGCCAAACCGGTATTGTCTGCGTCAAATTTGAGACTAGTCACTTGCGCGCCGGCTTCTCCTTCAAACACTTTTTTGTAGGTTTCTCCGTTATCTGTGCTGACGTAAATGGTGCTGCCGTCAACAAATGCACTATTCGGCCCAGAAGTATCTGAAGCCGTTATGATGCTGTCGCGCGTCAGTTGTTGGATCTCTTTGCGTTCACCACCGGCAGCTGGACGTGTGAATACTGCTACGGGGTCAGAGGACTTTGCGCGGTAAGTATAAGTTACAGTGTTTGGCTCGTAGGTAAGTGCTACGGGTTTGGTTTCGGCCGGCTGTACGGTTGCGGCAGGTGTCTCGGCCGGTCGATCCTGCGTGAGCAGATAGCCTACAACTCCTGCACCGGCCAGCAATGCCACTAGGACAATAACGGCGACGATAGGCTTCTTTTTTGATTTCTTGGGCGCAACTACGGGGTTTGGTGCAACCTCTGGTGATGATTCCATTTCCATGTGTTGACCAGCTGATTGAAACAGCTCATCCTCTGTCTTAATTGGCGGTGTCGGAGGGGGCGGCGCACTTGGTTGTTCGTCTGTGTTAGGAGTTTGCGGCTCTTGATCCATAATAATTGGTTTCCGTTTATGCTTAGTAGTATATAGGACTTCCGTATTTTCTGGTAGATAACAGGGTGAGGGATGGCTGAGCCGAAAAGAGATTAGATTATGGAAGTGTAGCCAAAGCTACGCTGACAGAAGATAGGCACTTTGCGGCCAGCCAGCTGCGCGCTGTTGCTGCCTGAAGGTGCGGCAGTCCTATGAGGAATATAACCTCTGTTTTGCAAGAATAGCACTAGTGAAGGTATAATAGCGGCGGTGTGCCCTGGTAGCTCAGCTGGATAGAGCAGGAGACTTCTAAGCTCAAGGTCGCAGGTTCGAATCCTGCCCGGGGCACCAATTTGCTTATGATTAAAAGACCTCTTCGCTAGAGAGGTCTTTTGCTATACTTATTGCATGAGTAAATACAAATGTCTGGTATGCGGCGAAGATTGGGGCGACTTGGATCCCGTGGATTCATTTGAAATCTGCCCGAGCTGTGGGATTCAGTATGCATATGATGATGCAGCCGGTGGCGATATTGAGCTTCGTCAAAAAATATACGGTGAGTGGCGCAGAGTATGGGAAGAGAACGACAAAAAAAGACTCTCAAAGGATCAGATAAAAGCTCTACACCAATCAACTCATCCCCTATAGTAGTATTTTAATCTCGGTAATCACGCCGTACCACGCACAAGCGGGTTTTTGAGTTGTCTATCTAAGTGGTTCGAGCTCCCGACCCCAAGGGTCGGGGTGAAAGCTGCCCGGTTGCAGTTTGCAAGAGAATCTTCACCCGACAACTTGTTGTCATGGCAGAAGTTCTGGGCCTGCCAAAGGTAGGTCGAATCCCTGTTACTCATTTGTTTGATATGATTACTTTATGTCTGAATATTTACTAAAAAAGCTGGCTGAAGAATATTACGCTAGCCGACCTAACTTAGAGGTAAGTAATTCTCCATTATGTATATTTTTCTTTGCCTGTTCTGGTTCAGGGAAATCTACGACTCGACGACTACTAGTTGATAAATTGGATGCTACCTATGTATGTAATGATGAAGTTCGTATACTTCTAAAGAAGTACCCTAAAGCAACTGAGCAAGGTATTGAACTAAAAGCAATTGTGGCGGAGGTAGTAGAGAAAATTTTTGCCGTAGCACCCAATAAGCTAGTGGTTTTTGACAATAATATAATTCAATACTACATGCATGGTGATAGCTATCTTAATGTGGCTAATGCAAATAGAAGGCCTGTGTTTATTATTGGTCTTGAGGCTACGGAAGAAGAGCTGGCTAATCGCATTCAAGTTAGAGGCGTTAATGTTGCTCAGATACTTAGTGAACTGCCTGATCAACTTCGGGATTATAACAAAGCCACAAAGGACATTAAGCCTGACTGGTCTATGAAGCAGAGCGGAAATACCCAAGAATTAATTACTAAGTTACAGGACATTCAAGCAACAAAATAGTTTTAATCTGTGCAATAATTTGTTTGGTAAGTATGCGTATCGGCTCAGGCTTGTGGCCACCATTCTTCTATCTTTTGATTGATCATTGCATGATCTTCGGCATCGATACCAAAGATAGTTGGGTGATGCATTTCTAAAGTGTGAACTTCTGGAACAACCGCATCACCTACGAAGCCTTCAACGACCCATTCTTCTGGTTGGTTACTATTACGCGCAGTGTAGGCAACCACTGCTAGCGCACCTGCATGGTGATCTGGTTCTACAAAGCTCATTTGATACAGCCGGTCGTTACTGACGCGGGGATGTAAAAGGGCCTCTTCCAGACGACGCTGTGCAAGTGCCGGCTCATGCGCTAGGCCGCTGACGCATCGTCCGATGACTGACCAACGATTCTTTGCTTCGATCTCAGTTGTTTCTAGATCAAGCGTCTGACCAGGTTGTGGTACCAACGCCCATACTTTGTCGGGTTTTTCGTGATGAATGGCTGGTTGGGGTAGGTCATCGGTTTCGTAGTTTTGTGGTTGGGCAGGTTGACGGTATTCCTGAACGACCATGCCTTCTAGGTCAACACGTTTTTCTGCGCAGAGTTGTCGAAGTCCTGGCCAAACTTCTCGAAACGGTATGCCCATAATTGTTGCTGCAGTTTGCAAGTAGTAATGTCCACCCCAAAATTCCGCTCCGTTATGTGCCTCAAAAAAAACACCTGCTTTGTGCTTTTCGATAAGGTCGAGCAAGACATGCTTTACGCCCTCTGTGTCCAGATCATCAAGTATGCCTGAGGCCTTGTATTCATCATGGAGCCGTAGCTGCTGGAGAGCAACTACGGCAGCTTTTTTCTCACAACCGTCACCACCTGATAGTCCAATTGGCCCACGCTCGTTTTCTTCCCAGCCCACCCCTTCCATGAAATGACAGGCACAATGCAAGGAGTGACCTTCATATGCGTTACCTTCGCGGCCTTGCTGCATAATGTCGTAAGTGATTTCGCCAGTGTAGCGCATCCAGGCAACTTCATGCCCATCGAGCAACATACTTTCTTCTATTTCGTACGTTGGGTTTGTGCCGTGCACTTCATAATAGCGTGGCAGTAATTCTGTAATAGGATCGTTTAGGTTAATTGTCTCGCTGTAATCAGTCGCTTGTTCGTGTTTCATAGTTCTTTCCTCCTGTGGGTTCACTATGAAACACTAGGAAGTTTGCATCTAGTCGAATAAAATTGAGTAATGATTGAGCATCACATTCAGAGGAAAATTATTTCAGACCTTGTTGAGAGCGAGTCACTAACGTACTCGAGGCTTAAGCCGGCGAATATCGAAGGCAATGTTTTTACCTATCACCTGAACAATCTCATCAAGCAAAAACTCATTACAAAAGATAAGGGTGAGTATACTTTAACCAACAACGGAAAGCTTTACGGTATTAACGGTGCAGTACGACCCCAAAATTTGCTCGCCCAAGCACATTCCATAATACTATTGAGCATTCGTGATGGAGACCGCTGGCTGGTCAGGAAACGACTCGTGCAGCCACTATTTGGCAGAGTTGGTTTTATGCATGGCGAGCCAGAGGCGGGTGAGACGATAAGCCAAGCTGGCGATAGGATACTGCGATATAGAACAGGTCTGAAAGGTGACATGTCAGTGAAAGGGTCCGGATATGTTCAAATAGAGGATGAAAATGGCCTGGTGGCGTATTCGCACTTTACCATGCTAGAAGTAACAAATACGTCGGGGGTTTTACAAGAAAAAGACAATCATGGGGAGAATCTATGGTTGACAAGACCGGACTTTAATTCAGTAGAGATGATACCGAGTATGCCTGATTTGGCTAGAGAATTACAAAAGCCAGGCTTGTTCTTTATGGATAAAAAATACACGATTTAACGCTACTGCCAGTGCTATCATATAGACATGAAAAGACCTGTGCAATTTCGTGATCCACAACTAGACACTTCCGGTAATATAATTGGGTTCTACCCACGTGAGTTTTATATCTTTGATAACTTCTCGTCATTCCAGGTCGACTACAAGGGGCGGCGTTGGCCGACATCAGAGCACGCTTATCAAGCCTCGCATTTCTTTGAGACCGCTCCAGAACTGGTAGAAGCAATCTTTGAGGCACGTTCGGCTCACGATGCCTATAAGATTGCAAAGGCAAATGCAGACAAGGCGCCAAAAAACTGGGAAGAAGTGAAGGTCGGCGTCATGTATGAAATCTGCAAGCTCAAGCTAGCCCAAAACCCGTATGTACTAGAAAAGTTATCACTTAGTGGTGACCTCGACATCATTGAGGATTCTCCAAAGGATGACTTCTGGGGCTGGGGACCAAAACGTAATGGCCGTAATGAGCTTGGCAAAATCTGGATGAAACTCCGTGACGAGCTCCGCGCTGGCACAATCACACCAAGTAAAACATAAAGAACTACCTGAGTATTGCTGAACGCATGTGACAAATACGTTTGTTTAAGGAGTGGTTTTGGTATATAATCACCTCTGTTATTTATGGCGGGCTTAGCTCAGTTGGTTAGAGCGCCGGGTTGTGGTTCCGGAGGTCGTGGGTTCGATCCCCATAGCTCGCCCCAAATAAAAATGATCCCAAATGGGGTCGTTTTTATTTGGGGCTGAATAGTGAACGAACCCACGACTGTCGTGGGTGAAAAATGCCTGATGGCATTTTGCAAGGAAACCTTCTCTTGAAAACTTGTTTTCAAAGATGAAGTTTCGGGGTCGCGGAACGTGACCGATCCCCATAAACCTCACGCAGAAGCTCGCTTCGAGTAAGTGGCGCAGCACCGTTGCCCCATAGCGCTACTCTAAATCTGCCTCAAAGCCCTCAGCTCATCATCCGGGTAATATTCAACACCAATGTATCCATTATTCGGATGCCACTTGATCCCTTCATGAAATCGTAGTGGTCGGCAAGCCTTTACATCGGAGTCAATCTCGACAACTGACATTTCTGCCAGCGCTGGCGTTGCAATCGAGTAAGATCGCGTTAACAATGAGCTTACTCCGACTTGACCCACCGCAACGGTTACTTCAGGAATGCCATCGACTAATCGAGCACGACCTACGAATCCTTTAGCATCTAACAGTTCTGTTTCCTGAGTCTTTGAGCGTGCCAGGGCGTATTTAATAACTTTCTTCCCGAAGTATTCGGGTATCTTGTGGGCGCGCGGGTGTGGTAATTCTGTTTTTCTGCCCCAAGCAACCATGAAGGATATTGTGCCTGGTTTGATATCAACAGGTTTTGGTTCAACGTGCATGACTGCCTGAGGATTCGTCTCTGACGCATGACGATAGTAATCCATGCAAGATGCAGAAAAACCATTAAAGGCAACTGCTAAAAGTGGATTATAGGCATCTTGAAGGTAATTATGTTCAGGCGCAATAACGTGCTGAGAGAAAGTAAGTTTACCACCTGCAATTTCGGCCGGGTTAAGTGCTGGGTTCATTTGCTAACTCCATGCCTTTGAGAATGAAGGAAGTCCTAGGCTATTCATAGGGGGCATTATAATCTAAAGTAACAAATTAACCATGTGCGCGAAATTATACAAACTCGGCGTGTCATTCCCGTAGATTTCCGTAAAATAAACCTGTTTTTATAACTGATTCTTTGTGCGCTCGGCAAGTAACTAGTACAATATGTGTAATGACGAGGGTACTTATTGCAGGGTCCGGGGGTCGTGAGTTTGAACTGGGCCGATCTTTCTTGGGGTCTGATCTAGCCCCAGAAGTGCACTATGCATATGCCAATGGTGCGATGCAGCATCCATACCTTGATGCGCTGTCGCATGATATTTCAAACACGCCAGAAGCATTTGCGCACCTGGCTTACGAATTAGAGGCAGACCTGGCAGTTGTGAGTTCAGAGCGTCAACTTGAACGTGACTTTATCGGTGCGCTCGCCAAAGAAGGCATTATAGCATTTGGTCCTGATGCAACGTCTGCAAAGCACGAAACCAGCAAGGCATACGGAGCCGACTTTTGCGAACGGCATAAAATTGCCAAACCGAAACATTGGATAGTTGAGGATATTGATAGCGCGATTGACGCAATCAGCGGACGTGATCCAGAATCTTATGTGATAAAAGCCGATGGCCTGGCTGATGGCAAGGGTGTTATTTTGCCCAAAACAGAAGAGGAATCCCGCCGAGAACTACATAAACTTATGGTTGATGGCGCTTATGCCGGGGGTGGCCTAGAGCGAGTAGTTATCCAGGAGCGTTTCCACGGACCGGAAGTCTCGATGTTTATCGTGATGGATGGAAATGGTGGCTATAGCGTATTGCCATTTGTGCAAGATCATAAGCGGATCGGCGAAGACGATAAGGGATTAAATACCGGCGGTATGGGAGCCTACCTGCCGATCGATGAATTACTGAGTGATCGTCAGCGCAAGAAACTCATGGGCATCGCTGATCAAATCGTTAGGGGTATGCAGACTGACGGCACAGGCTACGCGGGTGTACTGTACGCAGGCATTATGTTGGCAGAAGAACTTGGTGGTGACCCAGCAGTGTTTGAGTTTAATGCCCGATGGGGTGACCCAGAAACGCAAGTACAAATGCCAGTCCTTAGTGCCGGAGGAGTCGATGTTCTGCAGATGCATCTTGCGGCTGCGCATGGCGAACTAACACTGCCGCGTGATATGACACGGAGTTCACGAGCGGCAATTACTGTGGCGCTGGCACGGGCGGGCTACCCAGTTGGAGTCTCCCCAGAATCTCAGCACATCTATGGACTTGATCGTGTGCCTGCCGACATTCTGTTGCAGTTTGCTGGGGTAACAATCGATGGTTTAGACTTACGTGCAAGTGGTGGTCGAGTGGCGTATGTGACAGCACTGGCTGAAACTCTGGACGAAGCAGCCGCCAAAGCATATGCAGCGATTGGCTCAGACGGTGTGCATTTTGACGGCATGCAATACCGTCGTGACATCGGGCATTTACTGCGACCAAACTGGCGATCTACAGTTCGTGTAGGACGGTAATCTTAGCGCCAAGTGAATTAAGGCGTTCCGCCAGGTCTTCGTAGCCTCGGTTGATGGTATATACATTGCGCAGCATCGAAGTCCCTTCGGCTGCGAGCATGCCAATGAGGAGTAAGCTGGCGGGTCGAAGTGCAGGTGGCGAGACAACATCAGCATGGGTGAATTTAGTCGGACCATTAATGTACACGCGGTGTGGGTCTGCCAGTTCTATGTTGACGCCAATCTTTGACATCTCTGTGTAATAAATAGCGCGGTTTTCAAACATCCAGTCGTGGATGAGCGTTCGGCCTTTGGCAACGGCTACAATTGGCACAAAGTACGGTATGCAGTCAGGGTTGATGCCTGGCCAGAGATTAGGATGAAGCTTATCAGCAGGCGCCTGTAATGTGCCGTCATGCTTTTGGATGACAATATCTGCCAGGTTAATAACACCATTGGTTGCTTTATATTGCTCGCCGATCTTAAACTGCAAACCCATGGTTTTAAGCTTGAACAGTTCCAGGCCAATCCAATCAATTGGCACGCGCCGAATAGTCAGCTTGGAATTTGTTGTGACAGCGGTAGATATAAAGAACATAGCTTCAATAGGGTCTTCGGTAGGGGCAAAGGTAACGTTCTTTTTGATGTGAGGGACGCCAGTTATTTCGAGTACTGACGAGCCAAAGCCGTTAACCTTAACACCGAGCTTTTGCAGGAATAAGCAGAGGTCCTGAACCATGTAGTCAGCGCTTGCTGCTTGAATAGTCGTCGTACCATTTGTTCGTGCTGCTGCCATCAAGGCGTTGTTGGTGACAGTGTTACCAGTTTCATACAGTACAATCCGTTGTTTTGGAGTTTGTTTATTGACGGTAACTTCGTATCTGCCGGTTTTGGCGATGACGCTCATGCCGAACTCTTCTAGAGCGTACAAGTGCGGTGTTACTGTCCGCTCGCCGAGTTTGCAACCGCCGGCGTATGGGATATTAAAGGTCTTGAAGTCGTGCAGGAGTGGCCCAAGTAACATAAGAACACTGCGGGTTTTTTTGGCTGAGACTTTGTTTATCTTTTCCATTTCCAGCTTCTCAGGGCGACGAATCTCAAGGTCGTTGCCAGGGAGCCACTTAACCTTAACGCCAATGCTTTCCAGCACTTCGATTATCCGATAGACTTCTTCGATCCTCGGGAAGGACTTGAACTTGGTAACCCCGTAGTTTAGAAGGCTCGCGCACAAAAGGGCAACCGCAGCATTTTTGCTGGTTTTGAGTGTAATCTCGCCATGGAGTTCTTGCCCGCCTTCGACGCGCAGGTTGATACCACCCTCACCAAGGCTGATAATCTGCTTGTTAAGTACGTCACTGATACGGCCAAGTGTTTCTAGGCTGAGATTTTGGCCACCACGCTCTATGCGGTTGATGGCTGACTGACTGGTTTTGAGCCGACGGGCGAACTCAGCTTGCGTGAGGCCGCGCTCTTGTCGTATCTGGGCAATAAGATTGCCAATCTTTTCGTTGGTCGAAGACATTGCACCCAATTATATACCATATCTGGTGTATGAAAAGCATTTTTGTGTGTCTATTGATACTTTCGGGTAGAATAGAGGCATGATATAGCTGTTCTACTCCAGAAACGACTTTTACGAACCCAATGTGAATGGAGAAAATGATGAAAGACCAAGTAGTAGCAAACATAATTGCGGCAGAAGAAAAACGACAGCGTGAGGGACTTGAGCTTATCCCAAGCGAAAACTATGTAAGCCGTGATGTACTTAAAGCGAATGGTAGTATCCTGACAAACAAATATTCTGAAGGGTACCCCGGCCGACGGTATTACGGTGGCCAAGAGAATACAGACCTCATTGAGCAACTTGCAATTGATAGATCAAAGCAGTTGTTTGGCGCAGACCATGCTAATGTGCAACCGCATTCCGGCGCTCCTGCAAACATAGCCGTGTATCAAGCATGGCTTGAGCCGGGTGACACAGTTATGGCAATGCGTTTGGATCATGGCGGTCATCTCACTCACGGGCATCCAATTACCAGTAGCGCCAAACTGTATAACTTTGTTCGTTATGGCATCAAAGATCTGGAAACAGGTGAGATTGATTATGACGAAATGCGCGCTGTGGCCCTCAAAGAGAAGCCAAAGATTATCTTGGCAGGTTTCAGTGGTTTCCCGCGTAGTTTGGATTATGCTAAGTTTGCCGAGATTGGCCGCGAGGTCAATGCAGTGCTCATGGCTGACATGGCGCATATCGCTGGTTTGATTGCGGGCGGTGTGCTGCCAAACCCATTTGACCATGGCTTCCACGTTATTACCACGACAACGCACAAAACCTTACGGGGTCCGCGGGGTGGTCTTATTTTGACTAAAGGCACGGCTGGCAACCCGCTCAAAGCACCGGAGAAAACAGTAGAAAACTTGCCAACATTGATTGACCGCGAAGTCTTCCCGGGATTTCAGGGCGGCCCGCATATGCACACGATTGCTGGCAAGGCTGTCGCATTTGGTGAAGCATTGCAGCCAGAATTCAAAGTGTATGCGCAAACAGTTTTAGACAACGCTAAACGCCTGGCAGATGAGCTGATGAAACGGGGCTTCAAACTCGTTACTAATGGGACAGACAATCATTTGATCCAAATCGACATGATGACGAGCTATAAGATTGATGGACGCGAAGCACAAAATATACTTGATAGCATTGGTCTAACCGCCAACTGCAACGCCATTCCAAATGATCCTCTGCCGCCATTCCGTCCGAGTGGTCTGCGTATCGGTACGCCAGCAATTACGACCAGAGGTCTAAAGCCTGATGACATGGCCTTGGTCGCTGAATGGATGAAACAAGCAATTCTGCAGCGCAATGATGCCAAAGCGCTGAATGTTCTCAAACAAGAAGTAGTCGCTTTTGCAGTGCAATACGCATTGCCCAGCGACAAGGAGTGAAGATGAAAGCTAAAGCTATCGGTCCAGAGAACAAACTATCAAAAGGTGCCAAGGAATTAGCCTGGGCAGCACTAATAGTAGCGGTTGCTTCGTGGTTGCTGACATTGACGGGTAGCGCTGCAGAGACGGAATCGATATCACTGCTCGGACTAGCGTTCGCAGTTACAGTGTTATTGCCGGCTAGTGCGATTTGCTGGCTAGTTGGGGCGTTCTCAGCTCGGCAAGAACGGGTCTTGTCCAAAAAAGCCCAAGCTCAAGCAACTCGTCGAATGTACATGCTGTCTGCAGTTGGTTTGGTAGTTGTCGGATTGTTAGTTTTGTTAATTTCCTCTCAGACAAGTGAGGACATGCGCGGTTACGTGTTATGTAACGCTTTACTGTTTCTCGTGAGCGGCTTCTACAATGCTGGTAAGTTCTTGCTGCTGCAGTTCAAGCCAAGTATTAACGCTAGGCCAGCGTTTGTAGTGCTTGGTAACCTGGCTGTATCTACGGTATTGTCGCTGGTCATTGTTCAAGTCGTATCCGCACTCCAATAAGTTTCTAGCAAGAGCCCGCTAGAATTCGCCAAGGAAACGTACTTCGGCCTCCAGGTCGATGTGGAGCTTCTCTTTAACAGTGCGGATAATTTCCTGAGCTACATCATAAATTTGCTGAGAAGTTGCGCCGCCAGTGTTTTCAATCTTAAGGATGTGGTCGGGGTGAAGGCGTACGGCTCCCCACGCTTGGCCGCGCTTGAAGCCGGCAGCTAGTAATACATGAGCGGCAGAAACACGGTAGGCGTCACCGCTATGGGCGCTGTTTTGACCCATGATTTGTTCCATGCTGATGTTGTTTTCTTCGTGAGCGATGATTTGCTCGGCTTGTGCTTTGCTGACATGAGGATTACGGAAGAATGAACCAGCTGTCTTGTGTGTATTGCCTGGCTCAATCAGCGACCCGGCGCGTTTACGAGCTTCCATAATTATCGTTCGCCGATGTGCGAGTGAGTCTGTGCTCAGTCCAAGGTCGCTTGCAGCCTTTTGCGCAGATGCATATGCCAGGTCGCCAGTTGGCTTAGTTGAAAGCTGAAAGGCGGCTCTGACGATAACGCGGTCACCAAGCTTAGCGTTCTGAAAGTCAGAGTAGCGATACTTGAGCCCAAGTTCAGGCGTCTTCAGGCATTCAGTGATTGTAGGGTCTCCTTTAGTACTCACGACCTCTACCCAGGCTAATCTGTCTGATACTGCTTGGCCATAAGCCGCAATGTTGCCAACAACTGCCGCCCCTACCGTGCCAGGAATCCCACTCGTGAATTCCAGACCCCATAACCCATGAGCAATCGTGGCCTGCACAAAGGCATCCCAGTCGACACCCGCATCAGCAATGCACAGCGCGCCGTCTGACTCTTCACGGATCTCAATCTTGTCGTTACGAAACTGCAGCGTAGTGCCCGGTAATCCATGGTCAGAAATAAGCGTGTTTGCCCCAGAACCCAGCAACCAAAGTGGCTTTTTATAATCAGTCAGCACTTGGCGTAAGTCATTGGTTTGCTCAATGACGATAAACGTCTCGGCCGGTCCGCCTGTTTGGAATGAGGTGAGTAGGGATAAATCTTGGTTTTTGATAATCTTCACGCATTTAGTATACCAAGACCAAGCGTCAATTAGTGATTTACGGCTCAGCTTGTGCTTGCAGGACGTGATGTGAAGGCGTACCATATCTGGTAGGAATGAGTAAGACAGATAGGGAAAAACCATACCAAATGCTTGGATCGCAGCTTCGTTCACTGCGTGTTCGTTTGCAGGAGACGATAGCTGACGTATCAGGTGCTGTTGAGATTGATGCCGAGATGTTACTTCGGATTGAAGACGGTTCAATGAAGCCGAGTGAAGACATCCTACTCCTACTGTTGAGCCATCTGAGTGTTAAAGAAGAAGAGGCAAGTAAGATCTGGCAACTCGCTGGCTACAACGCAGAAGAACTCCTGCAGAACACCGGCTTCAGTGACATGACCCAGCCAAGTGCGCCGGTTGTAATGGTGGTTCCGCAAGACACACGCGTGCAATACACCGACATGGTAAATGTAACCGTCAATAACTACGGTGTTGTGATGAACTTTTTGCAGAACGCTGGTACAACTGGTCAGCCACAGACAATTGCACGCATGGGCATGAGCAAAGAACATGCTCGCAGTATCATCAAGGTGCTTGAAAACACCCTCAAGCAATCAGAACAGCCGCCCAAGCAACTGTCTGACGGCAAGTCAGATACCTAGCGCGTTTGCTAGTCTGGCTCGTTCACTTGAGGTAGGCCAAGCGTTAAACTTACAACCCTGCAAATTAATTGATTGTTGTTGCATGACAGGTGCCGGCTGGCCGCTGCCGCCACAGTTGCTGTGTCCAAATTCAAACCAGTGACCCGTTTCGTGATTAATAACCATGGCCCTATACTCGTCGAGGCTGCCGCCTGCTGCGTTCCATGCTGGGCTGGCGCCTTGCCAGCGGTCAAAGTTGATGACGACATTTGCGCCAACACGGCAACTCCACATTGAATCACAGATTGCTCCAAACGTTGGCATTTGCGATGCGGCGCTTAGCCAGACAGTAAAATCACAACCGCTGTTAACACGGTCAAGGTTGACGCGCCCATTGAGCGACCAGCCACGTTTATCACCGTATACACTGATGAGCTTTGTTCTGAGGGTGCCAAGATTACTTGTAGCAACCCCTCGTGCTGCAACACAGTAACTGTATGAACGTTCGGCTTTGAGTTCTTCTAGAGCAAATTTGAGCGTACTGCCCGCCGCAATTGCTTTTTGGGTGGCGCTGACTGCGCCCGCCGTATTGGCAACGCGTATACCAAAGCTCGCTCCGATGCTGGTGACCTGGCTTTCTATAAGTGAGTTAGAAAGCTGATAGGACTGCCCTTTGCGGGCAAAAACTTTAGTTGGGTCAAGGGTCGATTCTTTGCCAGCAAAGGTGTAGGTGACCTGTGTTTTGAGTTGGGCATTCAGTGAAGTATTGGACTTCTCGAGCTCCTTGGCAGTTGTTTTGGCAGTCACGACTTTGGTTGGCAATTCTATTGGCTGGCCGCCGAGCAGTCCATTTAGCACTGTTGTCTTGGCGCTTTCTACATCGATTTCATTGCCGTCAGTACTGTCTTTGACGACGAACACTTTGTTCTCTAATGTGATTTGCGCATCGACTGGTTTTTTGCCGTACTTTGCTGATATTTTCGCAAGCAACTTGCTGAACACGTCATCATTTACGCTAAATGCGGCAGTCGCCTTTGGCGCTACGATGAGGTTATATATTGGCAACCAAGAACGGGCCGTTTGCAGTTGCTGTAGCGTGGCCTCTTGATCAAAAGAAATGCCGAGGTCGGCTGTTTTGGTCTCTATTTTTGTGTCACTGAGCACTAATGTCACCTGTTCTGGTAACAGATCAGTACTGCTTACAAACTCACTGAGCCCAGCGTTTTCGACGCTACCAACACGGATATCTTCTAGCGTGGTGCGTGGATAGGTGCGTTCTTTGTAGTAGCCGTATAGACCAATATTTATGATAAAAAACAGTGCTACAAACACAGTACACGCGACTCTGAAATTGCGTTTCTTGCTGAGTGCTACCGCGCGTAAGCGTAGTTTGTGCAGGTTTGCTTTTAGTTTCATCTGGTTATGATTATATCGGGTTTTCAAAAGTGAAGCACATAAATGGATACCCGCAATTTGCATAGCTTCGAAACTCGTAGTTTGTTATAATCCCATTATGCCGTGGAAAGATATTGAAAAGCAGCGAGCAGCAATCCGTCGTCATTATTATGCGAACCGGGAAACGTACATTAAAAAAGCATTGAAAAGAAAGAAAGACATTCGTTTGTGGTTGAATGATGTAAAAGAATCATCCCCGTGTGTTGATTGTAATGAAAAGTACCCATATTACGTTATGGACTTTGACCATCTAGAAGGTAAGCTTTATGAGGTGAACAAGCTGATAAACAGTTGTAGCATAACGAAGTTAACTACAGAGATTGCTAAATGCGAAGTCGTGTGTTCTAATTGTCATAGGAAACGCACGTACAGTCGACAAATTCAGGCAAAAATAGACGTGAAAAAAGATAAGCCCGCGTAGCTCAGTGGATTAGAGCACTGGTCTTCGGAACCAGGTGTCGCAAGTTCGAATCTTGCCGCGGGTACCATTGTAAGAGTCGTCCATTTGGACGGCTTTTTCATTGGTATATAGAAGAACGACACAGCGCATAATACTCATGCTTGCATATTTGTCAGCGGTATATATGATTATCGTAATAAGGAGTTATTATGGCAGGAATAGAAAAACCAATTAGTGAATGGAAGCTTGATCATGCGTTTGAAGACAAAGCAGGAGAAAGAATTACGTGCGATAAGGACGAAGAGTGCACGATGGGCTGGTACATTATAGAAGAGCGTGCCGATGGAGAACTGTACGGGGTTGCATGTCAAACCTGTGATTTTTCTGCAAGTCTCACATGCGTATTCAATCCTGAAGACGAGGCAAGTTATGAACCAGGCGCGTCTGACGACTTCAAACTTGCCGCAGCTCGTGTAATGATGGGCAGTTTCTCTGAGACGGCATTAGAAGTTCTGCGATTTGCTCGACCAAATACAATAACTGCAATGGAACAGATTATTGCAGATGCCGAGCCGAACACTCCTTAGTAACGAGCATTTTGTAAGTGCAAACTAATCTGTCCAAATGCTGGATGCGTCGGCAGTGATTTTGATGAGTCTATCCAGTAGATCAGGCGTTGCACGGACATTCTCTGTGGCAGTTGCGGCGATAAGTTCATTTGGAATCTCAAGCGTGTCACGAGGCATGAGTACTCCGAGCTGATACGGCGCGTGGATATCCTCTCTTTGAATTCTCCACGCAACAACCATTGCGCGCTTCAATCCGTCTTTGCTCAGTCGGTCTGGCTCAAAGGTGTACGCTAGACGAATGGTTTCTTCGGGTGTTGCAGTGCGTAACAAACCTTCAATGTCATCGCTGTTAATCGTGATCTTGTCGTCCTGCATGAATACATCTATGTCTACGACGCCTGGTACAACATTTGCGACAGCAGCAGGCACCTCGGCCGCAGGTAGGTTAGTCGTCCAGTGAATACCTACCTCATCAATAAATGACTCAACTTTGAGGTGTTCTGGTGGAGCAGTATCAAACTCAGCGATAGCCCCGTCATAATAGCCTATTGGGTAATGACGACAATTTGGTGCTTCGACGCTGCTCATAGTTAGTAATATACACATATTACGTGGCGTATTCCACTTTTTGATTGTCTGGTAGGATATATGCATGCAGACAGTTGATGGCCGCGAACTTCAAAAGATTAAAAAGTACTTTACCTTGGCTGCGCACGTTGCTGCCAAAGCCACCTGCCAGCGGGGTCATTGTGGTTCGGTCATTGTGAAAGACGGCCAGGTGATCGGTGAAGGCTATAATTCCCCAGTATGCGAGGACGAGACAGCCCGAACCTGTGGTATGACCTGGAACTATAGCAAAAAACCAAAGTATGACTTAACGTGTTGCGTACATGCAGAATGGCGCGCTGTGCTAGACGCCTTCAAGCACCATGCTGATAAAATTGCAGGTTCGACCCTATACTTTATGCGGATTGATGAAGGTGGTAATTTCACCGATGCAGGTGAACCGTTCTGTACGACCTGCAGTCGCCTCACTATGGATGCCGGAGTTGCTGACTTTGCACTGTGGAATAATGGTCAGGCAGAGATATTTACACTACCTGAATTTAACCAACTCTCCTACGATTTCTATAAATAAACACTACCAAGCTACAAAAATGATACTATGATAAAACAATGAAAATACCCATAAAACGCTTTGACAAATCCTATGCATTGCCGGCTCCCGAAGTAGGCGCGGCGTGTTTTGATCTTGTCTGTCGCGAGACAGTTACGATTGGTCCTGGCGAGATCAAACCGGTCGCTCAGAACGTTGCGCTCAAAGTACCCGATGGCCATGCACTCCTGCTGTTTAGCCGCAGTAGTACGCCCATGCGCAAAGGTCTGATGTTGGCAAACGGAGTTGGAGTTGTTGATCCGTTCTATTGTGGCAATGACGACGAGAACTACGCCTTCCTGCACAACATAACCGACAGCCCAGTGACCGTAGAAGCTGGCGACAAAGTAGTCCAAGGCATGATTATTAAGACAGAAGCGGTGCAGTGGGATGAAGTCGCCACAATGAACGATAAAGGCCATGGTGGCTATAGGCATGCAAAGGAACACACCAAATGATCAGACACATTTTGCTCTTCAAGTTTAATGAAGGCGTGACAGATAGTGTTCAAGAAGATGCCATCGAGCGGCTCGAAGCTTTGGGCGCACAATGCCCGACTGTAGAAAGCTGGAGTATTGGCGTCAATGAGGCCGAATCACCAAGTGCCTATGATGTGGCTGAAGTAGCCGACTTTGCAGACCAGCAGGGTTTAGACGAATACAAAGCGCACCCGGCGCACCGCGAACTGGCCGCACACCTGGGGACTATTTGTACGTGGGCACTTGTTGACTATACATTTGACGTGTAAGTTTGACGCGCATACTATTAAAGAATCTAATAACCACCCAGGAGGATACTATGCCCGGCCGTAACGGAGAAAACCTTGATACTGCAATGCCGCTTAATGAACAGCTAGCAGCTGTGGTTGAAACGATGGTTACATCGCTTCCTAATGCAGCGCAGCCAGTAGACAGATACAGTCGACAGATTGGCACGGTGGTTTCTATGCCTTTTGACTACAGGAATAGCAACGACGGGTATGTAGAGTTTGGCAGAGACTTTGATACGAGAAGAATTGCCTTGCCGCAAGTCGAAGTGGTATACGCAGAGCACAAGCGACCGAGAAGAAACGAGGTGCTGATTAATCGATTTGCAGAACGCGGCGGACTCGAAGCGCGTGTATGGGTGCAGCAATCAGGAGAAGACATACGGAAGAAGTACGAATCTGCACCATGGGGTCATGGATTATACGAGGGTGGAGCACACTTTTCTCGAATAATGGAAAATCCTGAGGCTGAAAAGCTCTTTGCGGCATTGCTTGACCCAATTGTCCAAGCATACTTTATTGAAGATTTCACCGTGCCGTACTCTCAAGAGCAAGAAATGCTTGATGAAGCTGCACAAAGGCAGTCAGCAGCACGAGCGAGTTTACAGCATGATCTTGATGAGATTGCAGATAGTCAGCGCCGTGCGATGATTGACACAGACCGCATAATCCTGGGTTAACGGCGTTTGCGGAGGAAGTAGAAGGCTAGCGCTCCACTGGTAAGCAGAGAGATCCCGGCGATTATCCAGAACATGATCGGTGAGTTTTCACCCGGCAAGTGGACGTTCATACCGTACAAGCCGGCAAGCATGGTCGGGACCGTTACTGCGAGGGTAATGACGGTCAGGATGCGGATTGTTTCATTCAGTTTGGTGTCCATGACGGCGCGGTATGAATCGCGTACGTTTGTAATGGTACGCAACAAACTTTTACAACGCACAATAATTTGCTCGAGGTCGATTGACAGATCTTCCACCAAATCCTTGTCGTCCTCATGGAGCTTCAAGAAACGTCCGCCAAGTAGCTTTTCAATAGCGTTGTTGCTCGGAATAAGTGCGTCCAGGTAATCATTTAGCTTTCGTTCGTACTCCACAAAAGTTGCGATGTCAGTAGGACGCAGACGCGTAACGTCGCCAATAGCTGCACGCATTTGACGGTTAATGATGGCAACGCGTCGTTCGTATTGGAGCACGATTGCTTCGAGCATCATGAGCAGTGTCTGTGTTTGCTGTGTGGTAGCGACTGCTGTCTTGTCGATGAACGGCTGCCACAGGCGGGCCAGCGGGTCACGACTAACAGTAATAAGATGCTTTGGGTGGACAACAAACATTACCGGTGTCGTGAAGTCATTAAATTCGTCGTCTGTGTCTGGCAGGCGCGTGATCAGGTAGATGTTTTTGTCTTCAGTCTCAATACGTGGGACTTCGTGTGGGTCAAGGGCGTCCTGTAGGATTGTCTCGTCTAACTTAAAGTCTTTGATGAGTTTGCTGCGCTCATCGTCGTTTGGGTTCTCAACACGAATCCAGCTGCCTGGCTGCAGATCTTTTTTGACGCCAATGCGTGGCTTGTAGTCGGTACTTCGCAAATACTGAATCATTACCAGGTATTGTACGGTGTTTCTGCTTATGGTTCAAAGTATTGTGTAGACGCTAGCTGTCTTTTGGGGCAATACGGTCACCAGCTTGCGTGAGGATGCCTAGGCCCGTAAGGGCAAGAACGAATACCAGAATCGTTTTGCCGGCGTCAGAATCAAAGACGTGCATTTGGCGTAGCAATAGCAAGAAGCCGATCCATAGAATGATGTAGCCCAAACCTTTAGCGCCGGGGCTGCTGACGAGTCCAAGCCCGGTTGCAAAGATCGTAATCGGCCACAGTAGTTCATATATGTTGTTGCCGCGTACGACATCAAGCAAGTTTGCGAGCACCAGCATACCCAGCACGACGACGGCGATACCGATTACCAAATAGCCTTTGTTCATGTTTTTCATTACCTCTATCATCTCGCTAACTATCACAAAAAACAAGTGTACTTGACAACAAATTGGAAAGAAGCGCATTATAGGGTCACAATATAACGAAAGGGAGAGATAATGGACGCATCTGAGAGAGAGTTCATGTCAAACTATTGGTGGGTACTAACATTGCGTGGTGTTGCAGCGCTTTTGTTTGGTATTGCCGCAGTGTTTTGGCCAGCAATTACACTCGTAACACTGGTGTATTTGTTTAGCGCATATATTTTAGTAACAGGCGTTATGGAAATCGTGCAAGGTATCGGCGCTATTGGTAAGCGCGGAACATGGTTCCTCGTATTGCTGATCGGGCTTTTGCAGGTTGGCGTAGGTGTTTACCTGATCCGTCATCCGCTTGTTAGTTTTGCAACACTGATTTTGCTGATCGGCTTTACGCTGATCGTGCGTGGTGTCATTGAAGCCGTTGCGGCCTTTTCTGATGATTTGTCTGCAGGTATGCGAACACTCATTATGATCGGTGCAATTATTTCAGTACTTGCAGGTATCGTAGTGCTCTTCCAGCCAGCATCAGCCGGTGTGGCATTTGTATGGATCCTCGGTCTGTACGCACTCGTTACTGGACCACTCTTGATTGCGCTTTCACTTGACGTGAAGCACACGCTTGATCAGCCAGCTAGCTCAAAGCGAAAATAAGTAATAGTTTTTTGCAACAAACGCCCGGAGCAATCCGGGCGTTATTTATTGTCCAAGGTCAAGTTTGGTATACACCCAGATGCCAAAGAAAGAACCCGCCGCCCCGCAGAGAATAGATATGACAGAGAGCGGATTTTGTCCGAACAGCGTCGGCAAATAACCGCCAATGATCCCGCCAATTGAAACGAATATCCAAACGAGTTTCATGTTAGTACTATAGCAAAGTGCATCGATGCCAAAATGCTTGTTGTTAGCTGCCGGCTTCTTTTTCCATTTTTTCAAGGCGTGTGTAGTAATCAGGAATTTCTTTCAGATGTGCCCAGGCAATTCGTCCGGTAAAGTGGGGGTCGTCCTTGGTGACGTTGGTTTCGTCGCCCCACATTGAGCCATGCTCTAGTTCTACTACTAAGCCTTTTCTGAACTCTTCGAGGCTGAACGCAGCAAAATTAACGCCAATTTCTTCGCCAATCTTCTTTGCTTCCTCTGGTGTAAATTCTTTGTGCATACTTCTATCATACCATTTATAGCCTATAGTACTCGTGCTTGCAATTGTCATCAACAGCGCGGAAAATAAACTCATGAATCATGAAGTATCACAACCAGAAGATCGTGTGACTTTCCTTTCTGAGTTTTTTGCCGATAAGTTTAACCCCGTCGCTCCCGAGTGGGTAGACATTAAAATGACATTTGCGGTGTGGCGAGTCATGGCACTGAACGACGGGAATAGGAAAGTTTTAGCCTATCGGACTTCGCCAGCGGGTGTCGTCGACTCTTTCTCCCTCAACCTTGATAGGCCAGACGAGTTCGAACACATCGTAACAGGCCAGGATTCATCCATAAGTGAAGTGTGTAAATCGATAGACGCTCAATACGAAATGGGGATAACAGTACCCAATGAGGATGATCAAAATGTCTTTGACGAATTGATCGATGCACTACGAGCTCTTGATGCTACTGGATAACTGAAGCTTAAGAAAGGATCATCTTCTACAAAATTCTTATCCAGACTCTCAATAGTAGCGAAAGGCACGATACGCCGGTTCGAATTACTGAATTATCAGGCTTTTCTGGTGTCGACGCCAATTGCTTCGCTGATCGTGCTATAACCGTCTTGTGCCAGGAGTTGCGCCAAACCACTGTTAATCTGGCCTATTAGCTGAGGTCCTTCAAATATCAGGCCTGTTATCAGCTCCACAAGTGTTGCGCCTAACCGTATCTTCTCGTAGGCGTCTTCTGCGCTGAATATACCGCCAACACCAATGATCGTAAATCGATCACCATACTGCTCGTACGTTTTTCGAATGAGATCATTACTTAGCTCTCTCGTTGGTTCTCCGCTGAGGTTGCCTTCAACTGATTCCGGCAGATGATCCATAAGTTTAGCTTGACCCCGATCTTTAGCCAGATTGCTAATCGTTAAGCCTTGAATAGAGTGTCTTTGCGCAACCTTCAGCAACTCGTTGAACTCTTCCCATGGTAAATGAGCCGGCATTTTTATAAACAAAGGCTTTTTTAGTTCCAATGTATCGACAGCCTCCAGCAAAGATTCTAAGCGTTTGGGGGTAGTAAACGGCTCACCACCATAAGTATTGGGACACGAGATGTTCAATGTGTACATGCTGCATGCATTTGCGCGCTGAAGTTGCATAAGACTGCCTATGTAGTCGTTAATCGCTTCTTTGTCAGTACATGTTTCTTTAGAGTTGGTTTTTGCTACTGATATGTTGAGCGGAAAATCGCTGAACGTGCTGGCTGGATAGTTTTTCACGGTTTGAATGATTGCTTGCACCCCTACATTGGCTAATCCTGCGTATACAACTATTGATTTTGTTTTTGGCAGTCTGTAAAACCAAGGTCGAGGGTTGCCATCGCATGCATGGAGTGTAAGTGAGCCGCCCTCCATAAAACCAAAACCAACTGATTTAATAAGTCGTGCCAAAACAATGTTTTTATCAAACCCTGCCGATAATCCTACCGGGTTGTGGAACGCGACTCCATTGATTGTTTGGCTCAGCATAGCATCGTTTTTGTAAGCCCAGCTTGTCTCAATGGCAGAGCGGAGAACATGATGCTTCTGTACGTGAGTGCCAAATTTGACCAGAGAATCGTGCACGCCATCAGGCTTAAACCTAAAGAGCAGGGGTTTGGCAATATAGGTATAAAAGAAGCTACTACTGCGGCTGATTGCGACTATCATAGGATTAGTATACGCTTCATTCTGTATGAAATTGGCGTTTAACAACGCTTTATTTAACTAAGGTTTGAGTCTGTAGCCAGAATTATTTGTGGCCACCTAGAAGCACAAATATTTTGTTTGCAAGTCGCTGAACTATTGTTACACATAAGACTATAAACAAAATCCCAAAGAAGCCGTTGATGATAATGTAGTCATCGAATAGCGAATCGAGCGCCCAAAGAAATATGAACTTAGACAGGAACATAACAAGCCAGACGCAAAAGAACATCAATATTCTATACGACAGACCGTGGCGATTTTTTAGCCGCGCAACGATGCTACCTTTTAACTGAAAAGCTAGATAGGTTAGGATCTCTAGTACGAATGAAGCAAAGAAAATCGTCGAAAAGCTTCTGGCACTAACGATAGTTGTGTAGTCGTTAAAAAACCCAAGCACAACAGCATAAATGAGCGTGCCCACAAATAATTCCTGAAAGGCAAATTGTCTTGGGCTCATCGATTCAATTTTTGAACTCATGCTATTTATTCTAACAGCATATTTTAGCTATCACCGTCTCTTGCTTGAATATGCCGCTGCCCACCTGCCGTCTTTCTGGGCGGCATCCACATGGGCTTGGCCACTTGGTTGCATACGCCCCTCCGCGGTCAGCTTTTTTACTTTGGCAACGTTTACTTGGGACCAAACACTCTTTGCTCTTCGTGGCGTGAACCGCACGAGGTAGGACTCCTCATTGTATGAATTGAGTAGTCCATCGATCCAGCCGTAACAAAGCGCCACATCCACAGCTTCACCTATCTGAATCGTTGGTATGTTGGTGGCTTTTTTATAGAAACGCAACCAAAAACCGGCTTCACGTTCGTAGTTCTGTGATAGCCATTTCTCAAAGTGCTGCTCGGTCTTGAAAGAATAGACAGGTAGGTCTTTGTGCATGAAGTCGCTGTTATCGCTCATGTATGACAGTATAGCAACGGCCCACATGTAGTAGAAATATAACGGGGTAGAAGTACTTACTGTTTTGATTGCAAGTAATCACTCAGCTGGTTGAAGGCATGGGTGCGCATGCTGAATTCTGGTTTGAATTCGTCGCCCATTTCTGCAAAGGTTTCACTGAGTCCGTTGGGTCGGAATATCTCGTCCCAACCAAAACCTTCGTTGCCGTACGGCTTAACGATCTCGCCATGAATCTCACCTTCAAAGAACTGCACCGTTTCGCCATCGTCGTAACCAATGACCGTTTTTGCGACTGCCCCGGTGTTGTGAATGCGCTGACATAATTGGTATATACCGTCGTTACTGACGGCTTGTGCCATCCACTTAATGAGTGGGCCAGGGAAGCCATTCAAGCCGTCTAAGTAAAGTGACGTGTCCTCGACAATGAGCGGACCGTCATGTTTAGTCTTAGCTACTTCTAGTTTTTTGCGGATAACGAGTTGTGGGTCGAGCGATTGTTCTTCTGGCAGATCAAACTCGACTTGCTCAAGCTGTGGCAGCAAAGCTTTTGCTTCGCGGAACTTATGTGGGTTGCCAGTAACAAAGTAAATAGGGTGCATTTCGTTCATATCTTACTCCTCCACAGGCCTATTTGCTATGTTTTCGAACAGAATATTAGTGAGTGTCTCGGCTTTGCTGTGGAGGTGTTTGTTGCCTATATTTTCGTACGAATCATATTCGCGGGGAAGAACCTCCAGCGTAGGAATATCGATAACGTACGCTTCGGCAGCCTCTTCACCATGGAAAATTCCTATCTTCACACTCTTGAGTACAGTTGTTGGCACTCTACCGCGCAGTTCTTGATAGTACGTGCCATCTACCCGTATCGCAACGCCTGCGGCCAATTCTACACGGTAGCTATTCGTGAGCCGATTACGGTCGGTGTAGCCGTTAGCAGACACGAATGGGCGCAATTCATTGTGGCTGAGTAGTGGTATCAAACGGTCTGCTAAGCGCTTGGTTCTAATTGTTTCTGTGCTTGCTTGTACGTCCCGCTCCACAAGCACCCAGTCAGTAGGTGTGGTTGTGGCCAAAGTTACTTCACCTAGATCATCTAACATCCCTTTGTTACTAGATGTCAGTGGTTGTGGCGCGTCAGTGTGCAGTAAGTACTGTCTGTAGTGAGGCGTGAGGTAATCCCGTTTTGCACCAACGCTTTCACCAAAACTAACTTGATGGCTAACTAAGTACACTCCGACTTGCTTGGCCAAAAACACGCTATGGTATTCTATGTATCCGCCGGCCAAGTCGTGGTCTACTTTGTTTGTATAGTGTGCAGTAGCCGCTTCATCGTCGCCTAGGTTAACGTCAGCCAATAATAAACAAGCCGCAGTTTTGGCTTTCTCTTCTCTTTCGTGGCGTCGTGCCTCTAGTTGCTCCTTGGTTTCAGGGTCTAATGTCTCTAAAAATGGCACCCGCTCATACGTAGCGGGGTTTTCCAGACTTTCCTGCAGTCCTTCTAGCTCTGTTTGTAATTCAGTGATTTTGTCCTGGATTTCGCCGCGCTTGGCCTCATACTTTTCCTGACGGTACATTTCTGGACGTCGGGCGATTGCTTCTGGTGAAGGCAGGGGACGGCCAGTTATGAATGTAAAATCTTCCATGGGTGCTCTCCTTGCTTAATTGCTTCGCAAGCATAACGCACCATCTATGAAACACAAATGTAAATAATGCAACATCCACCCCTGTAGTTTTATGCAACAAAAATGCAACTAAGAAGTAAACGTTGTTAATAAAACCTGAATATACCGAGGGATTTATCTGTTTTTGAGGCCGTCGAGGCGGAGTTCGTTACTGTCGTCGCTATGTGCACTACCGGTATCAACGTGTTTATCACTAATCTTGGCACCGTTCTTTATAACGTGCACCAGTGCCATGGCGTGACCGTGGCCAAGCTGGTAATCTTGCTTGAGCCAGGTCGCTATTTCGCCGGCATTAGTGTCTTTACTAAAACCTTTGGCCTTAGCAAGTTCAATGTACTCGTTGGGAGTCTTGCCGCTTTTGGTTTCAATATTGTCTAGATAGGCTTGAAATGACATGCTTGTATTGTATCAAAAGGCATCAAGACGGGTCTTATGAATTAGAGATAGGATGGTAATGCTCGGTTGGATTACCAGAGATCTCAATAACCGGTAGCTTGTCTTTTAGGTCGTTAATTATTTGTTCAAGACTCTCATTTTCTTCTTGAATAAAAGCGTCAATGTCATCGTCGTCCCACCAACTTTTGTTTGGTAGCCTTTTTGTGAGTTCTGATTTTGGCGTAGATATGAGTATTATCCTATGCAGAACATTGGGCAATAGCGCCATAAGTTTTTCTATTCTGTCCGCCTCACTATCTACCGTTTGCCACTTAATGAGCACGACATCCGCCTCTTTTAGTAAGTGTGGCGTTTCTGTAAGAATGCCATCACGCTTTAATGTAATAGGGTCGTTCAGAAACTGCCCAATGTTATCAATGCTGGATAGGGCAACTTTTACTTTTCTGTTCGTCCAGCCCAGCCTATCAAAAAGCCGTTTGTCGCTATTTCCGGTTACGTACTTTATAAACGTCTCTTTACCTGCAGCACTATTTCCAAACACCCAAGCGACTTCTTTCATAGTTAAACTATAACAAAAACAGCTACCATATCCTGTTTTTAATTCATGATAATTCTACAGTTACTGCTTACTTCATGAGGTGTTCTGTGTAACCTGCGGCTACGAGTTGCTCATACGATTGCCAGACGTCTTCAGGAATATCCTGCAGAATTTGAAAGCCTAGTTTTGGATATTCCTTTATGCGCTGCAGGTCACCAACCATGATGTTCAGAACCATTTCTTTTGGATTGACCGTATCAAAGTAGTCGTCGTACTTGATGGGTGGTGATGTCACGACAATCTCTGTAGTTATGTCTGGCCACTGAGCCTTAAAAGTAGCGAATGTGCGTCGTTCCATATATGGCTTCTGCACAAGCAATATAGAATTCATTTTGACTGCTCGATTCTTAAGAAGGTCATATGAAAACCTAATATTCTCGCCGGTGTTCTGCGCCTTGTCTTCAATAATGATCTTGTCTTTCGGTACTCCTCTTGAAACAGCAATTTCTGCAAAGTGATCGGCTTCACTTCCTTCCCAATTGGTGGCAAGCAAGTCACCTTGGTGGGCTACCCCACCAGAAAACACCAGATAGTCACCACGCCCATCTAGAAATAACTGAGCTGCATATTCAGCTACGCGCTCATCTACGCTACACAGCACGAGAATAACATCACACTTTTTTATGGGGTGCCCGAGAAGCATATAGTCCCAGACAGTCTTGGCAGCTTTATCCATTTGCCAAGTATAACAAAATAATAATCTACGCTCTCTACTCTCTTAGGCGATGGAGTTCTGTACTAGTTCAGCTATTGGGTCTGGATTGAGTAATCTGTCGGCATAGAGTCTTCTGTACGGCTCGTATGCGCCAGTCATGTCAGTACCCTCGTACAGATACGCATAGGGAGTTGTCGTCTCTATTCGGAATGTCTTTTCTCCGTCCGGAAGAAAATCTGCCCGTCGCTCTAGACTGATGTCACAGATTTCGCCGTTACTTAACAGGCTACTGCTCATAAATACTTCAGCTGCGCGAACTCTTTGGTCTTGCGCTGACAGTGGTTGTGGCGCCTTCTCAGTAAACAGAGTATTGAGTCTTCTCCTACGTTCTAAGTTGGCGGTTGTGCCATCTTGCCGTAATGCCTCTTCGGTTGCTTCCAAAAGATCAGCCATGTTCACAATATAGTTGGCAGGCTCTTGGCTTGCCAGTACAGCAGCGCTTCCAACCCTCAACTGTGGTGCCAGTCGAGACACGATGCCTTCATTCACGCCATCAATGCCACGAATTGTTTCGTCAATTCCCAAACGTTGGTGTAGGTTCTGGAACTTACTTGCCAAATACTGGCTACCTATCCGCTCGGTCTTGGAATACCCTTCAACGGCGTCGACCCCTGCTCCAACAACAGAAGCGCCGAGTAGAATAGGTATAGCCCACAGAGGGATCCCGCTGGCGTGTCCGCGATTGGCAGATCGCTCACCGCGCGTAAGCGGAAGTTGTGGGTTGAGCGCCAGTTGGTTCTTTCGTTCGAGTTTTGCGCGCTGGCCACGCTTCAGATTGTCATAGACGCCAGTTTCGTGAAACAAATCAGTTAAGACGATTCTTGAAAGTCTGTACCAATTCTGGTGACGGTCATTTACATCTTGTTCTTTCTGCGCCCAGCCTTCTTTGTTTGGATCGCCTGGGGAATACATAACTTCATAATGCATTGAGCTAACTCTCCTACCTACTGTTTAAACCATTCTAAAATACTCTTTACTAATTAGCAAATAACTTGTTATGGGTTTCTAGATGGGCCCGTGTGGAACTAGAGCCACGACCTTTGCTTGCTAAATTAAGTCAATGTCTGCAGAGCCTCTTAGTTTTTTGCAACTGATCCTTAAGCTAATATGAAGCGTTCTATTGTTTCGGCTACGCCATCATCATGTAGCGAGGGGGCTATATAATCAGCTAGAACCTTCACTTCTTTTGGTGCGTCGCCCATGGCTACTTTAAAGCCAGCCGCCTCCATCATGGGTATGTCATTATGGCTGTCGCCAATGGCAAGGGCATGTTCCTTGTCGATACCAAGCATTGTGATTAATCTTTCTACGCCATGCCTTTTGGTGCCATCTACATGTGTGACATGAATATCAACCACATCGCCTGTATCCCATGAAGTTGTCGGGTGAGCTGCCGCTGTTTTGACGGCAGCTAGCTCCTCAAGTATATGTATTGCGTCGTTGGTTTTGACCGCTTCAATAAAAAACTTCGCAGCTTCTCCTGTAACCTGTTTAGGATTCGTTATTGGTGAGGAGTAGTCATCTTCATCGCTGTATATTTTATAGCCGAATGGTAAGCTAAGAGTAGCTAGTTCTTGGAGCGCATCTATAGACAACATCTGGCGGTGCAGTACTTTGCCGGTATCACTTTCAACTATCTCTGCACCCCCGTTAAATACACTCGGGCCGCGTAGATTAAGCGCTTTGATAACGGGCAAGGCGTAACTATATGGCCTGCCAGTTGCTACAGCTACGTGAACTTTGTTTTGGGCACTTTTGACTGCCTCAATAACACGTTTGCTTGGCATAGCTGCTTCATTTGATGCAACGGTCGTGCCATCCAAGTCCAAGATAACTATCTTCAGCTTACTAAACTAAAGCAACCCTAGTTTGTTTGCGATGATATCAGCGGATTGAGCAGGACTAGTATCTGATGTGTTTATTTTCAATGATTCAACGTATGGAATGGTAAAAATTGACATGTTTTCTGTAAGTTCTGTCATTATCTTTTTGTCCAGTAACTTTTTGAATCTTTTCCGTGAATCATTATCGACTCTGTCTACTAGATCACTTGCATCGGCCGTGAGTTCTACAAACAAAACTTGACCGCCATTTGATTCAATCGTTTTTGTGAAGCCTTTTACGTTATCGTCATCTTGGGGTCCACCGTATACGTAGGTAAATATTAAATCGGTATTGTTCTGTGCGCAGTACTCCATCACGTCATAGCGAATTTTGTCTACGAGTGCGTAGTGCTGATTTAGGCCATCCCCATAGATATCCTTCACCAGATCTCTGGAATGATGATTATGAAAAACAGGTATGCCTGTTAATTCGGATAGCTTTTCTGAAACAGTTAGCTTACCAGCGGCGGGTGGCCCGTAGATGAATATCAATTTCATGTCTGAAGTATAGCAAAAAGAAGATGAACTCTGTTTAAGGTGGCCTCTATTAGAAGGCAGCCTCCGATGTTATGGGTCTAAAATTGTAGAATTTCTGATTGTTGCTTCAGCAACTCTATCAGCTCTTTAGCAACTCGATGAGCTTCGTCGGCTTCATTTGTTGTAATGTAGCCAGCCTTTAAGGCATCCTGTAATTCATCCTCGTCAAGCACGCTGATTGGCTTACCTGTAGTCCACCAGACGTCGAGGTAAAGATCATCAAATTCAAAACCACCCTCAATTTGCCGTACTGGCCGAGCAACATCGCAATAAATACCGACTAGATGATTAGCGTCATCGTAGAACTTATTAATAATGTACGGTTTGCCGACCTCCCACCGCGTAACCCATTTGTAACCTGGGCGCGCAATGATGGTTTCGCCCTCTTGCCAGGGTTCTTCTAACTCATTCCAAATTTCAGTGCCAATAGCCGTTGTCTTAGATGTGTATCTCATGGATTTGGTTGTATTAAGGCCGAGACCTTCAATGCTTGATATGAGTTTAGGACGGTGTATGGGCATGGGGGAAGTATATCAAAAGGGGGATACGAATAACTTCTGTTTTAAGCAGGACTGTTTTGGAAGGTCATAGCAGGGATGACCGCAGCCGTTACAGCAAGCTAGGCGGTTATTTTCAAGACATTGTCCTTTAGAGATTGGACATCGGGCCATCCCTCAAGATCTTCGAGGTCGTGTGCGATGGAATACAAATTAATTCTGGTTGCTATATCGTGGAAATCAAATAACTCTGGGTAGTATTCCTTGTACCACTCCATAAGCTGAGCATAATCTTCATCCTTGGCAAACTGTTCTGCATATTCCGACATGTACTTCTTTGGAATATCAACCATCCTTTGAACAATATCCAAAGCAAAGTCAATCGAGGCTAACTCAGTCCTCTCAAAATCAAGTAGCCCAACAATTTTGCTGCCCTTAACAATGACATTGTCAAAGTGCGCGTCCCAGTACACCAGCGCCATCTTTTGTTCATCCAAAACGTCTTGGTGTTCTTCAACGTAGTTTCGAATCTGAGCTATTTCACTCGCACTAAGCGTACCCATTTTGTCGACAGCGTCTAGATGCTTATATAGTTTGGTCAGGATTTTTTCTTTCCAGGATGTGCCATCTCCGAGATCTATGCCATTAGGCAGCGCACCTATATCTGTCTGGTTGATTTGCTTTAATATTTCACACAGTTGGCTTATGATATCTTTTCGTTGTTCTTCTGATAATGCGTGCCAGACATTGTAAAGGTTTTCTCCTTCAATGAGTGGGTAGATCATGTAGTGATTGTCGATGATAGACTTTGAGTCGTCGTAGGTATGTACTCGAGGAACCGGCAAGCTTGCGCCAAAGTATTCGTATAGCTGCACTTCTCGTTTAAAGTAAACCTCGTTGTCAGTGAGTCTACAAATTTTAAGTATGTATTTATCGTCTACGCAATAGACCGTGTTTGTAAATCCGACTTCAATTTTACGAATATCGCCAGTCACATCAATATTATTGTTCAAGAAAAGACGTCTAATTGCTGATTCGTTCATGGGATAACTATATCAAACAAAAAGTCCTCACAAGGAAGAGTTTCAACATAACCGTGTTGGAGGGTTATCGTGTGAGCTATTTGAACTAAGGCAGCTTAAGCTGCAGCAATATTTTGTTCGACAGCTGCAGACAGTATCTCAAAAATCGGAGCGGAGTTACTGACCGATACGAGGCCTACTCTATTTCTGACCAACCGAGCTTCAGGCTGTGCTAAAAAGTCAGTAAATTCTTCTGCGTAGTCTGGGTCCCAAGCATACATTGTCATTAGTTCAGTAGTATCCTCTACAATTTTCTTGTCACCCTTGTAAAAATCTAACGAGCCTAGAGCCGTCAGGCCTTTTACTCCTTCAGTTGCACCTCGAACATCAGTGACCAATTGCAAGAGCCTTTGTGTCGATTCTGATTGTTGGGTCAAGAAAAGGAAGGAATGCGTAGTCTCGTGTAATAATAAGTCAATTCTGGGACCAACTCGTTTCGCTTTAGCTTCTGAGAACAATTTTGGTCTCCGAGCGTGGCTTGCTAACAAGCTCTTCTAGGGCATTTTCGATCGATGGATTGGAAAGACCGTTTTATGTGAGGAGAAGTTTCGCAGCTTAGCTATTGCTTGTTTTTACTCCGGCGCTTTGTAGTATCTTTTCTGCTTCGTTTCTGCCAATTTTAAGTTCTTGCCTCCTCAGTTGATGTGCAGTCTGCTTAGTTAGAAACTTATACAAGTACCACACGGCCACTGTTGCGGCGAGAAGTATGAGTAGTTCACTGTAATCGTTTGTCCCTCGGATTAGTGCTATGAACAGCAAGGCAACAAACAATAGGAAGTTAATTTTACGGTTTCGCTTGTATATGCGTAAGCGTTCACCAGTGAGTATACGTTCGTTTGAGTCAATCATTGTCGTTTGGTCTCTTAGGTAATTTTAGCATAGCGGTAAGCTGGTTTGTCGTCGGGTTATACTACTCGATCTTTTCGTTGGAAGGAGGGACTCGACCGACTTTCAGCCGGCCCGAAACTTTTGGTCGGAGGGGCAACGCACGGTTGTACTCGTTCTCGGAGTTTAGCGATTAAACCATATCTAAACTGAAGCAAACATTAGGCTAAAGCTAGTAACGCCTGCTTGATGTCAAAGGCGAGAGGCTCATTAAGGGCTTCTTCAATTGTCATCCATCTTGCCTCTGATATTTCCTCTGGTTGAATTGTGACTTCTCCAGATATGTACTTTGCTTTAAATATTGCTATGGATGTGTCGAATTTTTCGTTGTGATCGGTCATCAAAAGGCTTTCTATTTCACACACGATGTTTGTTTCCTCAAAAGCTTCTCTTTTTGCCCCCTCCTCAAGAGACTCGCCAGGTTCGACAACTCCTCCAGGAAAATTCCAATGGCCACTAAATTGCGATACCCAATCAGGGGGTTTAACAAATAGAAGCTTATCTCCCTTTAGAATAACCGCAAAAGCACCACGTTTCATATTTTTAGTATAACAAAGAACTTCTCTGTGAAGCAGTCTCCACTGGAGGGACTCGACCGACTTTCAGCCGGCCCGAAACTTCGTCTATGAAAACAAGGCAGGAGGGGCAATGCACACTGCGTTGCTTTCTCGATGCAAGCATCTGCGAGAGCTCCTTGTGACCGAACCCTCGACTTTTGTCTGCTAAAGCAGCCAAGTCGAGGAACCGAGCCGCTCCGGACGACCAATGAAAAAACCGCCCACAAGGACGGTTCTTTCATTGGAGGGCCAGGAGGGACTCGAACCCTCGACACCCTGCTTAAGAGGCAGGTGCTCTAACCAGCTGAGCTACTGGCCCATGATGTATGAAAGGTGCAAGCTTGTTTTATCTGCGAAAGTTCAGTTTGAGTGGTTAGAGCACCTGGTGCTAATAACTTTACTCGGCTGAAGCCTCGGACAGGGCAGCTGAGCCACTGGCCCGGTTACCTTAGGTGTCACGGACGAAAATAACCGTCAAATCATAGCATATACCTCTGTTATTGACAAGAGGTTATGCACATATTCCATTCTTAACAACAGTAGGCTATACTGAAGCTATATAAATAACTGGAGGGGTATTATGCTCAATTTACTTGCTCAGACGTATACGACATATACGTATGACAACACAACATTAACGGCAGACGATAAGGCAGGTCTTGCAGGATTGGCTATTTTTAGCGGATTCTTCCTGATTTTTTACCTCGTCATTCTCGTGGTCAGTGTTGTTGCTGGTTGGAAGATTTTTGAAAAGGCCGGTGTCGAAGGCTGGAAGGTCTTGATTCCTTTCTATAACTACTGGGTTCTCTGTGAAATCGCTGGTAAGCCAGGTTGGTGGTCACTTGTATGGCTCATCTCTTGGGTTCCATTTGTTGGTTATCTTGCCAGTCTCGCGGTTACGATTATTATCTGTATTGAACTAGCTAAGTCCTTTGGTAAAGAGCCAATCTACGCATTGCTGTTCTTCGTACCAATTGTTGGAGTTCTATACTTCGCCTTTGGTGACGCAAAGTACGTAGGCCCTGGTGGCAAGCCAGGTGGTTCTGCAAAACCAAAAGCACCTGTAGCTGCCTAAATAGCGCAAAGCAAACAGCAAAAGAAGAGCCGACTAAGTTCGGCTCTTCTCTGTTGTTATGGTAGAATTCATTGCATGACAAAGTTGTTAAATGGCAAAGATCTGGCCGAATACATCAAAGAGCGCCAAGCAAAACAGGTGCGTGCCTTGGTGCAAGCAGACCAGTTGCAGCCCAAGCTCGCAATCATAAGGACCAACCCGGACCCAATTGTTGATCGCTACATGCAGCTCAAACAAAACTATGGCGAAGAGATTGGCGTGGCGGTAGATGTGCACACCATCGACCAAGCTGAAGCACTTGACCGTATCAAGCAACTGAATGAAGATGAATCAGTGCATGGCATTATTGTGCAGATTCCACTCCCAGACCCCACGCAGACAGATGATATTCTCAACGCTGTCGCTGCAGAAAAAGATGTTGACGGTCTGAGCAGTGAAGCTATCTATGATGCGCCTACGCCTATAGCGATTAGCTGGTTGCTTGCTGGTTATAATGTTGAGCTATCTGCTGGCAAGAAGATTGTGATTGTGGGGCATGGCCGCCTGGTTGGCCGTCCACTCGCCAAGCTATGGTCACATTCTGATTACGATGTATTAGTGGCCGACAAACAAACGCCTGATTTGCCAGAAAAACTGCGCGAGGCCGATGTTATTGTCAGTGCCACTGGTGTCCCTGGCTTAATTACTACGGATATGGTTAAGGATGATGCGGTGGTTGTTGATGCCGGTGTGGCAACTGACAAGAACGGACTGATAGGGGATGTTGCCCCGTCTGTTCGGGATATGCCTAACATCAAGATTACGCCAGAAAAGGGCGGTGTTGGACCGCTCACCGTAACAGCACTTTTTGATAACGTAATTCGCGCCGCACGCGCCGTGGTGGACAATGCTTAGTTTTCGCGAGGAACTGCTCGTAACGTGTCTTGAGCGTCGTGATCCTGTGACAGACGAGCCATTTGCCAGTGGCGAAGCGGCAAATAACAAACTAGAAGCCGACCGAATTGTGCAAGGAAGTCCGTTCTTTATGCGGACGGTGCGCCGTATGAAAGCGCAAGTTATTGAAGAAGTTCCCGATCTGTCTGACGTTGACTACATCTGTGGTATTCCTAATGGTGGCACGCGGTTTGCTGAAGGACTGAGTGATGAGCTGGCTCCCACGTACCGCATACCCGTATTATACTTTCGTAAAGAAGACGCGCTGCGCGGCATCAAGCGCTTTTCTCCACTGCGCGCAAATGATAGGCGTGCGCTTGCCGCGGCACAGCGTATTGTTATGGTTGACGATTTCAGCACTAAGTTCACTTCGCTGAACGGTATGCTGGCAATGGAAGAGATGACTGGTAAAGATATTGATTTCTTCAGTATTGCGCATCGTGGTGACCCGGCCTTACTACAATCAGACGCGTCTCGGTTGCGTTTGCATACACTAGAAGTATTATCCATCCCCAATATGCTACCGGATGACTCAGAGTTATGGCGGTATGCAAATGTCTAAGATAGGTGTGTTTGATTCTGGGGTTGGCGGCAAGTCAGTTGCCAACGCGATTGAAGCAGCTTTGCCCGAACATCAGGTCCTGTTCCGTAATGACGTCGAACACGTGCCGTATGCAACGCGTACCCCAGAAGAGATAAAAGGCTTTGTTGTGCCAATACTACAAAGCTTGGCTGCTGATGGCTGTGACGTCATTGTGGTTGCCTGCAACACTGTTAGCACGACGCTGATTGAAGAGCTCAGAACCATTATTCCTGTCCCGCTTGTTGCGGTAGAGCCAATGGTCAAGCCGGCCGTTGCATCGACAAAGACCAAAGTGATTGCAGTCTGCGCCACACCAACAACGCTGGCTAGTCCGCGGTATGCTTGGCTCAAACAAGAGTACGCAGAGGGTATCACTGTTATTGAGCCTGATTGCAGTAACTGGTCCTATCTGATAGAAAACAACCTCATTAACAGACAACACATTGACACAGGTTTGGAATCAGCCCTGCAGGCAGGTGCTGATGTTATCGTGCTTGGCTGCACACATTACCACTGGATAGAAGAAGAGATAAAAGCAGCAGTAGGCAACAAGGCAATTGTAGTCCAACCAGAAGCAGCTGTAGTGCGTCAGGTAGAACGTTTACTTACAGAGATTGAGCCGCGCGCTTGAACTGTTCGCCTCGGTCCTGATAGTTTTCAAACATATCAAAACTTGCACAAGCCGTAGATAACAACACAATATCTCCGGGTTCAGCGAGGCGTTGTGCTGTTGCTACAATCTCTGGCATGGATTCGCCGCCGTCACTGATGTCATCAAAGCCAGCTGTTTGTAATGCTGCCTTGATTGCTGGCCCAGTTTTGCCGATGAGTACTACATGCTTAACATTGTTTGATGCCACGGCGTGGGCCAGTTCATCATAGGTTGCGCCTTTGTCTGATCCACCTAGAATTATAACTTTGGGTTGCTCAAAAGCCTGGATTGCCACCGTTGCGGTCTCTGGTGTTGTCCCAAAAGAATCGTCGTAGTACTTGACGCCGTCTAGTTCACGGACGAGCTCTAAACGATGCTCTAACCCGCTGAATTCGCTCACCACTTGTTTAAATAAACTTGCGTCTTGGTTGATAAGCTCCCAGGTTGTTGCCAGAGCAGCACAAACGTTTTCGAGGTTATGCCGGCCAAGTAGCTTGACGTCACCGGTGTGACAAACTGCCACATTGTCCATGTATACGAGGTCATCCATTACATATGCGCCTCTGCGTTCGGTTGGTTCTGCTCCCGGCCCTGGCACTTCATATGATTGCTTGGCTGCCATAGATACGCTGACGACATCTTGCGAATACTGGTTATTGCGGTTATAAATTGCGCGGTCTTCGTGCGTCTGATACTTAAATAGCTGTTGTTTTGACTCTACGTATTCTTCCATGTCAGTATGCCAATCAAGGTGTTCAGGCACAACCATCAAGCAGACTGCAGTTGCGGGGGAGTATTTAAGGTCAATCAGTTGGTAGTTGGCTAGTTCTAGCACGACCCAATCTTCTGGCTGGATGTTGCCCTTCAGCATATCAAGCGGCGGTATGCCGATGTTGCCGCCCAAATGCACCTTTTTGCCAGCAGCTTCTAGCAAGCGGGCAATCAGTGTAGATGTCGTACCTTTGCCCTTGGTACCGGTCACGCCGATGATATTTTTGCTTGGGCACACGCGGAAGAACTCATTGGTTGCAGACGTGACCTTGGCTACAATCTCCGGTGAGTTTGCTGCAATTATGTCGCGTGGGTGGATAATTGGTGCTCCCCGCACAATCAGATCAAACTGGTCTAGACCTTGCAGATAATCTGCCCCAAGTTGTGGCGTCGTATCATCAGGTATATCAATTGAATCGCGTGAATCACAGATGGTTATCTGGTTATCAGGGCTCTTCCAATATTCGTAGGCGGCACGGCCCTGACTAGCAAAGCCAAGGATAGCAATCTTCATGTTGTTAGTTTCCGAGTTGTTTTTTGACGAGTTCTGCAACCTGGCGCGGCGTCATATCGGCCTTGAGGATTACCGCAGAAACACCAAGCTTTTTGACGCTTTCAGGAATTTCTTGTTCGCCCATGTTGGTAAGGATAACAACCTTGATGCTTTTGCCCCAGGTGGTTTTACGGAGTTTGTCGAGCATGACGTCTCCGGTCATTTCTGGCATCATCAGGTCGAGCAGTATGATCTCTGGGCGCATCTTTTCACAGAGTTCTAGCCCGAGCTTGCCGTTTTCGGCGGTTTCCACACTATAACCTTCCGCCTCAAACTTAATACGGTACATTTGAGAAATCGCTTGATCGTCTTCAATAATGGCGATTTTGACTGACATGCACTAATTGTAGGTGATGTTTGCAACTAACTCAATTTGTTTTTAAATCATCGCACCAAGTATTTTCTACATCGTTAATGTAAATACTATGGGAAAAGAGCAAATTTTGAGCCAAATTTTACTTGCAACAGAGAGCATTGTGTGGGCAGTATGTTAGTTCAGAATTTTGGCACAGCTTCGAACAATGTTAGCGTAGCATAACAGAGATGAAAAGCAAGAAAAATTAGCCCTTGACGCGTGTAAAAAACGGCGGTAAATATGAGCGTGTTATTAACTAAATAGGAGGGTGCTAATAACATGACAAAACAAATGATTGTAGCCGACCAATTGGCCGACTATGAAGTCAAAGAGGCTGCGGTAATTGTCGCAGCTTTAGCGTTTTGTATAGCGCTTGGTGGTGTCGTAGCCGCAGCAACCATTTTATGTGGTTGGCGAGGAGTACGAAAAGTATCAACCGAGTGGCTTCGCGGAAGAGTAACAATTTACTGTCGCTAATATGGACAGCTGTTTACTCGCCAGTACGGGTGCATTTGCAGAGAGTGACGTATTGTCGCTCTCTGCTGGTTTGCGTATCAAGGGCAAGGTGCTCGCAGATGATGCCACAGGAAGACATCACATTATGGAATCTCGAGCAGCAGAACTGATTACCTTGCTGAGCAATGGAGCACAAGGTGATGCCTGGTTGAGAAAGGCAAATGATCTCAAAATAAAAGGCGAAGAGCTTGATGAGATAATATCTTTTCTTGACACTATTGCTGGCTTGTCAATTCGTCGAGGCAAGATACTCGATCTTAAAAGATATGAGTACCGTCTGCGAGTTATTCTGTATCGGCTGCCAACCAGAGGACGGTCGTCGCGGGGTAGTGCGGATTTTGACGGCATTCTGCAGATGGTAATCCTGGCGTCACTCCCGGTTGTTTTGGCGTCACTTTTTGTAAGTTTTCTCATGTACGGTACTGGATTATTTAATGCGAACAAGATTATTATGCTGTACGTACAGTTTAATGTTACCGTCATAGCTTCTCTTTCTTTACATGAGTACATTCACAGTTTCTTTGCAAATTCTCAGACGCATCGAGTACTTATACGGCGTGGTTTGAGAATCGGCATTCTACACAAGCCACTAAGTCCGCGCAACGAGCTGCTATCTTCTTTATTGGGTCCACTCGGAGGCGCGCTCCTATGCTACGGCATAGCGCTTGGCGTAGGCTTGGTAGTCGGTTCTGAGGCGCTATTGGTGGGGTATGTGTGTATGGCGTTTCATTTCTCGAGCTGGCTGCCGTTCTATGGTGACGGGAAGCAACTTATGAAGCTCGTTTCTAACAGGAGCAAAGCATCATGAGACAAAGTAGTAATGTTTTAGTGATCGAGAACCTCACTATTAACCGGAGCAAGAACTTCACCCTACAAGTCGATAATGTGCGGCTACAAAAGGGCAAGGTAACTTGCCTTGTCGGTGCGAACGGCAGCGGTAAAACAACGCTTATTGAAGCAGTGGTGGGATTAATATCGGCGTATAGTGGGCGCGTTAGGATCTGCGGCATAGAATCGTCCTTTAAAACCCAAAAACGTATCAATTCGATTATGGGGTTTATCCCTGACGATGATAACTGGGTAATACCAGAACTTTGCGCTGATGAGTTTTTTGTTTTGCTCTCTGACATCTACGGCCGTGGGGTTGACAAACGCATTAATCAACTTTGCGACCAATTAGATTTTAAGAATCGGCGCTTACAGATCGGGTCCCTTAGTCATGGAAATAAGAAGAAACTGCAAATTATCGCTGCACTGGCACATCAACCAAAAGTTTTGATTGTTGATGAGCTCCGCAATGGACTTGACCCAGTGGCAATCATTCAAGTGGAACGTCTTATGAAGGATTTTGTAAACAATCAGGGTAGCGTGCTGGCATCTACGCATGATCTATGGTGGGCAGAAAGATTTTCTGACCAGACATTGATGATACATGCTGGAAGGTTAGTCTACGCTGACGACACAGCGAATGTTCTAGCTGATCATGGGAGTTTAGAAAACAAATTCAAACAAGTATATGGGCTGGAAGATTAGCATGCTTCTACGAACGGTAATCATTAGTACCTTTGGTGCAAACGCCTCATCTCCAGCTCAGGCGGCCGCCTATAAGCTTGGATTTAGCTGTATTGCTGCGGGCGTACTTGGGTTTTGTGCACGTGAGTTTATACGGACAATGGGGATTAGTGGCGATCTACCGCAGGGTCTTGTACTAGCGATGATTACAATCTTCGGCTTCCTGGTTACTGGATTGGTCTTATTTTCCTTTGGTGCAAGCGGCATGGTGGAACTGCGAAACAATAACTCACTTAAAGTACTCGCACTGCTGCCAGTATCTCGACCTAAAAGGTACTTACTTCACAATATCTCTGCGCTTCTACTCGCCGTTGTTGGCTATATTTTCCTCATGCCTGCAGCGCTTTACATTGCTGGTGTTAACTCAGTTTCAAGTGTGTTTACTATGCTGACTTTGGCACTCGGTTGTTTTAGTTGCCTGGCTTTAGTAACGGCTACCTATACGCGCTACTTCTTCCTAAAGTTCGCGAGTTTTGGGCTAGTGGTATACGGTATGGGGCGCATAATAAACAAGGTATTCATTACGCAATCTAACATAGCCATGCTCAACTATGTGTACCTACTGTGTGGTGTTTGTCTTTTAATTGCAGTTCTGTCGGCTGTTTTTTTGCAACGGTACATGTACCGAGCCCGATTACCGGCTGTATGGCTGCGTTGGCCACAGTTTTGCATCGTGCATTTCTGGTTCGCTATCAAGTTCTTGCGCAACAAAAAGTCTCAGACGTCGTTCGTGTTTAGTCTCATTGTCTTATGTATAGCTGCTTTGTTTATGAGAAAAAACCCAGCAACTATATCAGTAGAAGACTGTTTGCACCTGATTGCGTTTATGACTATGGCAGTGTTTTGCGATGCGCGCATCACCTTTAGAAAGTATAAATCGTTAGAAGCACATCTTAGTGGAGTGGGAAGCCTAGTACGGGTGCAGTTGCAATCGCTGAGGTTACTCAGCGTACTGCTGGGCTTACCGCTCCTCTTTGTTGTGCTTGCTACGCTCAGGGATCCGCTATGGATGATTTTTACCTATATTGCACTCCAATCGCTCGCTGTGGCGATTGGCATTTTGTCTGGCAGCCTATTTGCCTCCACGCCAGATAATACGGGCGGACAACTGTTATCGGTAATTGCCGGAGGCTGCTTGTTGTACGTCTGCCTCCTTGTCATGGGAAAATATTTTCCCCTACCTGGGCAGGTACTGGGCTTTGTGTTGCTAGCAGTCATGTTTGAGGGTGTTGTATGGTTGATAGAATTAAAACGACAAAGGAGTTACGGATATGTTAGATAGATCAAAACAATATAAAGCGCTCACAACCAGCATTATCGGGGCACTACTGTTCGCTGCATTGATTTTCTTTGCATTGACAGTTTTGGGCTCGACGCAGGCCAGCGCATCGGGGAATGAAATTGTAGCAATCGGGCCATTACAATTACTTGAACTTGCCAAGGTACCAGTCACAGACGGTTACAAAGTGTCCATAGAACTTCGCGCTGGCTTGGCGTATTACATTACTATTGCACTCGGGCTGGGAGTTTGCATAGGCTACCTGAGGAGTAGATCAGTCCAGCCAGACTAGGTTGGAGTGTTCTCTACTCACTCGTTTCAAGAGCGATAGTGTTGTCTATTTCTCGCCAGGCTGTCACTGCATCAATATGAACTGGCTCAAACGAAAAGCCAAGTTCTGGCCGCATGCCAAAAACGTACTCGTCACCAGACGGAACGTGTATGCCGCTGAGGGTAATGTATGTGCCTCTAAAGCACGGTTCTATATGTAGATGCCCAGCATCGGGGATTGCCACCAGCTGAACACTGGTGGTGAGTAGGACGCGCCTGGGTTCTACCTGACATTCGTTATAGTAGCTATCCCAGCCGTTCTGACGGAACACCATAAGTGGGCGCCCTGCGGCTTCTACTAGCTCGTGCGTTGCGAGGGTTTCTCTGTCCTGGCTGGGCAGTAGCTCTGATTGTGTAATAAACGGTCTCATGATTAGGTCTCAATTTAGGTGATATATGTCTTGGTTTGGTCCTAAGTGAGGCTTCTGTGCAGACAACAAAAACCCCCGCTGGATGAGCGGGGGTCGTATTTAGTGACGCGCTGAACCAGCTAGGACGATACCTTGGTCTTGGTTGTACGCTTATGTATATGCATGATGGTACACTCTAGCACGCTGTTGGCGGCTTGGCAATAAACTACTCGGCAATAACTTCAGCTACTGCGGCTACTACCTTTGCTGGCGTAAAGTGTGCTTTGACCATATAACGGTCGTAGTGGAGCTCACGGAGTTTGGCCGGGGCCTCTTTTTCGTTGATGTTGCTAAGGATGATGACCTTCATGTCTTTGGCCCAAGCGTGTTTTTGGAGTTCTTCAAGCACTTCTTCGCCGCCAATAGTAGGGATCTTGATGTCGAGCAGGAGTATAGACGGCTTGATCTTTAGGGCAATTTTTAGCGCTTCTTTACCGTCCTCTGCTGTTGTAATAGCTACGCCCAAATGCTCAAATTTGAGCCGATACATTTCGCGTATGGCTTCGTCGTCTTCGATAAGTAAGATGGTTTTGTTTTTTGGCACCATCAGATAATAGCGCGTCTATAGCTGCAGTCAATCTTGTTTTTAGCTGGATAGTTGCGCTAGTAAGTTATCAGATAAGTTCTTTGACGATATCTATGACTTGTTGTGGTGTGTGGTGAGCCTTGACGATGTAGCGGTCAACATTTAGGAAGCGTAGGCAATTTTGGCGACTGCCTATGAGATAATGAAGACAATGTCGAATAATCTAGAGCACCAAGTTAATCAGATTTTGAAACTAGACCAAAATCTCCTGCTACTTATTGCAATGTCAAAAGTGCCAATTACGTATTGTGTAAGAGAGCGTAACTTTGAGAAACAAGTCGAGGTCACACTGCACTATCAAAGCGACACACTAACGGCATTTTATGATGATTCTACGAAGTACGGGAAAATAAGCCTCAATACTAAAGTTGATATGCCTCAAAAAAGTAATTGTACGGAAGAACAACTTATTAGTATTGGGACGCAACTTTCGAAGCTTCCATTTCTACAAGAACTAACCGCTGACGCTAGTTTCGGGTGCGTCATCCTTGGTCAGGACGAGAAATACTACTTCGAAATAACTAAAACTGGGAATGTGCAACAGTCACCAGGAATTGTACGAAGAGAGTTGAAATCAGGGCTGCTACTCGACATTCGTAAACAAAAACGAGGATTTTTTTCCAAACTATTAAACAAGTAGAATGATAACTATTATCAGATTCTAGCCACAACAATGAAAGCCACTCTCATCTCCAATAAACCATCATATATTAAAGTGAAGCATATACATAATGACAGCATTTAACGAGTTGTGTTTGGAGTTAAAAAAGAACCTTGAAGACAAGGCGCGAGTTGAGTGTGCGGATGGAAGGCTTGAAGTAAGCCCTCTTTTAAACAGTGATGCATGTAAGATTGTAATTGATGTTGAGCCCTGGACAGCCCTAGTCCTCTTCGATGATACTTACACCATCGAATTGTTCCAGAATCCAAAACATCCTGAACGACTCGCCCCTAGTCTTAGAAAGCTAATTAATGATGTGGTTGCTGGAAAAATAACAATTCACGAGTATGATAAACAGCATACCTCGTACAAAGTGCAGGTCGGTAAAGAGAAGTTTAATATTAATGCGCTATTAAAGAGGAAAAGTTCACTTGTCAAAGTACGACATTTTGAGCCATATTCGTCGCAACAAACGTCCATAAAATGAGCTTATAATAGTGACCCGATATCAATAGTATTTAATTTGCGATAATCAGTACGATAGAATGGTTACACTCATTTATGCGAAGTTTGTTATTCTGGAGATGATGAACATGGCAGCTTCCCACACAAAGTCTCCCTACTACCTTCTTGATCGTTATAAAGATGGTTATTCTGTCGATGAGATAAGCGACAGCATTGAATACGTGTATAATTTCGGGACAGCAATCCTGGATGTCGACTTTAAACTTTACGACTCACAGGGCAGACAGATTTCTTTTGTTGCTACCAAGGCTAACCTCGAGCAAATACCACAGTCTTGTGCCTTCAACAGTGAAATCAACCCGGATACTTTAGGTATAGAAGAAAAGGTTACGGAACCATCCGATGTAAACGTAGAGCTTATCAAAAGATCGTTGATAACAAGCATTATATTGAGGTATGGTCACACAATCTTTAGGCCAAAGAATAATCTAACATCAAATGATTTGAATGGATGTGATTTAGAATTGCTAACCTCAATCTATGCATTGAGCAACCGCAAATTGCGGAGTGCGGTTAACAAAGTAGTTTCTAAGTGATTGAAACTCTGAACAATTGCTAAGCTTTGTGATTAAATTCGGAGAATCTGAAAACGATGAGAGAGTCGTACTCCAAAGTTCAAACAATGCCGTACTGCTAGATGAGTTCTTTGACGATATCTATTACCTGTTGCGGCGTGTGGTGTGCTTTGACGATATAGCGGTCAACGTTTAGGAAGCGGAGGCTGTGCGGTGCTTCGTCGCGGCTAATATTTGTCAGGATAATAACGCGCAGGTTAGCACCCCAGTCTGTTTGGCGGAGTTTTTGCAGCATGGCGTCCCCCGTCATGATGGGCATTTTGAGGTCCAGTAGAATAAGATCTGGCTTAAAGACTTCTACTAGCTTGTAGCCATCCTGTCCATTGTGAGCCGTCTTGACCTCAAACCCAGAGTTTTGTAGCTTGAACTCATACATCTCACAGATTGGCAGATCATCTTCGATAACAGCGACTTTTTGTTTCATCTTTAGTTTTATTGTGCACCAGTTATTACATACTGTCTAGCACAAGCAATTTTCATTCCTGTCAAAAGATAGTACGATAAGTGCAAATTGGAGCCCATCATGCAAAAAGGTGCCTCTCACTTCAAAACCTTCCCTGAGTTCACCAAACTCACACTTGCCGACCGCGAGCTTTACGAGCAATTTTGTAGCCGATTTCAGCCTTCTGCTTCTCTAAGCTTCGGTACTTTACTTACTTGGTGGAGTGCGCTTGAGCCGTGCAGAATTGCCATGCACGGGAATAACATGGTGATATGTTTGTGGTATCCAGGTTATGATGAATATTCAGGCTTGACGGTTTTAGGTAACGATAATGTCGATGAGACTTTTTGCGCCGTATTTGATTTTCAGCGGTCAAAGGGACAAAAGCAATGTCTGACTCATGTCCCGGAACATGTGGTTAGCCAAGTCCGATACCCAGAACTCTTTCGCTTTACTGCAGAGCGTGAACACGATGAGTGTATTGTGGACTGTCGTCAACTAGCCAATATTGATGCGTTGCCAAGACACAAACAGTGGAAATTAAAGCGATTCCTAGATGAATACAATAATGAGCGAATAAAAGTTGCGCCGCTTGATCTGAGCTCGGTTTATCAAGCTGACGAGCTGATTGAGCTTGTTTCCAGATGGAAGTTAAAGGGGGGCGTGAATAACTTCGCAAAACACGAAGAGGATTGTCTGTTGATTGCGATTCGTAAGGCTAATGATCTTGGCTTTAACGGACTGGGCATGTATTTGGATGGAGAGCTACATAGTTTCTTGATTCTACAAGATAGCCCTGCTGACGATTACAAGATAATGTCACATGCTCGTTTTAGTTACGAACTTCCATATTTAATGGAGATTTCAATATATATGTATGCAAGATGGTTCAAAGAAGAGAGGGTAAAATTTGTAAACATCGAGGCTGATTCGGGATTTCCATTACTCAGAAACATCAAGTTGTCGTTAGCGCCTACCAACTTTTTGCGCATGTATTGTGTCAGGCCAGTAGATGTTTGGCATGATGATACAATCAAGACATGACGAGCAGACTTAATGCACGATACTTGAAGGGTAGTGTTGCAAGTACTCCGTTGATGGTTACTGACCTCGATTATATTCAACGGCAATTCTATGGCTTAAAGGCTAACCTGCCCAATACAAAGATTTACTACGCTGTTAAGGCATGTCCAGCTAAGCCTATCCTCAAGAGACTTTATTCTACAGGTTGTGGTTTCGAGATTGCGTCGATCGGTGAGTTAGATCGCCTAACCGAACTGGATGTAGAACCAAGAGATGTAATTTTCAGTAACCCAGTAAAAATCCCTAGTCATATAAAACAGGCTTATGATAAGGGAGTCATATTTTATGCAGTTGATTCAACGGAGGAAGTCGATAAGCTACACGAATACGCACCACACAGCAAAGTATATTTGCGAATAAACGTATCGAATAAAGGTAGCTTGATAAAACTAAGCGATAAGTTTGGCGCCACAATTGATAGTGCTGTCTCAATTTTAACCTATGCACGAAAGCAAGGACTGGAGCCTATAGGAATTGCTTTCCATGTTGGCTCTCAAGCGGAAAGTCTTGAAGTTTGGGACTCTGCTTTTTCGCGGACAGTAAAACTTATGAAGGAGTTGCTAAAGGCAGGCATCAAAATGAAAGTGGTAAACATTGGGGGAGGTTTCCCTGTAGATCATTGTCAGCCGATTCCTTCAATTGAGGATATTGCCGCAAGAATCCGTGCAAATGTTGCTAAGCTGCCATACGAAGTTGATCTGTGGTGCGAGCCTGGACGCTATTTGGTGGCAGAAAGTAGTGTGATTGTATCGTCAATAATTGGTAAAGTCAGGCGTGGAGATCAGGATTGGCTATTTCTAGATGTTGGGCGGTTTCAAGCATTTGTCGAAATGTTTGAGTCAGATAGTATTCAATACCCGGTAACATCCAGTAAAGATGGACCAAACGCCAAACTAACGAACTATGTTCTTACTGGGCCGACATGCGATTCTTGCGACACTATAACGCATAACGCACTTTTGCCAGAGACACTTATGATTGGAGACAAGGTATATTTTGGCTCAGCTGGTGCGTACACAGTTGTTTATGGCGCTCCGTTCAATGACTTTCAAATACCCAGCCAAATCTTCCTGTCCGAGTAAACGTGTCAATTTACGTTTTACTGCTGACACCTATCTGGATTGTCAAAATAGATATTCGTACAAATTGTTCCCAGTGATTGTGCGTTTGAAATGGGATCACTTCCGATATCGTGTGTTTTGTCTTCTGCTTGCTGACACCTATCCGGATTGTCAAAATAGATATTCGTACAAACCCTATTCAAATCTGTATTGATATCCTCTTGCTGTTGCTGATCGTAATTTGGCGATATTGTCGATTGGGTATCATGCGCGCTGAATAAAAAAAACGCGGACAGAGGTATAGCGATAAACTTTCGGTTTAGGGTGCCAGGTCTTAATTCTTTAAACATGTTATATACTATGCCAAATAACTACACCAATGTCAACTACATTGACAACTTCATATTAATATAGTAACATATCCAACGTCGTACTAAGTTCATTTTCAGACGAAAAACACAGCGAGCTATCACTTATGATAGGGAGCTGTGTTTTTTAACTCAATCGACAAGGTTAAATTTATGCAAGAAAATCTAGACCCATTTAAAGAAATACCGTCTCAAAGTGTCAGTGAGCTGGATATTAATAATGCCTCAATAGTTGAGATTAACCAGGACAACCCTGACAATTCAGTAAGCAAAGGCTTCCTCGCGAGAGCTGGCTCATTTATTGTTGGTCACGCACAAGCAGTAAACTATCGGGCGCAATATGCGGCAGTGGCACTACAGAACGACCCAATTCACTATAGTAAAAGGACTTTGCAGGCCGGCTTTCTTTCATTTGAAGCATCATTCGGTAATGAAGCGAGTAGGTATGCTGTTTTCGGCGCAACCTACCAAGCCACACAAGGCAACACTCTTGCAAGTGCGTTTGCATTTGGATTAGCAACATTTGCTATCGAAGGTCTTGCTGCTGTTGTCGCTGCGGATGTTTTAAGTGGCAAAGGTACTAAAAAGGCTCTTGAGAAAGTTCATCAGAGTGTTGAAAAAATTACGGGTAAGAATTTTGAAAGTAACAAGGAGATCCCATTACCTTTACGTGCTGCTATTGCTATGGTGGGTGGAACTGCGGTTTTACTAGCAGCAAAGCAAGTTGTGCATCCTGAAAGGAGCAAGGAGGAGAATGTTGTATCTGGCTTAAGGACAGCAGGTTGTATGGGTGTGTACTTTACGGCTGAAGGGGTTTTGACAGGAGAGGCCCTGGGTTCTTTCGGTGTGCCAAAGACAATAGTTGGTGGATTGTTACTGCTTGCCGGCGTGACGGGCATGTATAATAAGTACATTAAGCGAAAAGTCCAAGTTGGAGAGTAATATGAGCGAGTACAGCGATTACAGGGCTGAGAATAATCAAATACTAGTTGTCGGCATTTTTGGCGAAGATCTAGAAAGAGCATTAGAAAACCCAGGAACCTTACACTACGACTATCTAAACCAGGACGGAAATGAGGTTAGTGCCCCAGTGCTTGTACCTGTTGAGGCACTTGAATGGTACAACACTGCTCTACTAGAGAGGACTTATGGTAAAAATGCGGATATTTACTGCTATGTCCACCCGCCTACAGCTGACGCGGAATCACACGAGTCTGTTAAATCAATGATTGAAGAAGTTATAGAGCGCGGTGGAGTGGTTGTTACTGAAAAGTATAGTGACGATAATGCAAGTCCAATAGCTGAACTTGTACGCGAGGCAAAACTAGATCAAAGGTTTAGGGTTGAAGCATTTGGGGGAGAAGATGGCGTCGAAAGTAGGGTAGATTTTTTTGTAGGGCATGTGGCTATTAATAGTGGGGCGCAAAATGTGTCAACTGCACCAACCATGTTTGAGGCATACGAGCAAGCGCTTGATGAGGGAATCTACGAGAGAGATGCGAGAAACGGCCCATCCCTTGTGGCTAGTATTGAGGGCGATGAAGCTGAACATGTGTGGTCATTTTATGAAAAACCATTTGAAGGATTGGGCGAGAATGACCCGACACTGGCTGGGTTTGACAAGGAAGCATTAATCGATATTCTAAAAGATCGAGACATTGCAAAAGTTGTAAATCGTGTTGATGGCGAGATAACAACTTTGATGATTTTCTTACAGGATATAAATAAAGCACCTTGGTTTAATAAGAGCGCGTTTGAAAGAGAGTATGAAGAGTACTACGCTACAAATAATATATTCATTTTCCCTGGCATAGTTTCTGATGAGTCTAGGCGTGGAAATCGCTACTCTGCGGATGTAGTAGATTTCAGTATCAAACTGGCTGCCAAACGTGGAGCCGACCTACTAATTACATTTGAGTGCACTGAAGTAAGTACCACCTACATACCGGATATTGTTACAGACACAATAAATGCAAGTGGTGTGGCAACAGTCAGTGGGCTGGATAAACCCGTGGGTGCAATCGAGTATTATGCTTTAAGTAAGCAGCAGGTAGCCTAAGACTACTTTGTAACCGTGTATTTTTTAAGAAACATAACAGGCTTATACGACTCTTTAAATTGCCTCAACCCTTCTATTCCAAGATCTTGCTCCCAGCTTATCAGATCGCAGCCGTAGTGTTTTAACTCAACAGCAACAAGGTTTGAAAGAAAAGCGTCCAAGTGATCTATGTCTAGTAGTGATTTTTGAAATCGGCATACGGCGTAATTTTTTTGAACAATCTCGTTTATTGAAAATCCTACAATTTCGTCATCAACCTCAACGACTATTCCAATTAAGTTGAATCGTGTTGACTCAGTCAGTAACCGTGATAGCGCCAAGCGCTCGTGACTGGCTTCACTGATTGACCTACCGCGTTGTTTAGCCCATCGATCAAATACATTGAGAAGTTGAGGTATGGTTTCGGACGACCCAAATTTGATCTTACTGATATGCAGCTGATCTTCGTAAACCTTGACGAATCGGCCCTTTTTGTTTCGGCGACCCTTGAAGTGTGCCCCAGGTAAGTTGACTAACTGATCAAGTGAATATATATAGTCAAATTGATCACGATCGGCCGTAACAACAAAGTTCTCAGCTCGCTTGATATGATCGATTGTTACCTCTGGGACTAGTTTTAAAGAGTCTGTAATCGAAAGAAGTTGATTCATAGATTCATCAATCATAGACGTACCAATTAATGAGTAAAATGGCTCCCCAGTAATATAGTCAGGCATTCGTATTACCAGGTTGCCGTTCAACACCGATAATTGAGTACTTCCGTCAGTATCCCAGCAAAAAAGACAAGGAAAGCTGAATTCTGCATATGGTTCAAAATCTTTACTCAGTCGATCAAACTCTTCTTGATGAGCAATATCAAGCTTTGAAAAATTTGGGAACACAGGAATTCTCTGTATTTGCATTGTGTAAACCTTTAGTCACTCATGATACAATAACTTTGTAAAAACAACGAAAAACAAAGATGATTCTTAAGATAATTGCCTATATACCTGCCATAATCGGATTGATCCTTATCGGGCTCGCCGTTTTCTTAAACGACCCAAAAAGGCTTAAGAATCGAATCTTTGCAGCGTTTAACCTAATATCCAGCTTATGGCTCACTTTGCTATTCATTAGCGATACCACATCACAGGAAATTGTTGCCCTCTGGGCTTTACGATTTGCGTTAATGTTTGGACAGCTTGTCCCACTAATGCTCTATTACCTTGTCCTTGTCTTTCCGTACACCAGTAGTGTCAACAGGCGGAAGCAGATTATAGTCGGATCGCTCTACGGACTGTTTTCGGCTTTGGCGTTAACGAAATTGAACGTAATAAGCGTTGAGATTCTCGACTACGGAGTTTTACCGGTTGATGTTGGTCCGTTATATGACTTTTCAGATCTAATGAGTCTTGCATTGGTTTTCTTGAGCTTAGTCGTCCTGATCAAGAAATATAAAAGAACACGTGAAGTTAACGAAAAGAACCAGTTAAAAATTATGCTAATCGCAACACTTATTGTTGGAGTGACAAATGCAGTTACAGGAATAGTTCTTTTACGGATTGTTCAGGCGGATTCAATATTGCTACTTTTGGGCAATTTCGCCGTACTGATATTCTCTATTCTGGTGGCATATGCGATTATTAAGCACCGTTTCTTTGATATTCGTTTTTTGGTGGCGCGCTCCGTCGGTTACATTTTATCGACGCTCAGTATTGGGCTGATGGTAGGCATTTTTGTGTTTGTTTTTGCGGATCAAGCCATAAGATTGTTTTCAGACAGCGCAAAGTATGCACCTATTGTATACGCTGTGCTGGCTATAGTTTTGTCGTTTACCTTCAATCCTCTTCTGAAGTATTTTAATCGGAAAAGCAACCAGCTATTTTACCAAGACGCTTATGACTCTCAAGATCTTCTGAACGAATTTAACCAGGCGATTGTTTCAACCATTGACTTGCGTCATCTGCTATCCGTGTCGGGGGCGGTTATCGAGAAGTATATAAAGGTCGAGTTCTGCCTGTTTGCCATCAACTCGAATAATTCATCCAGCCCATACATTGTTAGTACAGGAGATGCGACCTCAAATTCGATAGATATAAGAGAGATGGAGAGCTTGATGAAAAGCCACGAGTCTCGGGTTGTTAAACAGGACGAACTTGACGATAAGAAGGTTTTAAAGGAAAAGATGAGGAAACTAAATATAAGCATGGCGATTGCGATGAAATCTGAGGCAACAAAAAGAAACATCGGTTATGTTTTTATAGGGTATAAGAAAAGTGGCAATCTATTCAATAGTCAAGATACAAATATGCTCGAGATTACATCCAATGAACTAGCAATTGCTGTTCAAAATGCTCTACAGTATGAAGAAATTAAACAATTCAATGTCACTCTACAGGCGAAAGTCGATGACGCTACGCGGAAGTTGCGCCGGACGAATGAGAAGCTTAAGGCGTTGGATGAAACCAAGGACGAGTTCATTAGTATGGCGTCCCACCAGCTACGAACACCACTTACGAGCGTCAAGGGATATGTGAGTATGGTGCTTGATGGTGATGCTGGCAAAGTGTCAAAGCAGCAGCAGAAACTGCTTGACCAGGCCTTCATTAGCTCACAACGAATGGTTTATCTGATTGCCGACCTGCTGAACGTGTCACGCTTGCGTACTGGTAAGTTTGTGATTGAGGCTAAGCCAACCAATCTAGCGGACGTGATTGAGGGTGAAGTCACGCAGCTTGTAGAGACCGCTAAGGGTCGTGATTTGACGTTGAGCTACCATAAGCCCAAAGACTTCCCGACGCTTAATCTGGATGAAACCAAGACACGCCAGGTTATTATGAACTTTATTGATAACGCTATCTATTACACCCCGGCGGGCGGGCACATTACGATCAACCTTGAAGACAAAGGTAGTGCCATTGAATACACAGTGGTTGATGACGGTATTGGTGTACCAAAGGCCGAGCAGCATCACCTATTTAGTAAGTTTTATCGTGCCGGTAATGCCAAGAAGGCTCGTCCAGATGGTACTGGGCTGGGGCTGTTTATGGCAAAGAAGGTGATTGTGGCGCAAGGTGGATCGGTCATATTTAAGAGTCAAGAGGGTAACGGCAGCACGTTTGGTTTCAGCTTCCCTAAGGCAAAACTGCAAGCTGTCACCATGGCAAAAGCGACAGAAAAATCTACAAAACAACAGTAGTACCGAAGTCATCTGGCGATTGTGCACTGTTTTAAATTCCGACCTGTAGAAACATTGACATAATTGCAAGCTTATGGTAAACTCTAGGGGAATGTAATTCACACTAATTTAGGGAGGTGAATAATATGCCCGAGCAATCTATTGCTACACAAGAAAAATCTCATGTACTAAGAAACAGCGCTATCGCTGGTGTTGTTGCTGTAGCCGCCTGTGCTACTGCCTACGCGCTAGCACCTGGAATGGAAGACGAACCACGCAGACCGGTTGCAGAAGCAGACGACGTCGTTGATTCAGAAGCATGTGTTACAAATCTAGAAACGCGTTTTTATGCTAACGAAGCTACTGGCAACCGTTTTGGCCCTGCGGCGAGTGAAGCAGCATACCAAGACGCCAACCGCGCCTTTGGTGAACTGATTGAACGAGTCTGTTCTTCAGAAGACGACAAAGCAGATCCAATGCTGCTTGTTGGTCTGAACGAACACTTTGAACTGACAGCACCATCTGACCCAGCTGGCCGTGACGGTGAAATGGTTGCTCTTATGAATGACCAGACTAAGTGGAACGATGATGCCCTCTGGTTTGTGGCTGATCTGAGTAATGCTGAACTTGAGCTTGTGACCGAAGGTGGCGATTATTACACGCAGTACGCTATTGCGAATCAAAACGACGGCCGCCCTGGCATTTACCAGAGCAAAGAAGACATGACAGACAAGACCTTGCTGAAGTTTACCTTCCCTGACGGACGCGTAAAGTATCTCAAGCTTGATTGTGGCTTCCAGCCAGTAAGCTTGATTGAGTTCCCTGGTGTGCCACACTTGCCAGAAGAGCCAACTCCTCCGACAGAAACGACCAAGCCATCAAACCCAGGCACCACGGGCACTACTGGCACGACTCAGCCACCGCAAGGCTCGACTACAACGACCAAGCCTGTCGTACCAAAGAACGCAGTACCGCCAGTTGAAGGCGGACCAAGCACGACAGTTGAAAAGCCAATTCCAAGCGGACCTGAGCCAACGATTGCACCGCCAACTCCTGAGGAGCCTGAACCTACACCAAGTACTATTGAAGACAACCCAGACCCAACAACCCCGCCAACCAGCGATCTGCCACGAAGGTAAATAACGGAGATATATGATGAAATTAACTACACTACTGAACAAAATCAAAAACCTTCCAAAGAAAATCACCGTGCCTATGGCTGCAGCTGTTCTGCTGACATTGCCGGTTGTCGCGCTTGCAGGCTTTGGTCCTGAGCGCCCAACATATGACTACACCAAAGCGTGTAACCCAAGTGATGGCGACAAGTATGACCGCTGTGGATCACTTGAAGGTCCTGTATTCAACTCATTTGTAAACACACCTACTTATGGCGACGAGCGTAACTTTACCCGTGTTGCAGAGGTTGTTCCTGGCCAGAGCCCAGTTGAAGCAGACTTTGGCGAGACCAAGAACGCTCAAGCTGGCAAAGAGTACTGGGTACGAACTTTTGTACACAACAACGCTAACCAAACAACCAACGATGGCGTTGGTGTTGCCAAAGACACCAAGGTGCGCGTGGCGATTGCCGAAGGCGTTTCTAATGGCGTAGACGTTATGTCATATGTCAGCGCAAGCAATGCTACACCAGCAACCGTATGGGACAGCGCAACACTTGCTAACCAGAGCCGTGCATTTAGCGTGCAGTACGTTCCAGGATCTGCCAAGATCTATAACCCTGCACACCAGAACGGTCTTGCTCTGCCAGACGCTATCGTGTCTGCCGCTGGAACACCTGTCGGTTATGACCAGATGAATGGTAACCTGCCTGGCTGTTTCGAATTCTCAGCATACGTATATGTAAAGGTTAAAGTTGCTGCACCTGACCTGACGCTCGACAAGCTCGTGCGAAAGCAAGGCGAGAACAGTAGCCAATGGCGTGACCGTGTTGTCGCTCGTAAGGGTGACCGCGTACAGTACTTGATCGAATTTAAGAACACTGGAAGCACTGTTGCCAACAACATCGTGTTGCGTGACCAGCTCCCTAACAATGTAGAACTTGTTCCAGGAACTGTTGAATGGGTAGATAATAATCGTCCAAACGGCACGCCTGTTCGTGATGACCTATTGTTTGCCCCTGCCGGCGTAACGGTTGGTAACTATGGGGTGAACGGCGTTGGCCAGATCTACTTTGACGCAATCGTCAAGAATGGTGACCTGACAGACTGTGAAGCCCGCAACGTTGCCTACGCTCGTGCAACAAATGTTCCTGAGCAAAACGATGACGCGGTAGTAGTTATCGAAGACTGCAATCCGCCACAACCAGTTGTAAGCTGTGACGCATTGACTGCAGTTGCACTCGGTAGCCGTAGCTTCCGTTACGAACTCGACTACACTGCACAAGATGCAGAACTCAAGACTGTACGATATGACTTTGGTGATGACACAACGCCACTTGTAACTGACAAGACAACAGTTGAACACCAGTATGCTGCTGACGGCACATACGTTACTCGTGCAACTATCACCTTTATGGTTGATGGCGAAGAGCGAGTTGTTACCGGCAATAACTGTCTTGTAACAGTCAGTGCAGAAACACCAAAGGACAACTGCATAGTCCCTGGCAAAGAACATCTGCCAAAAGACAGTCCTGAATGTAAGGAAGCGCCTGTTACTCCAGTAACAGCAACTGCCTTGCCTGACACTGGCCCTGGTGATGTAGCGGCAATCTTTGCAGCGGTATCGCTTGGTGCAACCATGGCTTACCGATTCGTCCTTACCCGACGCAACGGCTAAAGCTGTGGATAACCACTAGCGCAAATGTCAAATTCGTGCTAGGATACCACTAGAAATAGAGCATGACTGACCGCTCAAGATCTAACAGAAAACCCCCGATCAATATGGCCGGGGGTTTTCATTTTGTCTCTGTTATGGTACAATTTGTCGGTTGTAAAAGACGTGTGCGAAAATTTGGCCTCCTATGCCTTTGGCATACCCGGCCACGTGCTCGACAGAAGCATTTCTGTGCAAGCACAAAAGCTTCGTCTGCGTTACAGCCTCATACTTTGTATGAGCCACAAATTTCTCGGATATAGGCAAATATGTAAACACATTTGCCTGCACCACTCAAAATTTGGCCTCATCGTCTAACGGTTAGGACACCAGGTTTTCATCCTGGCAATAGGAGTTCGATTCTCCTTGAGGTCACCAATGAAAAACACTCACCTTGCGTGGGTGTTTTTCATTGGTGTGTTCCAGCGGAACAATCGAAATCTCGAGTTATCTCATGACGAGCACGCGCAGAAGCTTGCTTCGAGCATGCGAGGAAATGGTTGCTCTAGCAACAGTCTCCTTGAGGTCACCAGATAAAACACTGTGCTTACGGAGGTGAGTTTCTATTAACTATTCGGCGGTACTGCTGCCAACTATCTTAAAAGAGTACCATTGAACGATCAATTGCGAACATATACAATATAGCCATGAGCAGGTTGCCAAACTCTGGGGAGGATGATGGTGTCTGGGGAGATATCCTCAATGATTATTTATCCGTTTCCCACAATGCCGATGGAACGATTAAGGCTGCGGCCGTAAACGATGCTGCCGTTGCTGCATCTGGCCCACAAATTAATCTGCAGGTTTTTACAGCGAGCGACACTTGGAATAAGCCAACCGGTGCGTACAGTGCTGTTAATGTGGTCGCTATAGGAGCAGGTGGCGGTGGCGGCAGTGGGCAAAAGGGTGCCTCTGGCTTTCGTATAGGTGGCGGAGGTGGTGCCGGCGGAAGTTATAGTGAGATAACCATACCGTTCAGTGCCACAACTGATTCAGTGGACGTAACTGTTGGAACAGGCGGAGCTGGTGGTGCAGCACAATCTACAAATTCAAGTAACGGTAATCCTGGTGACCCTGGTGGGTCTTCGTCTTTTGGTTCGTTTTGCGTAGCGAGAGGTGGCCCCGCCGGTTTGGGTGGTGATGGCAACTCATATAATGGTTTTGGCGGTAAGGGTAGTGGCCCCGTGTTCAGCATTAATGGTTCTCAATTTGATGCCTCTGGTGGTACCAGTGCTACAGGCAGCATCGGGGCGGGAGGCACTTTGAGTGGACCGCAAGGCGGTGGCGCCGGCGGAAGGATCAACCATCCTAGTACGGCGTTTGCCGGTGGTGCAGGTGGAGTTAATATTATGACCGGCAATACACCGGCCGCCGGTGGAGCGATTTCTGCAAATGGTGAGAATGGCGCAAACTCCGTTGTAAACGTTCCTAATGGCGGCGGCTCAGGCGGTGGCGGTGGTGCATCTACTACTGGTAACGGCGGTAACGGCGGTAACGGTGGCTTTTATGGTTCAGGCGGCGGCGGCGGCGGGGCTGCAGTAAATGACGTAGGCAATAGTGGCGCTGGTGGATCTGGTGCGGATGGTATCGTAATCGTTGTAACTTCATGAGTGTGGCGCTTGTTGCGATAGTTCGTGATGAAGCAGATAAAGTGCATAGAATGATTAGCTCAGTTTGTGGGCTTGTTGATAGTGCTTTCATTGTGGACACCGGCTCAAAAGACGGCACACCTGAGGCACTTACTGAGGCTGCTAGAAAAAATAACATTGAACTACATCTAACTCACCACAAATGGATTAACTATGGGCTTAACAGGACGCATGCGCTATCGCTCGCTCGCGATAAGGCTGACTGGATATTTGAACTTGACGCTGACCAAGTCGCAGTTTGGCACGTCGATCTGCCTGGGTGGCTTGAAAGTAAAGAAGCCGATGCAGATGGCTATACGATATCGGAGCAAGAGGACGGTAAGGTGTGGTTTAGACCTCGACTTCTGCGCGGTAATCTGGATTGGAAGTACATAGGACCAACCCATGAGTACCTAGAAGTTAAAAATCGGGTCATCAATACCATGTACAGAGAATCACTACAGATTATTCACCATGCCGACGGGGCTAACCGAGCCGATAAGTACCGTCGTGATGTACGTATGCTAGCTCCAGGAGTTAAACAGAAAGATCCTCGCGCGATATTCTACACAGCCGAGAGTTATCGAATGCTGGGAGAGTACAAAAAAGCCATGAAATTTTATGATCAACGCGCTAGCATGAGTGGCTATGAAGAAGAAGCCTGGTATGCGGAATATCAAGCTGGCCGAACGTGCCTGGAATATGTCGATACAGAAGAAGGAATGCAGCGATTGCTTAAAGCCCACATGCGTCGGCCAACCAGGGCAGAGCCTCTGGCTACAATTATGCACTGGTGTAGTAATAACTTGCCAAGTGCGATTCCCCACCAGGACACGCTCTTTATTGAAGAGCCAGCCTACAGAATAAATCGTTCTGCTTGACATGATTCATAATCATTAATCCGAGTGGTTTTTCGTGATAAATAAGTGTACATAGCTCGTGACCTTGCTTGTATGTAATAGTCTCCCTGAGGTCACCAATACAAAAAGCTCACCGCGATAGTGAGCTTTTTGTATTGATTAGCACCTGTGGATCAAACGCATTTGCTTGTCCATGCTAGAATATCCATAAGTACAATTAAAGGATTACATCATGCCGAAAAGAAAAACCAAACAAACCACAAAAATTGTAAAATCAAAACAGCAGAATGGTCTGTTCTCGCGCGTTGCTTCGCTGAGCCCGTTCAAGAAAATGGCACTGTTTTTAGTAGCGTCATTGTTATTGAGTATTGCTATTACGCCAATCTATCTCAATCAGAAAAAGGAGAGCCTCAAAGCCAAAGCCTGGACGATTAGCGTTCCTGCACGAACAGGTGATACTGCAGTCAGATATGGTTTTTGCTTTAAGCAAGGTAACGGCGGCTCAGTCGTTGGCTATGTGGTGAAGCCGACAGGTTATTTGAATGGAGTCGTGTATATAAAACGTTTTGGGGCAGGAAATTCTGGTAACCCCGGCAGTCTTAAGCAAACCAAGGCATCATACGGCGTTTGGTGGGATAACCAAGTCAAAGCTACGAGTATTGAGCCACTGGAGATAAATAACTGGTACGAACTGTCGTATTCTGGCAGTGATGGCAAGAAGGCCGTTAACTCTTCTTCTGGTCCGATCCTCGGCGCCTTTATCCCCAGCTGCATATAACCAAGGGTAAAGCGTGTAGACTTCTCCTCTGTATAAGCTAGTGGTTGGCTTATCAAATACATGGGTTTATAATTCTGTATGTAATCGATAGGAGAGCCACCATGAGCGCAGAAGTACAGCCTAAAGATACGTTTGATGAGGTCTGGTCGCCAGATCTTGATCAGTCGCAGCGCGAGCGGCACACCAAAGAGCTTGCCTATGCAGCCTTTCGTGGCCACCTGGGTTTTTTGGGTCAAGCGGCACGAATAAAGCCAGATATTGCTGCCGGTAAGACGCGCATAGGAATTGTCAGCTATTTTGGCTTGCCCAAGTTTGACCAAAACCCACTCAATACTGCTGCTCTGGCACTCGTGCCTCGATATACCTATGCTCCAGGATACGCCGATTCATCAATCACAACAGTAGATGATAATGGCCTTAAGATGGCGATTCGAGGCATGCTTTATGATCCAATTGATGCTGCACGCAAGGGTCACTGTGTGGAGTATATTGTCGCAAATGCTCTCGGGCTGAATGATCGAGACCTCAAGGCCGTTCAGGAAACAACGACTTTTACAGAATGGCATCGTAGCAATTATGGCAGCAAAGAGTTACATCGTCTGGGTACCGTACGAACGCTGGCAGCGGAACTGGACGCTGACTTTAGGGAGACAGCTGTAGGTGAAG
>JBPOIH010000025.1:0-35065 GCA_052034685.1 Patescibacteria group bacterium | reverse complement strand
TCACTTGGCTGGGATGGAGGGATTCGAACCCCCGATCACGGGACCAGAACCCGGTGCCTTACCACTTGGCCACATCCCATTACTGGATTAGAACACGGGAATTATAGCGCAGAATTTGTGTTTTGTCAGCCTTAAAACAGATTGAGCTCATCTAATCCTGGTGGCAAGAAGCCTTCAGGGTGTTTGAAGTTAGCCTCCCATTTAGTGCCCTTTTGATACCCTAAGTCTTTCATTAGCTGAGTTGGTGCGTTGCGCAAATGCAGTGGCACGGGCAAGTCCGGATGCTCTTTTGCAGCATGTTTGGCTCCGTACATAGCATCACTCACCACACGCGATTTATCACATTTAGCCAGAACAGTAGCGCAGTGATACAAGCTATATTCACATTCAGGCATGCCAATACGCTCGACAGCCAGGAACGTAGAAACTGCAAGATTGAGCGCAGGTGAAGCGGCAATACCGACATCTTCTGAGGCAAAGATGACCATGCGCCGGGCAATGAACTTCGGATCTTCACCAGCTTGCAACATCCTTGCGAGATAATAGAGCGTGGCGTTAGCGTCGCTACCCCGCATTGATTTAATAAAGGCGCTGATAATGTTGTAATGCGTTTCGCCATTTTTGTCATAACCTGGCACGCGCTTCTGAGCAGCTGTTTCTACAACCTCAGTAGTTACTGTTTTCTTGGTCAGCTGCAGTGCTAACTCTAGATTTCCGAGCGCAACACGGGCATCGCCACCGGATAACTCGGCCAATAACTCAATACTCTTGGCGGGCAATCGTTCTGTACTGAGTTTTTCTGTCCTAGCAGTCTTCTTGAGGATTTTTACAATGTCTTTTTTGCCAAGTGGCTCAAGTACCAACACACGACTGCGTGAGAGAAGCGGCGCTATCACCTCAAAGCTGGGGTTTTCTGTGGTGGCGCCAATCAACACAATCGTGCCGTTTTCTACATGTGGCAAAAAGGCATCTTGCTGGGCTTTGTTGAACCTATGTATCTCATCAACAAACAGAATTGTCTTCATTCCAAGTCGCTGATTGCCCTTGGCGTGTTCAATCACTTTTGTTACATCAGCCTTACCGCTTGTGACCGCACTAAGCTCTATAAACTCCGCTTCTACTTCATTAGCAATAATCCGCGCTAAAGTTGTTTTGCCACTACCGGGCGGTCCCCACAATATCAGACTGACCGGTTGCTGCTTGGCGATGATCTCGCGAATAATCTGGCCGTTTTTAAGCAAGTGCTCCTGTCCGACCACATCCTTCAACCGTTCTGGCCTCATCCGCTCCGCTAATGGCTTCATCATTACAGTATACCTCTATCGCAACAGATGTGATATAATACCGGCAAGTTAGAGCGCCGTTTGGAACTCAAATATGGCGCTTTTTTAATGAAAGAACTATGACTCAACTACAAGACCCAACCAAGATTAGAAATATTGCAATTATTGCACACGTTGACCACGGCAAGACCACGCTTGTTGATGGCCTGCTCAAACAGTCAAAAACATTCCGCGACAACCAAGCAGAAATGAACCAAGATCTTATCATGGACAGTGGTGACCAAGAGCGCGAGCGAGGTATCACCATCACTGCTAAGGTTACCGCCGTACAGCACGACGATTACCGCATTAACATCATTGACACCCCTGGTCATGCTGACTTCAGTGGTGAGGTAGAACGTACGCTCAATATGGCTGATGGTTGTATCCTCATCGTTGATGCGCAAGAAGGCCCTATGCCACAAACCAAGTTTGTGCTTGGCAAGGCCCTCGCCCAAGAACTCAAACCAATTGTCATCATCAATAAAATCGATAAAACGGGTAGCCGTATTAAAGAAGTCGAGGACGAACTCGCCGATCTTTTCTTAGAGCTAGCTGTTCACGAAGACCAACTTCACTACCCTGTTTACTACGCAATTGGTCGCGCGGGCAAAGCCTGGACAGAAGTCCCGGCGGACGCAGAAGCTGATGCAAACCTTGACTGCGTCTTTGATGCGATTATTGAGCACGTACCAGCACCTGCTATCGAACGAGACAAGCCATTCCAGATGCTTATTACTGCTCTAGCGTGGGACACGTTCAAAGGCAAGTACGCCATTGGTCGAATTTCTCGCGGACAAGTGACTGCAGGCGACCAAGTAACCCTATGCAAAAAAGATGGGACTACAAGCAAAGCCAAAGTCGATACAGTGTACATGAGCCATGGAGTAAGTAAGTTTGAAGTTCCTGGCGGCGTTGCCGGTGATATCGTTCAGCTTACAGGTGTTGGTGACGCGCAAATTGGCGAAACTATTGCTGACGCAGAAAACCCTGAGGCATTACCAGTCCTTGAGGTTGAAGCGCCAACGCTTAAGATCTACCTTGGCCCAAACACTAGTCCGTTCAAAGGCACTGAGGGCGAATTTAGTACCTCGCGTCAGATTGGCGAACGCCTGGAGAAAGAGCTTGAGACAAATGTGGGCTTGCGTGTCGAGCAAGACGGCATTGGCTTTTTGGTTAGTGGCCGTGGCGAACTACACCTCAGTGTTCTTATTGAAACCATGCGCCGCGAGGGTTACGAATTTGAAGTAGGTCGCCCACAAGTAGTGACACGCGAAAAAGACGGCCAGACAGAAGAGCCTCTGGAAGAAGTCATTATTGAGGTTCCTGCTGAGCAAGTCGGCACCGTACAGATGGAGCTCGGCGCACGACGTGCCAACCTTAAAGAACAATTTGCCAGCCCTAAAGGTGTAACCAAACTTATCTACGAAATGCCAACTCGTGCCCTACTTGGTCTACGTAACATTCTCATGACCAAAACAAAAGGCACGATTGTCATGAACAGTCTTGTTGTCGGATACCAGCCACTCGGCGCACCACTACAACAACTACGGAACGGCGTCCTTATCGCCTTTGAGACAGGCACTACTACACCGTACGCCCTTCAGAATGCTGAGGCTCGCGGAGTCTGTTTTGTTGGCGGAGCTGTTAAGGTTTATGCCGGACAGATCGTTGGCCTAAACGGTCGTCAAGACGACATGGAAATAAACGTCTGTAAGGCAAAACACCTGACCAACATGCGCTCATCAAGTTCAGACGGCGTTGTGCAGTTGACGCCACCAATCATCTTCAGCCTCGAAGAGTGCCTCGACTTTATTGAAAACGATGAGCTACTTGAAGTCACCCCAAAGAACTTGCGCCTACGCAAACGCGAACTTGACCCGAACAAGCGCAAACGCTTAAGCAAATAACCACACCTGCCCTACCCAAGTGAGTGACAAGCTTGCTATAATATAAGCATCATGGCAGTGCCAGCAATCTCACTTCAAAAGCTTACCAAGCGCTACGGTAGTAGTCGTGGTGTTGACGATATCTCCCTAAAGGTAGAAAAGGGTGAGGTTTTTGGCTTCTTAGGTCCAAACGGCGCTGGCAAAACGACAACTATCAGAATGTTGATGGACTTCATTCGTCCAAGTAGTGGCTCAGCCAAAATCCTCGGGCTCGATTGCCAAGGAGATCCAACGCACATCCATCGGCGCGTTGGCTTCTTAGCAGGAGACATGGAAATGGATCCGCGCCTGACAGGCCGGCAATACCTTGAATACGTATCAAACTTGCGTGGTGGCGTACCATGGAGCAAAATTCAACTCTTGATTGACCGCTTACAGTGCGAACCAGACCGCAAGATCCGGAAACTTTCCCGCGGCAACAAACAAAAGATTGCCCTTGTTAGCGCGTTAATGGACGAGCCGGACTTGCTCATCCTTGACGAGCCAACGAGCGGGCTTGACCCAATTATGCAGTCCGAATTTAACACAATTATCCGTGAACACCGAGCCAAGGGCAAAACAGCCTTCATATCATCGCATGACCTCAGCGAAGTCCAGCAAATCTGTGACCGAATTGGTTTTATTCGCGAAGGTAAGCTCATCGCAGTACAGCCACTCAAAGAACTCACCAGACAAGCCCTAAAAAAAGTAAGTCTCACCCTGACTACCAAGCCAAACAAACAAACGTTTGAAAAGATTCAGTTTGTATCCAACGTTACTATTGATGGCAAAACTGTTCATTTGCAACTGCATGGTAATGTCATGCCTCTATTAAAGGCACTCGGTTCTCAGAAGGTCAAAGACTTGACCATCGAGGATGCAAATTTAGAAGACATATTCATGACACTCTACGAGGACAAGGAGACAGACAATGCTTAAGAATATCCTCAGTAAGACCGTCTACGAAAAACGCTGGATGATCGTGGCTTGGAGTCTCGGCATGATCATAACGGCGGCGATTACCATGGCGCTCTATCCATCATTTAGTCAACTTGGGGCAGATGAATTCGTTAACTCTGTGCCTGATTCGCTCAAGTCATTGATTGGTTCTGTCGAAAGTTTCAAATCCATCCCGGGCTACGTTGCCCAGCAAATCTACGGGCCACAGATACCGATTATGACCATTGTTCTGGCGATCGTTCTCTACATTGGTATTGGCGTCGGCGAAGAAGATCGAGGCGTGCTACAGACATTGATGGCTCAGCCAATCACTCGCACACAATTGTATTTACACAAGCTATACGCTGGTGCAATTATCCTCACAATAGTTAGTGTTGCTGTGGGAGTTGGTGTACTTGGCGGTGTTATCGGACTAGGAGAAGAGCTTTCAATTGTTAGACTTTTTCAAGCCACGCTCCTGCTTAGCCTGCTCAATGTCGCCTACGGTGTTGTAGCCTACGCAATCGGTATGGGAACGGGCAAGAAGGCGCTAGCCATAGGCGTCGCGAGCACCTACGCCTTTTTGAGTTTCTTTATTACGTCCCTTGCTCCATCAGTCAAAGTACTTCGGCCATTTGAAAAACTATCGGTATTCTATTACTACAATAATCCTGCGCCGGTGGTATATGGCATTGATTGGTCACACTTGTTGATCATTGTTGGATTTATTGTGGTGTTAAGCGTTTTTGGATGGTTGGGCTTCCTGAAACGCGACATCGACGTCTAGGAAATAACTTTTGCTCGTACTTTATTCATTGCAACAGGGCCAAAGTGACGACTGTCGGTGCTTTCTGGCTTATTGTCACCGACCACTATCAAGCCGTCGGCCCCGACAACAAAGACGCGTTTTATCTTCTCTTTGCCTTGATGCTCAAAGATTACAATGTCTTGCGGCTTGACTGACCTGAACCAACCATAGCCAATCACCACTTGCCCAGGATTTAGGTACGGCAACATACTACGGCCACGGACGCGCCGGACAACCAGTAGCTTACGCCTTTTTGGTTTCCCAGAAGATCTTGGCAATTTCATCTATTATCTCCAGGAGTTTCTCGCCCTCGGCTGGTTCTAGGTGATGCTTGCACTCTCCAGCTTGCTTGGTGGCCTTCCAGAACTTGTTGTGCAGATCCGGATACTTCTCTAAGTGTTCCGGTTTAAAGTAATCTGTCCACAACACCCACAGGTGATGCTTTACGAGTTCAGCACGCTGTTCCTTTAAGATTACCGCGCGGAGCTTGTTATGTTCATCAAGGTCGGGGTATTTTTTCATCATCATCAGCACGCTTTCGGCTTCTATTCGCGCCTGTGCTGGGTCATACACACCACACGGCAAATCGCAATGCGCATACACTGGTTTAATTCGAAACATCTTTACTCCTTGTACTACATATCCATTATATACGACATATCCATAGGTATGATACCGCCAAAATAGAATCCGTGAAATGCTTTTACGATGCCGTGTTGTTTGTGCACTTCTGGTTCTATAGTCGTTCCAAGCCCAAAGGCCTTAGACATGGTAATCAGATTCTCACCAAGTCGCCGAGTATAGTCAGCAAAACGATCTATAAAAACACCATTGGCTTGTTCGCGAACAGCATCAGGTAGATTAAGAACTACGTACCCCAGGCCAAGAGCATATCGGACACGGTTTATCTCTTCTATCTCTTTCGCCTCTGGCATTAGTGGGAATAGTGTCGCATCAATTTTTTCAGATACTTCTAATTGGGAGATCGTATTTTTTATAGTACGCTTGTCATGTAATTGTCGCATTAGAGCATTGAGACGGCGAAGGGCAAATTCCGACTCTCCTGGACGCGCCTGTTGAGCATCATGTGCTGCATGCACAATTCCAACCCAAGCCATGCCGGTTGCAAGGTATAGTCGCCTCATCGTTTCATCGTCTACCCCATCTACATCCTCATATACTTCCTTCCATCCCTCGTTATAACCGCGTGTGTTACATACAAGAGTTATATGCCTACCATCACGATCTTGGCGTAACTGTGGATATGGAAAGTATGTTCGCTCATCACTGTTAGTCACATACAGCGTAGTCGTCTCTCTTAACTTTTGAGCGTCTAATTGATTAACACTGCAAAAATCATTCAGAAGATCGGGGAACGCATCATAAAGTCCTTCGTGAGGTTGCTCAACACTCATGATTTACCTGAACGCCACTTTTGGATTTCAGCGTGATGACCACTTAACAGTACGTTTGGTACTGTCTCGCCGCGGAATTCCTCTGGGCGAGTGTAATGGGCATGCTCTATGTTTTGGTCATCATCTTGGAATGATTCTTTCTCGGCACTGGTTTCTCCACCAAGAACCCCCGGCAAAAGACGCACTACACTGTCAGCAATTAGTAGCGCTGGCAGTTCACCGCCAGTTAGTACATAATTACCAATGCAAACTTGCTCATCTATGAATGTAGTAACGCGTTCGTCGTAGCCCTCGTATCGTGGACAGACGATGATCAGGTCCCGTTGTGTGGCAGCCCACTTTTTAGCAATTGATTGCTTGTACACTTCACCGCGAGGTGTAGGTAGTAAAACGAGAGCCTTAGGAGAAGTCTTCTTAGCAAGCTCAATAGCGGCAACTATAGGTTCTGGTCGCAGCACCATACCATCTCCACCCCCATACGGCGTGTCATCAACCTGCTTACGTGGGCCAATACCAAAGTCACGAAGATTAATCAGTTCAAACTCAACTGCCTTTTGCTGTTGCGCCTTCCAAAGCATACTAGCATTCAAATACGGCTCAATCGCCTCCGGGAATAGTGTGATTATTTGAACCTTCATCACCTACTAGCCTACTTTGATTCTAATGATACACCAAGTTTTGCGCAGGATTCTTCTAGCTCTTCGTGGGAGATACTCAACGCAGCTATCGGGTTGGTCATGCACTGTTGAGCAATACGTTTGACGTATTCTTTGGCTTGTGTGTTTAGTATTTCTGGGGCATATTGCTGTGCGACTTCTAAGACTTCTACAGCCACTCTAAATTTGAGATGTATTTCTGTAAGGTTATGTGAACGTGTAAGAAGGCTGTTAATCGTATCGACAGCCTCTTGCTCGAACCGCATACGATCAATCATATCGTCCATTATTAGTTTGCTCATGGCTGCAAGTTCAGCCCGACAAATCTCAGTCTCTGAACTTAGTTGAAGCGCCTTCATCTGGTCGCCATCTTCATCATGTTCTGCATGTTCGCTGAGCTCGACGGCTTTATCGAAGGCTTCATTATGATCAAAAGTATTCGAAGGCAGAGAAATTATCTTGTGATACGCCCTCTTTGCGATTTCTACGTCAAATTCGTCAGTTTCAGCTTGTTGAGGATTAGATATTTCAATTAGATGCCACGCCTTTCTTTGCGCAACCATCCAGTCACCCAGCACTATTGCTTGTGAACCGGTAGCTTTTTCGAGCTCTTTGCTACAACTTGCCATTAGATCGAAATGGTCTGAAAGGAACTTTTCAGGGAAGGCAAACATAAGTTTACCTTTTTCAAAAAGATTAGCTTTCTGGTAGAGTTTTTCAATCTTGCGGGTTAGTTTACGCCCAGGGTAGCGTTCCATGAGTTCCTGACGATAATCTCTAGCTGTTACGAGTTGCACCACAGTGTCAGGCGACCAATAATCAGCGTATCGCGACATCAGGGCAGCGTATTCGTCTTGACCGTTTTCGATAAGCGAAAACAAATAATCATTCATAAATTGGTTGAAGCTGTTTATTAACTCAGTTCGCACACCAGCGTGCGACACGCCATTGATAGCAACACACATATCAATACTATTTGCATGTATGTTCATACCGTTTCGCAGTTCGACCATCAGATAAGCTGCAAGCATGCTTGGGTCACCAGAATCTTCGGCCTCTCTACGCAGATCACCCAGAACAATCAAGGCACCGAGTGCGCTATCGTCGTCATCTAATTGCAGGGCTGCATCAAGTATGCGCAAACGCTGGTGATAGTCTGTAATTTCTGGGGTCAGCTCCCCTACACGCTGATCATTGCCACGTTTCATCTCGTAGATAACTTTGCTTGCAAGCAATCTGTTACGTGATTGTTCAATGTCAGCTATCTTAGCATCTCTGTCTTCGGCAGCTTTTGTTAGTGCTGCGTCAGAACGCCGCTCCTGCGAATAGTCACGAAATATTTCGTCCTGTGTTGCAATGGCTTCGTCGTAACTTGCAAGTCCTGCCTGAAAAATGGCTTCTTGATGCTCGTCATAAATAGATCGGGGCTGAGGCGCCGTGTCTTCAAACGCCTCGTAGGCTAGCTGATCAACATCTGAAAATGGGATTACACCAAACTCATCAATACATTCACTCATAGTTAGCAGTATTATACTGCTTTTTGGCTTAAAACGCTACTAGATTACTTAGATGTCGAGGTCGTCGAGGTCAGCGAGTTCTTTGCGGGTGTTCTTGAGGCGATCGCTCTCTTCTGGCTCATCAACTTCTTCTTCCACTTCGGGAACGTCAACTGGCGCAGTGTCATCTGTACTTGCAACGTCGTCACTGTCAGAAGCTGAGTCATCAGACGATTGCGCTTGGGTTTGCGGAGCAGGACCTTCTGGGCGGGGCACACCGTTGTCAACAATCTTCAGGTTATAACGAGCGTCGTTCTTGGTACCGAGTGCACGCAGTAGTGTTCGCAAACTCTGGGCAGTTGCACCACGCTTACCAATAACACGACCGAGATCTTCTGGGTCGACGGTTAATTCTAGTAAGACACCCTTTTCATCAATGGTGCGGTCGATGACGACTTCGTCTGGTTTACCTACAAGTGACTTTACGATGTATTCAATGAATTGTTGGTCAATACTGCTCATGATGGTATATCCTCCGTTATCTGTATAGTCATATTATACGCCATAACAAAGCAAAAGCGGACAATTGATTTCTAAATTGCTGCTAACGGGGCTGACTAAGCTTTTTCTGGAGTTTCAGTTTCTTCAGTAGTAGAAGCTTCTTCAGCTGGTGCTTCAGCGACTACTTCTGGTGTTTCATCTGCCGGTGCTTCGCTTGTGGCAACTTCTGATTCTTCGACTGCAGGAGCTTCTGCGGTTTCCTCTACAGGTGGCTCAGCGGCTGCTGGTTCTTCTGCTGGAGCTTCTTCGACAGGTTTAGCTGGCTGGTTCTTGCGGAGCTTTTCTGTATTACGGATCTTGCGATCTTTGTTGTCGGCTTCAACAACCCATTCAGGTAGTTTTACGCCTTCGCTCTTCAGTAAACGGATTACGCGAGCAGATGGCTGCGCGCCGTTACTGAGGTAAAAAGCTGCTTTCTCTTTGTCGAGAATTGCTTCTTTGGTATGTGGATTAAGGCTACCTAAACTGGCAACAATACGTCCACTGGTTGGGGTCCGGCGTGAGTCTTGAACGACAACGCGGAATTGAGCGTGACCTTTACGGCCAGTTCGCTGCATGCGGATTACTAGCATCCTATTATACTTCCCTTCTTTACGGCTAATGTGCTATTCACAAAAGCCAGGTAGATTTATTTGTTAACCACATTATTCTACAGATTAGCACCTCTGTTGTCAAGAGATGCAGCTTCTTCAAAGAACTGGTGGACATTTTCCGGCGCTAAAACGTCACGCATGTAGTCTGCATATGGGTCGTCAAGCGTTCTTGGTCCTCGGTCATAGAGCACATCAGCATATACAAACAGCTTATCGATAAGGCGTGGCCTTCCACCAACCATCCTTTGCAGCGTTTCGGATCGACGAGCACTGGTCAAAGCAGCGGCAAGTTCAGTGTTATTGTGGTCCTGGAGTACAATCTCAACATCATTGCCTTCAATCGCCTGCTCGTCCCACAGAAACCTATGAAACAGTAGTGAAACTCGTGCGGCCGGTGGCATGCCGCGACGCGCGATATGACGTAACGCCCCTTGATATATGGTTATCTCGTCATACACCCCATACCACGCGCCGCGACTCTCGTGTGTATGCAAGAGTGGTACCTCAACTTGGCGGCTTGCAGCCATGAGATTAGGTCCTATCTCTGAGTCAAACCACGAGCCAAGTTTACCGCGTTCAATAAGACGCTCGCCATCGGTGGTCTCAAAACGCGGATAATGCACCTTGCTGGAGCCCGTAGCATAATAATCGCCCGTGGGAATGCGCTTCCTTAGGTCATGCCCTTCCTTGGTATTGGAATGGATTTTCAAACGAGACATCTAGTTCCTTAGATTAACTTGCTGGCAGTATAGTTAACGAGAGGTGTTAGTGCAATCTTAAGCAGTTTCGTACGTCGCTAGTGCGGCTTCAGCTGCGGCAACCTGCCCGGCTTGTTTACTCGGACCAGTACCTTGGCCCTTGAGCTTGCCGTTTACAAACACACCAACGGTAAAGATCTTGTCGTGGTCAGGTCCTGTCTCATCCAACACTTTATACAGCGGCGTTTGGCCTTCCTGACTCTGAGCAACTTCTTGCAGGTGAGACTTTGGGTCCATCCATGAACCAGATGCCAAAATCTCTTCAAACGTGATGATAAGTGTGCGAGTAATAAATTCTTTTGCGACGTCATAGCCCTGGTCTAGGTAGATTGCCCCGATGACAGCCTCGTAACTGTTGGCGAGGATCTGGTCTCGGGCGCGTTCAGTACCGCGCTTTTCGCCACGGCTCAAGCGCAACAACGGCTCAAATTCACAGCGTTTTGCAGCCGCACCAATGCTTTCAGTGCGCACCAATGCCGAACGCCAGTTGGTCAGAATGCCTTCTGGGTCATCATGTGCGTTAAACAAAAATTCAGTAACAACAAGCTCCAGCACAGCATCGCCCAGAAATTCGAGGCGTTCGTTGTGATGCTTGGCGGTCTTTTTGTGCTCATTTACGTATGAACGGTGCGTAAAGGCAGTAACCAATAGTTCGAGGTCTTTAAACTCAACCCCTAATTTATCCCGAGCAAAGTCTGAATATGCGTTATAGTCCATTTCTAATCTTCTTGAGTCCCAGCAGTATTATCTTACCAATGTCTTCGTACTCTATTTTATCAAGTGCTTCGTTTGCAGAAAACCACTTGATACCGTTCATCCAGTCTTCTGGTTGCAAGGCGTCAGTGTCGCCGAGCGCCTTTACGAGGAAGATCTCTGTCGTCATGAGCACCAGGCTCTGCTGGCGACGGTAGCGGAAGTTAATCTTGCCCAGCCAGTTAAGCACTTTCATTTCTTGCAGGCCGGTCTCTTCGCCGATCTCACGTTCTGCAGTCTGCTTGGCAGATTCGCCTTCTTCTATGTGGCCCTTAGGGATAGTCCAGCGGTCTTTGGCATCCTGAATCAGCAAGATCTCAATCCCACCTTTGGCGTTGCGACGATACACAATGCCACCGGCGGTTGGTTCGCGCACAACTTCTTTGATCGTCGGTCGATGCTGAGTGACGAACTTTCGGAAGCCGTGGATGGGCTTAGGTCTTTTCATAAATTACTTCTTGTCTTTCTTGTCAGTTGTTGCAGGTTTGCTCTTAGGCTCGTTAGGTTCTTCGTCAGGATGCTGTTGGCGCTGTACGGTACCGAGTACACCGTTTACAAACTTTGACGAATTGTCGCTCCCAAATGCCTTGGCGAGTTCAACGGCTTCGTTGATTGCCACCTTGTGCGGCGTCGAAGGTTCGTGCAGGAGTTCGTACACTCCCATCCGTAGCACTATTCGGTCCATGCGCGCTATCTGGTCAATCGGCCAATCAGGTGCGACTGGTTGCAAGATGGCGTCAAGCGCGTCTTGCAGAGCAATAACACCCTCTACCAAAGTCTTGATGAACTCACGATCTTCGATAGTATCTTTGTAGCGGTTGATGTTGCGGCTTAGAACTTCTTGAACATCGAGGTTTTTGTCACCACAAGCTAATCTGAACTCTTGTTCGTAGAGCGTTTGCAATGCAATGATTCTACCCAGATGACGATTTGCACTCATTGTTAATATTCTGTCCGCTTAATGGTATTTCTAGTATACCGTTTTTGCTTTGGTTTTACCTAGCGCTTTTAAGCGGCTTTTTTGCCAGACTCTTTGCGTGTAGTAAAGGCTTTTACTGGTGACTTACCGTTGACAGCACGAGCTAACTTGACAACCAAGTGACTGCGACGAGTGCCGGTACGGCGGGGACTGGTACGTTTTTTTGGCTTACCCATAGAAAAAACAACTCCTTATGTATTAGTGATAAACTTAGCTCTATTCTAGCGTAGAAACGCTTATTTTTCAATCACATGTTTGACAAACAACTCAAAAAAGTGTCGTCATATTGACTTTTATTAACTGAAGTGGTATAATTGGCCGATTATGACAAGTGGCGAATTTCAACCCAAGGTACGTCTGACACCCGAGATTAGTCTCGACATTGGTAAAGCAATGCGAGAATCAGACGCACAGCGTGCAGATGCCTTGGCAGCAAGCCTAGAGCGACCCGTCCAGACCAGTGCAACGATAAAGACTCTTTCAGCTGAGAGTCTACAAGACCCACGCACCAACTTGCAAAAATGGGGTGTTCGATTCGGCATTGGCGCAGCAGCCTTTGGTTTATTATGGGGTGCATCGCAAGCATTCAGCGTTATAACTGAAGAGCATGCTCCTGTTGACCCACAAGAGCACTGCGTCCCTATCGAAGACAGCGCGCTATACGGTGGGAGCGATTACTCGGAACGCTCAGGTGCTAACAGCATGGATGAAACGCTTGCAGGACTGCAAGGCCCAATCTGCAATGACGCTGCCACGAATATTCCTGTGTCGCATAACAACGACTAAACAACAAAGTTAACAAGCTTGTTTGGCACGTAAATAGTCTTCTTGATGGTTTTGCCTTCAAGGTGTTGCTGGGCGTTCTCGTCTGTCTGTGCAGCCTTCACAATTGTCTCTTCGTCAGCATCGCTCGCCACTGCAATGTTAGCGCGGACTTTGCCGTTAATCTGCACAACAATAGTCATTGTGTCGCTCACGAGCATTGCTTCGTCCCATGCAGGCCAGTGATCTACGTGAATAGTATCTTTGTGGCCCAAGTCATGCCATAACTCTTCCATAGCATGCGGTGCAAAAGGTGCCACCAGCTGCTGGACGCCTTCTATCGCAAACCGCCAGGTATCATTCTGTAGTACACCGCTGGTTTCTTTTTGTTTATACAACACATTAACCAGTTCCATGCAGGCGGCAATCGCGGTGTTATACCGATCACCTGCTAAGTCTTCAGTGGCCTTCTTGATGGTTTTGTGTGTAGCGGTTAGGATTTGCTGTGCATTTTCTTGGGTGGATTCTTTCTTGTCTGCTGCCAAGTAGTCCTGTGTAATCGTCCAGATACGATTGATGAATCGGTATGCACCAGGGATGCCTTGCTCGTCCCACAGCACATCAAGCTCAACTGGCGCAGCGAACATTTCGTACAAGCGTATGGCATCTGCGCCGTAGCCTTGTTCGATAACTTCGAGCGGGTCAATGCCGTTGCCTTTGCTCTTACTGAATGGCGAGCCATCATGAGCCCGTATTTTGCCGTTAAAGACCATCTTTTTGAATGGCTCTGGCGAATCAACTAAGCCTAAGCTATGGAAGAACCGCGTAAAGAACCGCGCATACAACAAGTGAGCGGTAGCGTGATCACCGCCGTTATAAAAATCAATCGGCATCCATTTGGCTGCTCGCTTTGGATCCCACGCAGCCTTACTATTGTTTGGGTCTAGGTAGCGCAAGAAGTACCAGCTACTACATACGTAGCCGTCCATAGTGTCCGTTTCGCGCTTGCCGGGGCCATCGCATTTTGGACACGTTGTGTTTACCCACTCTTCAACCCCAGCTAACACTGAAGCGTTGCCACCAGTTGGCTTGTAGTTTTCTATCTCTGGCAAGACGACTGGTAAGTCTGCTTCTGGCACAGCCACCGGGCCACACTTTTCACAGTGAATGATCGGAATCGGTGCACCCCAATAGCGCTGACGACTAATCAGCCAATCCCGCATCTTATAATTAACCTTTTCTTGCGCAACGCCCTTTTTGGCAAGGTCAGCAATAATCTTATCCCGAGCTTCGCTCGAACTAATGTCATCGTAGACGCCAGAATTAATAAGCACACCTTCACCTTCAATTGCAGTTAGTCGATATACTTTAGGGTTACTTGTTGTATCTAGGCCAAGCTCGATTGCACGGGCGACGGCTCGTTCTAAGAAGATGATGTAATGATCGTAACTTCTGCCTTCGTCTTGTCGCCAAAGCTCCATCACTTCTTCAGGCGACTTCCATACTACTTTATAGTCTTCGTGGGCTTCTAATTTCTGTGCTTGTCTTTGGGTAGACTTTAAGGTCACCAACATGCATGCAGCCTTAGCGCGTCGATTTACTTTTTTAAGTTCATGGTAGTACCTGCCGTAAGCAGTAAGTAGGACTTCCGTATCGCCAATGTCCGTGAAGCCACTCTCCTCTTCAAGCTCACGTAAAATCGCTTCTTCTATGGTCTCGTTTTCTTTTGCTCCGCCAGCAAAGAAAACAATTGCGCCGTTCTTTAGCTCTGCAAATGCATACTTCTGCTGTTGCGGATCAAAAACGACTGCAGCGCCACCCTCTGCGTAGGTTTCATTCTCCCGTTTTATGCCTGTCTCAGGTGCAACTACTTGAGTTATATTGAGTTTAAACTGTCTGGCAAACTCAAAGTCGCGTTGGTCGTGTCCTGGGACTGCCATAATTGCGCCAGTACCGTAGCCGGTCAGGACGTAGTCGGCAATCCAGATAGGTATTTTCTCGTTGTTAGCTGGGTTGATGGCGTACGCACCGGTAAAAACGCCGGTCTTTTGTTTATCAGCATCTTGCTGGCGTTGGACTTCTGTCTTGCGCAAGGTCTCGGCCACATAATCTTTGACGGCTTTTTGCTGATCTTTAGTGGTAATCTGCTCCACGATTGCATGCTCTGGAGCAACAACCAAGAAGGTTGCGCCAAATAAGGTGTCTGGGCGCGTAGTAAAGACCTTGATGGCCTCTTTGTGTCCGTCTAGTTTGAAGTCGACTTCTGCACCAACTGAGCGACCAATCCAGCTTTTTTGTGAAGAGCGGACCGATTGCGTCCAGTCCAAGTCATCAGTATGCTCAAGCATCTCGTCAGCATACTCAGTAATTTTGAAGAACCACTGCCTAAGGTTCTTCTTGGAGATATATGGGTCGTCAGCGCCATCGTGTCGCCAGCACTTGCCAGCAATCACCTGTTCGTCAGCCAAGACTGTCATACACTGGTCGCACCACCATTGGGCGCTTTCCTGTTGGTATGCCAGTTTGTGCTCAAATAATTTGGTGAAGCACCACTGTGTCCATTTGTAATACTCAGGGTCAGTAGTGTTGATTTCTTTAGTCCAGTCAACCGCCCAACCCATAGCTCGGTACTGGTCGTGATACTTTTTGATAGCGGTTTTGGTTGATTCTTGCGGTGCAACACCAGTCTTGATAGCAAAGTTCTCTGCTGGCAGACCAAAACTATCCCAACCAATCGGCTGATAGGTTTCATAGCCCTGCTGGCGTTTTACACGAGTTACGATGTCAGGGATGGTGTAGTTGCGGACGTGGCCAACGTGAATACCAGCACCACTTGGGTAGTTGAACATACCAAAGCCAATATACTTGGGCTTATTTGAGTCAAAGTCGACCTGGTAGACGCCGTCGTCTTCCCATTTTTTTTGCCATTTGGGTTCAATATCTTTAGGATTGTAGCGTTTCATCTCAGCTATTATAACAGAGGCGGGGTTTTCCTGAGAATACTACAACTAAATTGTTGTTATCCATTGCTTAAATTCTGGTGTTTTGTTTTGCTGAACTTTTTTGTAAAGATCGGCTAGTTGCTGCGTGACTGGGCCAATCTCGCCGTCACCAACTGACCGCTTATCAACAGAAAGCACCGGCGTGATGTGCGCTGAGCTACCACACATAAATATTTCATCAGACAAGTAGAGTTCACTGCGGTCAATCGCCCGCTGATCAGTCTGAATATTCAGCTGCTTAGCCAGGTCAAAGATAGTACTTCGCGTTATTCCCTCTAAGATATCGGTCGAAGGGTCAGGTGTAATTAAACGACCACCACGAACGATGAAGAGATTTGCGACCGTACCTTCGGCCACGTGATCATGCTCATCAAGCGCGATGGCTTCGTCATAGCCATTCAGCAAAGCTTCGTTCTTCATGAGGCTGGCATTAACGTAGCTACCATTTACCTTAGCGCGGGACGGGATAGCGTTATCGGAATTGCGCTGCCAGCTTGATACACACGTATGAATGCCTGTCCGTGGCAGAATCTCACCCATCGGATACACATATGCGCTGACACTATTTTTGAGACCATGAATTTTGGTCCCGGCAATTAACTCATCAACAAACACAGTTACGCGGACCAGAACGTCTTCTTGGATCTGGTTGCGAGTAAGGAGCTCGCGCATGGTTTGTTCAAACTTTTCATACGTCCAGGTTTCTGCAAAAGAATGAAAATCCATAATCTTGGCAGAATTAATCAGGCGTTTGTAGTGGTCTTCTAGGCGGAAGAGATTGAGCTGCTGGTGCTCTTCGTCCCAAATGGCGTTAAAAACTGTGTAGATACTCAGCCCATACAGAACTGACGACGATGCGATACTTACATTAGCCTGACTGAAAGGCACAAACTGATCGCAGAAAAAGACTTCTGAATTTTGTAATTGTAAGCCCATTATATCTCCTAAAACTGTTTCAGATAATTAGTAGTGAAAGCGGTTGTCATTTTTTGGCGGTCCCTAAAACGAGCCTCAGCGTAATCAACAAGCTTCGCTACAAGTTGCACGTTTGAAATGCCCGCCTTGTTCCAGTTATGACTGTAAAGACTTCCTGGCATGGGATTGATTTCGTTGAAAAATAGTTCGTTTGTTTTTCCATTAACAAGCATATCAATTCGTGCAAACCCCTCGCAGCCAACCGCCTTGAAAACAGACACGCCTAATTCGACCGCCTTGTCGTATAGGTCTTTTGGTAACTCTGCAGGTATCTTACTGTAGCCTTGCGCACCACTCTCAGAGCCACTCACCTTGCCCGCACCCTTCTTTCCTCCTTGCATATACTTGGTGTCAAAATCAAAGAACTCGTCACTCTTTAGTAAAGGCTGTTCGAGCAAAGCTGGCACAGGTTCTTCGTTCCCCATAATTGGCAATGTCACTTCAATCAAATTTTCGACACTTTCTTCTACCAGCGCCTTGTCGTCGTAGTGTAAGGCTACTTCGATGGCATTGTTAAGCTCGTCTTTTGTTTTTACCTTCGTGATACCAATACTAGAACCAAGATGTGCCGGTTTTACAAATAGTGGGTATGTGAGCGTCGTGTTAATTTGCTCCAGGATCTCCACCATGTTACGCGAATAATCACTGCGTTTAAAATGCACGAACTTTGGAGTAGCAAGACCGTGTGCCTCTGCCATGAGTTTAGATAGCACCTTGTCCATGGCAACTGCACTCGACGCCATATCACAACCAACATACGGTACATCAGCCATCTGCAGCACCCCCATAAGCTCACCATCTTCACCGTGAGTACCGTGCATAGCTGGAAATACAACGTCAATCTTCTTGTATTGTTTACGGCCGGCAAATTGGCTTGATTTCACTAGCGTTAGCCCTTCGTCAAAAAGCAGATGAACTTTTGGCGCCTTCTTCATGAATGCATCAATTTCATCCCCTTGATACAAACTGATATCTTTTAGCTTTTCGTCCCAATACCATGAGCCGTCTTTAGCAATGTAAACTGCTTCTACGTGGTACTGCTTGGTTAGTTCTAATGGCTTGATGACGCTGGCAAGCGCCGTAATAATCGAAACGTCGTGTTCAGTTGACTTTCCGCCGAAGATAACTGCAATGGTTTTCACTATGAATCCTTTTGTTACAATTGATAACTACAATTAATGTAATTTAATTGTAGTTATCTGTCCAATCGTTTTGCATAAGCATAATATCTCCAGTGGCAATAAAGTGCTCGATGTTGTTATAAAAATCGAGTGGATTTTCTTCTACCCTAACCTCACCACCGAAGTTGGCCTTCTCAATGCCAGCCTTGATGTAATCGGTAACGGAATTACACATAAGAACCACCATGTCGGGCTGTGATTGGGCAATTAGCTCTCCCATTTCTATATGTACACGCTCAGTCTCTTCACCCTGATCGACAAGACCTGGTGTCACATAAATTTTTCGCTTGGCTTTCAGTGTGGCTAGAAACTTAAGACCCGCCCGAATTCCCTCAATATTTCCGTTATATGTATCGTCTAGTATCCAGCCGCCATGAAGTTGCCGCGGTTGAAGTCTGTGTTCAAAAGCAGCCGTCTTAGCTATGCCAGCTTCAATGGACTTGGCTGTGAGCCCGAGCTTGTATGAGATCGCCGCGACCAGAGCCAATGGCCCCACTTGATGTTCACCCAATAGACCACTGCGAAGCTCAAGTATTTCCTTGCCATTCGTGAGATTGAACGACGTACCAGTGACGCTAACCTTCACATTCTCAACCTTCCAATTGCCAATTGAATTTGCGTTGTACTCTACGAATTCGTCACTGAGATATGTCCGTATAGATTGCGGCTCACTGTTGACGAAGATATGCTTAACAGCAACGAACTGCTTTATAGAGAATAAGTCCTGTGCTGCTGCTTCGAGGCTCGGGTATTGATCAAGGTGTGCTGGTGCAAGACCTGTGATAACAGCAATATCAGGGTGCGTAACTGAGGCGAATCGTGCGATATCGCCAGGCGCTCCCTCTCCATACTCAAGAACCAAAACGTCTTCATCGCCTTTTAGTCTACTCGCAAATATTGCGTGCGATATTGCCACATTCTTGTTTGCTGGAGTTGCAGCTACCTTCTTTTCCTCGCTTAAAACGGTGAGAAGTAGTTCTTTCATTGTAGTCTTACCGTAACTACCTAGAACGGCAATTTTAAAACCGGAGTGTTTTAAAAAAATCTGCTCCGAGGCCTTTATTTGTTTTCGGTGCTTAGGATCAGTGATGAGTACTTTTCCTAGCCACAAAGGCAGTATAATCAATCGGGCCGACACTTGAGGATAAGTAAACAGCACAAACACCCCTACTAACTGCACAAGCAAGTCCTCTCGAGAAAATCCAAATAGTATGAGAAATACAGCAATAACCAGCTGCAAGAGAATCCCAATTACCATACCTGCACGTAAGAAGCGAGCTGCGCTTGTCTGTGCAAGCGTTCGTCGTTTCATTACGCGGCCAAAATTATCTGCTCTGCGATACCAGGCTAAATACGGCCTTGTTTGGTACTCGGTTGACTGCAGCATATAGACAATAGTCGTAGGGTACTTGAGTCCATACTGGCTAAGCAATCGACGAATCATGAAAGAAAACCTCGGATAAGCTTACACACCTTGTCACGCTGATCATGATGTACGAAGTGCCCGGCACGCGAGATAACTTCAAGTTGAGCATGAGGCATTCGTGACGCGTAAACTTCGCCATACATTGGTGGCGTGGCCCTGTCATCCTCTCCATAAATGAGTAGCGTGGGCTGTTGGACGCGAGATGCGAGTTCTTGAACATCTTGCGCAACCGTCTTCTTGAAAGTTTCCTGTAAATGCGGGGCTACCCACATGTCCGATCCAGCAGCGCCATAAAATCGTTTTTGAAGATTCTTTTTTTGGCGTGCCGGCAACCAGAAGGTGGCGGCTTTGCCCGCTTTTGCAACCGCTCTGAGGGCATACTTCTTCGCTTTTTCTTTATCACGGATACCTGCGGCACCCAGCAGAACGAGATAACTGGGCACCAACAGACCGCGAGCAACAGCAGTCAGTGCAACCGACGCACCGTTTGAGTGAGCGACAAGTGCAAAAGGTTTAAGACCTAGCTTGTTAGAAAAATGCGTCAAGAATAGCGCATACTCCTCAAGCCCCCAAACTTCTTTGGGGGCTTGTGTGGCACCAAATCCTGGCAAGTCAACCGAAACAACTTGATACTCTTTTGATAGATCAGCTCGCAAACCATCATAGGTTTTTTGGCTATCACCCCACCCATGAATGAGAAGCAGACACGGCCCTCCCCCACTAGCTTCGTAATTTACGGATAGGTTATCAACTATTAACTGCATGTATCACACCGCCTGAAAATTACGTTGTTTCTTTGCAAGCCACTGGCTTGATTGGCGGACTAGTTTGGCTTCATCAGTTTTATCGGCCAGCAATGGCTTAATCGCCTCCTCGGCATAAACGTTATTCTGAGAACCTTTTACCAGAACGATAGCACCTGGTTTGAGTTGAGCTTTAATGTAACTACCGGCGCTGTGCGGATCTTTAAAACGCGCCACCTGACAGCCTTGGCTTTCAGCAGCGTCAGCAAGAAAGTTATTTGCATCCGGGCCGAGCGTTACGACTAGATCAAGTTGCTTTGGGTCGCAGTACTCACCAACCTCACGATGGGCATCCTCACTAAACTTGCCAAGCTCATTCATGTTGCCAAGCAAGGCAATCTTTTGCTGAGCCTTTAGCATGTATAACCCGTCGAGTGCTGACTTTACTGCGGCAGGGCTGGCGTTGTATGACTCATCAAGAATCAAACTGTCTTCTATGCCGGCCAGTCGTTGCATGCGGCCACTGACAGGACGGAGCTGAGACACTGCCAAAGCAATCTTTTCACCAGGTACATGCAAGATATCTGCCACTGCGGCGGCTGCAGCAGCCGAATAAAACTCCCCAAGCGACACTGCATCAATCTCAAATGACAAATCAATATGACCGTTCATCGTCAGCGTAAAGTGACTACTGCTTGTATCAAAGTGAATGTCCTTCATCTGATAATCAGACTTGGTCTTGCCATAACCCATGAGCGGTGGCTTGACCTGTCGTAGGTGGTGCTCTGATGCCAGGTCGTAGTTAGCAACTACAAGATCGCTGTATTTTGATACTGACAACTCTTCTTGCGCAACATGGTCAAGATCGCGAAAGTTCTCCATATGCTCCATAGTGAGCGCAGTCACCACAGCAATGTCACAGCGAAGGTAGCGTTTGAAAGCGGCAATCTGCCCAGGTGCATCTGTGCCAATCTCTGCTATAACCACGTCATAAGGGAAGCTGCGGTGGATTTGTAGTTCATTGCTTACAAACACGCGGATCCACGCAAATGGGTTGAACAAACTTGGCTCGGTTTGGCCAAAGAATATCAACGGCACCGTAACAATATCGTTATAATTACCCTCTTGATAACGCACTTTATATTGGCTGGAAAGTGTTGCTGCAATCGCTGTCTTGGTACTGGTTTTGCCAATACTGCCCACGACTCCCACAACCTTAAAACTATGTTTTGCTCTCAGGCGTCTGACCTGCCAACCCAGTATTGTAACCACGATGTTTTTGAGTGCGTTTTTCATCTTTGTTGTACCTTATTGTAGTTGCTGTACTTTTGACTGGAGTTCACTGAGTGAAATAGTATCTTCTGGGAGTTTATCGTCTGCCAAAACACCGTAAGAACCGTATGTTTCTGTGCGATTAGGATTGTCAGCGTACGTCACCCTAAGAAGCTGGCGCGAAATTGGGTCAATGGCCATTTCTATCGAGGTATCGGCTGCACCTGCATATGCCTCAGGGTCAAGCCCAGGCACTTCGCCCAAGCCTATAGCCCCAGCAAACTTCTGTAGATATGTCACATAAGCCTGAAGTTTTAGTTTAACCGGATACACGTAGACTTCGCGGCCATCAATTGATTCTTTTTTGATTTCCTTCAGCGGGTCAATTGTATAAACCTTATTGTCTTTGAGGTACGTCAGAAGCTCTTCGCGCTGCGCGGCAGATACATTGCCAATTGGGACGATGCCGAGGATCAGCAATGCTTCTGAAAAATAGCGTGCTTTGAAGCTGCCGTCATCAGTAGTGATAGATTTGCCCCATATGCCACTCGCTTTTTTGTATTGCTCTTGTAGTTTTGGATCGTTTGGTACTTGGATATCAGCATAGCGAACAAAGTCAGCATTTGGCGTGCCAATAGTTTCTGTCACTACTATGTTGGCCTGGCCATTAACTTCTTGTGTCAGGCGCGTGCGGCCGCGGCTAAAGTTTTCTGCACCAATCTGTAACTGTGTAATTTGCGAGAAGTCTGAACCCTCTGATTTTTCAGACACAGTCTTTGTGACACCAGCAGTCGAGAGACTACCGCGCAACATACCATTAAACACGTTGGTTGTATCTTTGTGTAGATAGTTCAGCCACAAGAATCCACAGAGCACGAAGATGACAATGCCGAGCGCCGTCAGCTGGGCGGGCACACTTTTGGCAAACTTTTGTGGGAGCGCACTAACACTATCTTTTAGGGTGTTTTTCTTTACATTCATATGCAATCATTCTATCATCTTTCGTGAGGATACGGGGCATTGGCGCAGTTGGCTAGCGCGCTTCCATGGCATGGAAGAGGTCAAGGGTTCGAATCCCTTATGCTCCACCATAAAACTAAACAACCGATAACCCGGTTGTTATTTTTTTGTCCGAGCGGGTTGCTTCATCGCTGGCAAGATACCAAAGACAATAGTCAGCGCATACATGACTGCAAACCCACACATGACGCTCGGGATAGCTTCCACGCTTGCCGGGTTAACGGCATTTACAATGCCTGTCGGTATCAGGAACGTCAAATAACCAAACACCTGATAGACCAATGCTTTCCGAACGGCTGGCTTTGCATCAATAGCATAGTGTAGACACATAGCCAGGCCAGATAGTAACAAGCCGTAATAGTAGGTAAAGTATGCACCGCCAAGACCAGGGGTTAATCTAAATATGACGTAGTTACCCGCACAGACGTGACTATCGAAGGCCTCTGGCAGCAGAAACAGCAGCGAAAAAGCAGTTGCCGCAAGGTAGGACCCCCACAAGATTGTTGGCTTATGCAGACCAGCTATCCTAATGATCATATGTATGCACAATGCCGGCAACAACGTAATTGCCACAAAGCCAATCTTGGACCAAAGAACATAATTATCTGACCCACATGATATAAACTCTGCCAACTGAAACACTGCTAACAACCCAAGCAGCGCCGCTGCCAACCGCCCGGTCGTATCCATCCGATAGCGATAAACTGTATAGATAAACAAACTTATCTCAATCAAAAAGGTTGCCAGCATAACTGGCGGAGAAAAACAGTAAAAGATGTTGTTTGTTTTTTTCATGTTTGACGCTTACTACCATCCTAGCCCACTCTGAGTAATAACGCTACTGCTTTTGTGGCTAACTATGCGTTGATAAGTTTGAGAAATGCTGCTTCATCAAGCGTTTTTACGCCGAGTTTGGCGGCTTTGTCGAGTTTACTCTTACCTGTGTTAGCCCCAGTTACCAAATAGGTGGTGTCTTTACTGACGGTCGATTGGAATGTGCCGCCTAGGCCTCTGATGCGCTCCGCAGCAACTTCGCGCCCCATGCTTTCCAGGGTGCCAGTTACCACAAAGCTCATACCTTGCAACGGACCCTGAACCTTACGATATGGCGCTGGCCATACTTTAAACTCACGGCATTTGCTCAGCACTTTTTGATTATCCTCGTCAGCAAACCAAGCCAAGATTGACTCAGCTACGACCTCGCCAACACCTTCTACTGCGTTGAGTTGATCAAGTGTTGCGGTGGCAAGTGAGTCAATGCTTTCGAAGGCATTTGCCAGGTCAATAGCGGTTTGCGCGCCTACGTGCCGTATGCCAAGACCAAAGATAAATCGCGGCAATTCAGGCGTGCGTTTCTCATCAATCGCCGCAATCAACTTGCGCGCAGAAATATCTGCAAACCTGTCCAGTGCCAAAAGTTGCTCAAGTTTGAGGTCAAATATATCTGCAATATCATGGACCAAACCAGCATCTACCAGCGCGACGACGTTTTTTTCGCCAAGGGTGTCAATATCTAAAGCACCTTTGCTGGCAAAGTGCTGCAAAGATCGCTTGAGTATAACTGGCCCTGTCTCGCCCTTGACTCTATACACCACCTCGCCGTCTGGGCGGTAAAACTCTAGTTCTGGATATTGTCGTTTCAGCTCTTTTTCGTAATCAATCTTACGCGCGTTTTTGGGCCTGAGTTCTGTAATGACAGATTCTACCTGCGGGATAATATCACCGGCTTTGAAGATCACGACAGTGTCGCCAACACGCACATCTTTGCGGGCAATCTCATCAGCATTATGCAGGCTAGCGTGCTGCACGGTTGTGCCAGCTACGACAACCGGGTCAAACACAGCCACAGGTGTCGCGGCACCTGTTCGGCCAATGCTGATTACAATGTCTTTTACAATGGTCGTCGCCTGCTCAGCGGCATACTTATAGGCTACTGCGGCACGCGGATTCTTGCCTACTACTCCAAGCTTTTGGTATTGTGCACGGTCGTTAACTTTTATGACCAAACCGTCAGTTATATATGGTAGTTCGTCACGGGCATCATCCCAATGCTCAACAAATTTCATGACCGCATCAAGCGTTTCAAAAACAGAGGCCTCCATACTACGCGTAACACCAAGTGCTGTCATGGCTTCATAGGCAAACATATTGGTTGGCACTTCTGCAGTATCGTCTCGTAATAGATCGTAGCCAACAAAGAACAGCGGACGTTCTGCAACAAGCTTTGGGTCTAGCTGCCTAATCGTGCCCGCACTGAGGTTGCGTGGGTTAGCAAATATTGGCAGGTTAGCGGCTTCGCGTTTTTTGTTAAGCGCAGCGAAGTCTTTTTTGAGCATGACTATCTCGCCGCGAATTTCTGTCCGTCCAGCGAGTAGATGTTTTGTCTTTTCTGCTTTGCGTAAACGCAGCGGGACGTTCTTAATAGTCCGAACGTTTTGCGTGACGTCTTCACCGACTTTGGTATCGCCACGAGTTATTGCCTGCACGAGCAAGCCATCCTGATAAATCAGCGCACAGGCCAAGCCGTCCTTTTTGGTGTCGCAAAAGAATTCGTGCTTTGTGCCAGGTAGTAGTTTGTCCATGCGCTTCACCCAAGCTTCAACGTCCTCACGTGAGAAGACATCGTTAAGGGAAATCATCGGCTTGGAGTGCGCAACCTTACGGAACTTATCAAGCGCAACACTGTGCACACGTTGCGTCGGACTGTCTGGAGTCACTAGCTCTGGGTGAGACTGCTCAATTGCCTTTAGTTCTTGGATAAGGCTGTCATACACCGCGTCAGAAACAGTTGGTTTATCAAGCACATAGTACTCGTAAGCATACTGGCCAAGGCGTTCCTTTAGCTGCTCAGCTCGCTCGGCATCAGAGTAGGGCTTACTCATATCAAACTCCGATACAATCGGTACATGTAGCCGTTAATCACCGCCAAACATAATACGCCATACAAAAAGAAGAATACTTCTGCGAGACCAGTTGCAAACACTAGCAACGGTACAAACAAAACAGCTGCGACAATAGCCAGCACTACAGGGGCAAACAATATCTTACCTGCCACCACTAAACGCCGATGATTCACCAACTCGCGTGCCGAACGAAGCGCCAGCAACGGTGTCATGTCGGGCAAAGTCACAATATACAGCGCAAAAACGGATGAACAGAGCATATACAAACTCAGTAGCAACGTTGCAAGTAGCAGAATCAGCCAGGCTATCATTTCGATACTACTCGCCGCCAGTCCGGTGCTGCTCACCTGCTGATACAGCGTCGTACCAATCAATGCTGGCAATAACTGTGCCAAAATAACCACGATAACCAAGACGTATGGAACCAACGGAGCAGTACCGAGGTAGTAAGCCCGTCGCATTGTTATTACAGTCTTGGTGCTACTCTGAAGCTGACGAAATGTCCAAATAAGCGCCAAACTACCAATACAGATAAAGGCAAACTGATACAGACTGGCAACTTCTGACTGCGCTGATGAGGCATTGCCAATGAGGTATACAAACAAGCCAAACCCGGTTGCTACCTGGTTAGTCGATGTTGCCTCTTCACCAGTGAAGGCTTCTTTGATAACGCTGAGATCTGAACCAGCAAAACCACGAACAAATATGACGTAAAGCACGGCGAATACGCCTAAAATTGCTGCAAATAATCGCTTGTTACTACGGATTTGTACTAGTGTTTCGCGCAACAACTGCCATGCCGGCGGCAAAGCTGGCCCACTATGTTTTATGCGCTTACTTAGCCGTAGCGTCTTGTACGCCTGCGGCTGCAGTTTTCTTTTGTCAGTTGTTTCCGCGCGAGCCGGTATTGCCTTGTGGCGTTTCTTTGCCATGTTACTGGTGTGATCCCATGTTACGCAGTCGCTTTATTCGCTCGTCAATTGGCGGGTGGGTGCTAAACAGACTTGCACCAGCCTGTTTCTTTAGTGGATTGGCAAAAAAGAAGTGCGCCGTAGACTTGTTCTGACGCTTCACCACACTACTGTTAGCCTGGATTTTCTCAAGCGCGCTGGCCAAGCCTTCTGGGTAGCGGGTGGTCAATGCACCGGTGGCGTCAGCTAGATACTCACGCTTGCGCGATATTGCCAGCTGTAACATAGTCGCTGCAATTGGCGCCAATATAACTACAACCACAAACACCACCAGTCCTACCACTCCAGAACTCGGGCTGTCGTCATCAAGCGAATTAAAGAACGATATCCGCCAGAACAAGTCAGCAATAATCGCCACAACCCCTACTAATGCAAAGGCTATGACCGAAACACGGATGTCGTAGTTTTTGACGTGGCCAAGTTCGTGAGCCATAACGCCCTCTAGTTCTTGGTCGGTCATCGCGTCAAGTAATCCAGTCGTCGCACAAACCACTGCATGATTGGGGTCGCGACCGGTTGCAAAAGCGTTCATAGCTGGGTCATCGATTATATAGACCTTCGGTGTTGGCATACCGTCTGTAATTGCCAGGTTCTCAACGATTCTATACAGACGCGGGTTATCACGCTTCTGGATTTGCTTGGCACCATTGAGCGCTAGTACCGCCTTGCCGGCAGCAAAGTAGCTCCAGATAATATAGAAGAATGCGATGACCGCGATCATAATACTCAGACCAAAGTCGTCATAGATTGCGCCAATGCCCCAAGCCAACAATCCTACGAGCATGAAGAAAACCAGCATGATGAATGCTGATTTTCGTTTATTAGCAGAGATTTCTGAATACATAGGGCCAGGTTATCCGCTCTACGTTTAGAATGACACTTCTGTAGGTTCGGCAATCTTCTTTGACTCGGCTTCTCCGACTTCATAGAATTCGCGCTGCTTGAAGCCAAACATACCAGCCAAAATACTGGTTGGGAACGTCTGAATCTTGGTGTTGAGATCACGGACAGAACCGTTATAAAAGCGTCGTGAAGCTTGGATTTTGTCTTCTGTGTCTACCAGCTCATCTTGCAACTGCTTGAAGTTTTCGTTGGCCTTGAGATCAGGGTACGCTTCTGCGACGGCAAAGAGACTCTTCAGTGCGCCTTCAAACATGTTGTCGGCCTTGGCCGTATCAGCTGGACCTTTAGCATCCATGACTGCTGTACGTGCCTTGGTAACGTCCTCAAACACTTGCTTTTCGTGCTTAGCATAGCCTTTTACGGTGTTTACCAAGTTCGGGATAAGGTCGTTTCGACGCTTAAGTTGTACGGTGATATCGCTCCAGGCTTCTTCAACACGAACACGTGACTTTACCAGGCCGTTATAGATTGCAACCAGCACCACTAGGATGACTGCGACAATAATTATTCCAATAATCATGAATTTCCCCTCGTTATATAGCTCTTATATTATAGCACTTAGTCGGCAATAAATATCGCTTCATTTGGTGGGCGAGGAGGGACTCGAACCCTCAAGGCTTATTCAGCCATTTGATTTTAAGTCAAACGCGTATACCAATTCCGCCACTCGCCCACGGACGCGTAAAATAACAGTTTGATTATACCAGCTAACAGCTCAAATCATATATCAAGCGCTGACCGCTTGTGACGCACCCATTGAATAGTACAAAGTTGCGCCGTCCACTGCGCCAAGTTGGGGCCCGGCAGATACGACCGGTTCTAGCTCTCTGTCCAGTACTGGGCGGAATCCAGCCGGACGCAATGTATGGATAATGGGCGCTTCGCCAGGATAGAGTGCGGCTATGCAAGCCTTGCCTAACTTGATACCTCGGTGATGCCAACTATCTACCACAACCTCAAATACAGGCAGCTCTTGACTGGTAAGGTCAGCCTCTCTGTCACTAGTGGTTGCTGGCGTAAGGCTGGCTTGCTCTTGACCCGTATACACAGCCTGTATATAGACAGCTTTTTCTTTGAGTTCTTGTGGCGTCTTCCATACGAGCGCAGAACGCCATGACACCAAAAATCCGGGCAACAAAAGATCTTTGTCCGTGGTATTGAAACGTGAAAACCGCCTATCTTGACTGAAGTCTAGATACCCACCCGGTATCATTTCCCGACCATCGTTTCGTAGATAAGGATGACGTGTTGTATTCATAAGAAAAGTTATTGGAGGCACCGACCGGATTTGAACCGGTGTACGCGGTTTTGCAGACCGCTGCCTAACCACTCGGCCACGGCGCCATAACAGACGTATTATACAAGAATCACCGGTAATTTGTAGCATCGACCTCATTTATGACTAGATACCGGCATGCCACCTCGCATCGTTCAGTGCTTCAACCCTCCCTAGAAGATGATTGTCGTGTTTGGCAGCGATGCCTTGAGATTGTTTATTGTCGCCTGATCAATTGGGTTGCCGGTCAGATTCAGTTCCTTAAGATTATTCTTGAGCTTAGTAAGTTGATTCGGTAAGTTAGTTATCTTGTTCTGGCTGTAATCGAGGGTCTTCAGTCTCGACAGATCACCAATCTCTCCCGGGATGCCAGTCATATTATTATCGCTAACGTCGAGCACTTCGAGCTTGGTCATCTGGCGGATCTCACCGATCAAACTCCCCTCAAGCACATTGTTATCGATTTTAAAGACAACGACTTTTGTCATCTTGCCCATTTGGGATGGCAATGCTTTGATGCTGTTGTCAGATAAGATCAGGTCGGTAGTGTCGGTTTTCTCATATACCGCAGCAGTGACTTCCGTTAGGCCTTGGCCACTCAGGTCTACCACATGCGTTCCACTCGTTGATGCTGTGCCTGCAGGCGTGTTACTGGATTCGTCCTTGCCAATACTAATACCCAGGAACACTCCCGCAACAACAAGAAGAACAACAATTACGCCAACAAGCCACTTCATACCTTCATTATACTCTTCCTTACAAAAACTCTCGCGACCAGCAAGCATCCAAACATCAAACTGCTTTACAAATTACTTATTGTATGCTATTGTATTGTTAAGTGCGGTCCTCGGGCCACAATCTCTTACACACAAAAACACCAGAAATATTAACTACATAGAAAGGTCATGTTATGAGTTTAGATGTCCATCATTTCCCAGACAGTATGGTTGCAGTAGCAACGGCTATTCCGGTTGAGCAACTGCACACCAGCACATACCGTGACATAGCGCGACACATACAATCACTTCAGCTTCTCAAGCCCGATTACATCGGTGATGTCCCTGTTGTTATGAAGTTATCTGATGATCAGCATGATGCGCTGAGACCGAGCTTTACCGAACCCACGCCAGTCGGAGTTGTTAGTCCTGATGCACAGCGCGTTAATCGATTCGGCGTATTACAGTTAGCATTGGGCGCATCGATAGGCACGGTGCTCAGTATCCCCAGCGTTCGTGATGGAGCAGTCGTGCAAGATATCTTCCCAAAAGCATCCAGCCGTGCAACTGTTAGTTCAAGCTATGGCTCAGAGGCAGAGTTCGCCTTTCATAATGACCTGTCTTTCCTGGACGACGCAGAAATCCCCGACTATGTAAATTTGGGCTGTATCCGTAATGTTGAAGGGGCCGACACAATAGTCGCACATGTCACAGATATTATGTCTGGGATCGAGGATAAGGACATTACGGAACTGCAGAAACCGCAGTACCAAGTCCGTCACACCTACTATCGCGGCAAGCCTAGCGAGAAGACAAGCCAGAAGAAAAGCGCTGTCCTTTTGCCCAATGGCGAGATCATGCTCGGCGTCGACATGACTCCTCAGACTGGGGCAGCACAGGTTGCGCTATGTAGTTTGCGCCAGCTCCTGACACGTGTCGGCACACCACATACGCTGCAACCAGGTGAGGTATTAGTGCTTCCTAACAAACATGTTGTTCATGCTAGAGGCACATTCACGATGTCAGCCAGCCCTGACAATCGACGCTGGCTGCAGAGAGTCAACATCGCTACTAATTCGTAAATTCAGCTGTAGCTTTTGTCTATACTATTGTGTGGCTTTGCTCTGTTGTAAAACTCTGTCGCCTTTGACTGGTGAGTCGTCGGTCTGCAGTTGTTTCATGAATTTATCATATAATCTATAATCAGAATAGAATTAAACAACAAGGACACTACTATGCCAGCAAAAAAAGATTCGTACCCTGCCCGTCTTACTATTGATTACCCCAAGAAGCTTGATCGTTTGAGCTCGTTCTTCCGCGGAATTTGGGCGATCCCAATTGTGATCGTGTATAGCGCCCTCGTTGATGGTGGCGGCTCTACCTACATGTCCAAGTCTGGCGAAGCAGTATCGCAACAAGGCGGCGGCATCGTTGGCGGTCTATTTGCGGCCACACTCTTGATGATCCTCTTTCGACAACGCTACCCGCGCTGGTGGTTCAATTTCAACCTCGAACTCAACCGCTTCGCTACCCGCATCGGTGCTTACCTATTCCTACTAACAGACAAGTATCCGTCCACCGAGGACGAACAAACAGTACATCTCGAGCTTGATTACCCAGATGCCAAGAAAGACCTCAACCGCTGGCTGCCGCTCGTCAAGTGGTTCCTAGCGATACCACACTACTTTGTCCTTTTCTTCCTCGCGCTTGGTGTGTTTGCGGCCACCATCATTGCGTGGTTCTCAATCCTCTTTACCGGTACCTACCCTCGCGGCCTGTTCGACTTCGTCGTTGGCGTCAATCGGTATGGCCTGCGTGTAGCTGCCTACGCGTTCCTGCTCAACACAGACGAATATCCACCGTTCAGCCTAGACTAATCTAGAGTACTTCCTGATCTTTGAAATATTGGCTAAGAGTAATAAAATCGTGATCTTCATCACTAAAATATTCTTTGAGTTTGGTTTTTTCTGCCCATACGATTTCTTCGTTATCTTCTTTGTCAAACCGTATATCTTGTAAGTCATTTGAAGTTGTCAGTAGAAACGTAATCCCTACAGTATGTACGTCACCAATTACGTAAGAAAATGTACGGAATACATCGCCGGCAATTACTGAAAGACCAAATTCTTCTATAAACTCTCTTACAACGCCCGCAGACGGATTCTCGCCAAATTCTACATGTCCACCGGGTAAATGATACTTGCCAGGTGCTATTTTCTTGCTTTGTGAACGCTTAGCTACTAGAACACTTCCATTTTTGGCAAGAATACCATTTACAATGATTCTTTGAGTCTTCATATGACACGCATTATACAGGCAAAATGAAACCGTGTTGATCTATGCGTTGAAACTATGCTCAAGACCGTTTGAACCTAAGTGGTGGGTGTAAGGAGGCAGCGAGCGACTGTGACCAAAAAAGCCCGGAAAAACCGGGCTCTTTGCTGGTGTTGCTGTGTTTGTAGCTAAAAGCTACTTGGGGCTTAGTAACCCTTTGTAGCGCCGCCTTCTACTGCTTTTTCAGCATTCTCTTTAGACATCATGGCACAAACAGTTGTTCCGCATGCTGCATGCTTGCCTTTGGCCATGTAGCCGCCCTTAGCAGTTTGTACAACTTCTGGTGAAGACAATTCAACACCTTTTTCTTTACACTTAACGCAATATCCTGTGACCATGTCTATCTCCTCTTGAATTGATTGTTATTGTAATTGCTTGTTTATTATACCGCCTACTCGGAAAATAGCTAACTACAAGGTAAAAAGTACATAGAAAAAGTGACTGACTTAAAGTTACAGTGTCTGGTTCGGGTTTTCGATTTAGCAGCTAATTTGCGAGTTTAGGTTTTCTCTTTATAAATTACGCTTACAGCACTAACAAGAGCAAAACTAACGAACGATGAAATTACAAAAGTTTTGGAAAATCTGGCAAGACTATTTTGACGATTATTTAGTAGGTCACCGGGGTGCGCTATTGCATCCTCAAACGATACACAACCTTTTGCGCCATCAACAAGTGGACAATCGTAGGTCATAGTAGTACGACTAGCAAACAAAAAACCAATTATAACTGCTATTGCTATTCTGATGGACAGTTTGTTTATGTTCTTCACGTTACAATTGTAGCAAGAAAGACGATGGCGGCCGCTAACGTTTGAGAATTACTACTGGTGCGGGCAAGGAGACAGCGCACGACTGCAGCCTTGAAGTTTGTGTTTTACTTCAACGTCTTGCAAAGATCATCTATGATTTCTTGATCAGAATCTGAGCTTGTGTCAAAAAGCTTCACATACTGTTTGGTTTTTGTTGCGTCAAAGTATTGGTACGGACATACTGCGTAACGGTATTTATCTGACGTTTTGACAATTTCGTTATCTTTGAAGCGAGGATCGGTCGTGAGTATTGTTTCGGGGCCATCTAGATTTAGCACGCCAAAGTCAAATCGAGCACCACCTGCTTGGTTAGAATAACCGACTAGGTCGCCAGCCTTTATTTTGATCTGCTTCACTTTTACTGATTGTGTATCCTTCCTTGGTTCAGTAGGAAAAGCCTGTTTGATACTTTCAGGTACGTCTACAAGGTGATCGAGCCAGTAGGTAACATTACAACCATTACTAAGTGAAAGCAGGTACTGAACTTTTGTAACAGGATTGGCGCCCATTGTCTCATAGTAGTTTGCGCCGCCCGTTAAGGTAGAGTCCATCGGTGCGTAGACTGGGGACTTTTTGGTGACTTCAATGAAAGAGTGCGTTTTGATGTTGTTGCCGCCAACCACTCTGATTGGATTCTGGATAAGTGAAACTGCTGACAAATCCGTTACGTCTTTGGTGAACAGGCCCGGCTCGCTTTTTGCACATTCATTTGATGGCTGCGACTTTTCCGGATCATTCTGAGCGGTTTGTTGTGAGGCATCTGTTGCTTCTTTTTTGCTATCAGCTTGTAGCACTCGCCAACCTGCAAACCCCACAATGCCAATGACAACAACTGCGACTAACAGAACTATGTGTGAAAAACCTGACTGGTTCTTATGCATAAGCTTAATTGTATACTAGCGGACATTGCGCAGCAATAATCATAAGCGGTATGGTGTAGCAAACGAGGGAAGCGCGTGGCTTTGTCGACCAAACTCGTCCTGCGGGCTTGAGTTTGGTCGTCCTGGCTCATGCCAAAGAAAAAACGCCCAAAAGGACGTTCTTTCTTTGGTGCAGCATTATTAATGAAAGTATAACCTTACTGCCCAGCTATAAGTAATCATGGGAGTATCATCTAACCAGGATTACGACATTTCCGGTCTTTTGGCCTGTTTCGACATACTTGGAGGCTTCAACAATTTCATCGAGTTCGTAAATTCGATCTACGACTGGCTTGAATGATCCAGCCTCTACTAGCCCTTTTATAGACTGGATGGTCTCCTGGTTGATTTTGGGTATCGGGAATATTACTTTTTTGCTGCCTTTTATGGCAAACCAGATTGCTAGCAGAGGGTTTTGGGCGCCTTTGCCTAGTTCACTAGAGCAGTATTTACCACTTTTATTTAGAAGTTTTTTGACGGCGCCGTATGAGGTTTTGCCTACTGCGTCAGCGATGAAGTCAAATTTGTCATCAGTTTGTGTAAAATCTTCTGTCTCGTAACTAATTACTTTGTCGGCCCCTATTGATTTAATAAGGTCTAGGTTTTTTGTGCCGCAAACAGCAGTCACTTTTATACCCCTATGTTTTAGAATCTGTACTGCCGCCGAACCAATTGCGCCTGATGCTCCATACACAAGTGCCTTTTGGCCTTCTTTTATACCTGCTGCCCTAATTATGTTTAGCGCATAGGTTGCGCCTTCACCTGCGGGCGCCATATCTTGGTAATTATGGCCCTCGGGTATTGTCGCTATCGAGCCTGCGGCAGCTACGGCCATATATTCTGCGTGAGCGCCTGACCGCACATCTTCAAAGCCAAAGACTTTATCGCCAATCTTAAAGTTCGTTACTTCTGAGCCAACCTCAACCACCTCGCCAGCAAATTCACTACCAGCAACTATCTTTTTGGGCCTAAAAAGACCTGTGAGAAACCTAGAGACAAAATAATTAGCACTCCGCATACCACTATCCGTTCGGTTCACAGTACTAGCATGCACTTTCACCAAAACCTGATCATCCTTAATAATAGGTCTAGCTACTTCCTCTATGCTAAGAACTTCAGGCGAACCATATCTTCTATAAACAGCGGCTTTCATATTCCAACTATACCAGACCAAAAAATAAAGGCCTCCATATACGGAGGCCTGAGTACTTGCAAATGGTGCGGGCAAGGCCTGTCCGTCATTCTGAAAGACAGACGGAAGACTCAAAACTCTTGACCATAAATGGACAAGAGTTGTCCTGGCAATTGTTTTCGGGTCGGCCAGGAGTTTGAGTCAGCCTAACCGAAGCCAAGAAAAAAGCCGGTTCACAGGCAAGGAGGCAATGCACGACTGCAGCCATGCTCGGAGCAAGCTCCTGCGCGTGACTTTGCCGACCAAACTCGCCCTTTGGGCTTGAGTTTGCGTCTCCTGGCCAAGCCAAACAAAAAGCCCCAGTTACACTGAGGCGTTTTGTTTGGTGGACTTCTACAACGAAATCCAAACCTATTTTACCTCAAGAAGTTGAAAATTTGAAGCATAAGCCTCGCCGTTTGCCAGCCAAAGGCTGCCCCGCCCCGCCAGTCCTGACTTTTGCATTTTTTG
>JBPOIH010000027.1:0-28834 GCA_052034685.1 Patescibacteria group bacterium | reverse complement strand
ATCGAAGACTGAAGACTGAGGAAGCCCCGAGTATGCTTTTGCAGATCCACGACTCCGTACTTGTTGAGTGTTCAGAGAAAGACGTTGAAAGCATCGCGTCACTTCTCAAAGAGACCATGGAAGGGGTTGTTAAATTGCCCGTCAAACTGACCGTAGATACGGTCAGTGGCAAGAACTGGGGAGAACTCTAGTGTGGGTCCCATCTGACGTAATGCAGGGTCGGGAACTGTTTAATCGGCATGGTATCAAGTCTTGGTTGCAGGAGAACACCGTGCTTGCCGACAATGGCGCCATAGACATTGGCGCTACACTCCGGATGCACAGTATTGCTGTGTTGGAACGGAGTATTATTGGCCAAGGGGCGCTTTTTTATGAAGCGCGGACAATATACTTGAATCCACGGCAGGATGAGGCCGAGCGATTGATGACTTTAGGGCATGAGTTTGGGCATTTTATATTGTGTCAGAGGCAGGTGAGTGCGGAATACTCTACGGCAGTTGAGGCAGCATGTGACATAGTTGGCATGCATATGTTACTACCTGTAAGTACGTGGAGCGAACTATGACCGACCAAGATTACTTGCAGATGGCAATAGACAAGGGTAACGAGCAGCAAGCACCAAGAAATTTTGGAGCAGTAATTGTGAGAAATGGAGAAGTGCTTGCTGTTGAACACAATCACGTTCACGAAGAACATGATCCTACCTTGCATGCCGAGACTTCTGCTATTAGGGCAGCCTGCAAAAAGATAGGCAATCACAATCTTAACGGTGGCACTATGTATGGCAGCCATGAGCCGTGCTTGATGTGCTTCAGCTGTGCAGCCTGGGCAGAGATAGACAGAATCGTCTATGCGACTCCAGCCTCAGAACAGGGTTTCAGTTATGAATTTCAGGATCTAAATCTCGCTGACATAGCAAAAAAGCTAAAGAAACCAATTAAAATTGAACAGTTGCATATCGAAGAAGGAGGCAACCAATGACCGGTATGAGTCAGTTTAAGGCAGAGGTCGCAGATTTTGCTCTGGCGGCTAGTGACTATATTGCCCAGCATAACTTGCCGAGTGAGTGGTTCGTCGAGCCAGATCATATCGCTATTAAGTGTAGAGACGGAGAGCACTTCATCGAGACTATGGAGGAATTTCGTCCGGTTTCCCGTGCAATTACTTATGTACATAAGGGCGAACGACGCCTAGGAACGGCAATGCTTATGAGTGGCCTCAGTATTGGGCGTCTTGGCAAGGTTGAGATTGTTGAGATTATGGAGCCGAAGCCGGAGAAAGTTGGCCGGGATATTGTTGGCGTGGAGCATATGGAGTTTTTCTATCCTGACTTTGCTGCAGCGCAGGCGTTTTTGCAGACACAAGCGACTGAGCGAGACCAAGAAGTTTCCCATGAACTAGACTTGAGCAGTTCTGTGCATCAAACACTCGTCTTGCCATTTGGCGATGGGTACGAGATTAAACTAAACAACCGAACGCTCGCCGATATCATTCCAGAAGAATTCGCAAACGGCGAAGCCATACTCTACGCCGGATCACTATAATCCAGTAGTTTTAAATTGCGATACACTATGTGACGGATGTGCAATAAAGTACAATAGTAGGTATGAATGAGAGGGCAATGGGGACGACTTCTTATGAAATGCTTGCTATCAAGCCGGAGCAGCTTGAGGGTATTGGCCAGCATCTTGGGGTCGAGGGTTCCGGCGTATTCAATATTCCTGAAGCGATTGATCCAGTAGCTCACGAAGCCTTATTAACAGAAATGAAAGACCCGACGCGGGTTATCTGGACTGATGCCGGTGACGAGTATGTCAACGCCAGAGGTGTACGGGTGGTGCAGAACCATACCGTGTTTGCCCTCAAACTGAGTAGGGGTGACCAAGCGCCCGTCGAGAACGTTCCACAGATGCGCCAGCTTGGTCGTGACGTTGAACGTTTTATTCGGGGTTTGTCACCTGTTTTTGCTTCGTTGGTGGACTGGACGGCAGACGAAATGTCTTACCACGAATACTATGGTGAACCAGAAGGTGTTGGTCTCAGCCCTCACAAAGACAACAAGCGATTTAACGGGCTAATTGCTATTGCTACAATCGAGAATGAAGGTGATTTTCAGGTGGTGAATCGCACGCCGCAGGCGTATCGTTATAACCCAGAAATCGATGCTGAGGAGGTCGTGTCTTGGGATGTTCACAGCACCTTAACCGTACCAACCCGACCACGAACACTGACACTGCTGCGAGCAACAGGTCTCATACCAGAAGGTCCAGGTGATGACTTTCGGCCAGAACATGCCGTAGTACACGCACCAGGGCGCTCGTCTTTTATGCTGCGAGCAAATACCTTGCCTGACGACCTGGCCAGTGGTTTTCACTATTATAACTGGGGTAACGAGTGAGTTCCCAAGCGCCGGAGCACCTCCACGATCTCTATGAAGACGCCCCAGCGCCCGTTGATAGAGTGTTGCAATATCGTGGCTTAGGCTGGGTTGTATTAAGCGATGTTTTTGCCCCGTACCCAACTTTTGGGTCGACTACTGGCATTACCAAAAAGAACATCGCCATGTATGAAGGCAAACGTGTGCTCGATCTCGGTTGTGGCAGTGGTGTACGTGGCATCATTGCTGCACTTAGTGGTGCTGAAAGGGTAGTTGCTACAGACATCCATGATCGGGCATGTCAGAACACTGCACTGAACGCACAGCGGCATAATGTGGCCGTTGATATCGTTTGCGCGGATATGTTTGCATGCATGGCAGGGCGTTTTGATACGATTGTTTCCTATTTGCCATCGCGGGATGCTCCGGTCGGTACGCTTGCCGAACGAGCAATACATGACCCGGGCCTGCGCTTGAATAGGCAATTGCTTGACGAGGCGCCAGCATTTCTTGAACCGGGCGGTACCTTGCATACATCATTCTTGGACCAAGACGGCTCTGTTCTAGAAATGGAAGATCTCATCGCCGATAACGGTTACAATCAACTGTCTCACGTGGTCAGGCCTCATGCCGAAACGGGGGACTGGCACTTCTTTTCACTGCAAAATCCTGCTTAGAGCAACGCTGCGTGCGCTGCAACATTGTGTACACGCAGTAATGTGGCGTTACTGCTGAAGGCGATTTTGCCGGCATAGACACTGCGTTCATCCAGCCAGCTGCGGTTTTGGCGTAATTCATCTGCGTTTGGCAACGGTCGGCCGGTTTCTTGCTCGGTTGCAAGGAACTTCTTACGCGAGGCGCCAATCATCACTTGGATGCCAGGGACGAGTCGTCCAAACTCGAGCAATTCCCAGTTAAGTCGAAACGTTTTGCCAAAACCAATACCGGGGTCAAGCGTGATGTTATGCTTGTCGACGCCCTCTTCTATCATTTCCATACGGCGCGTCATAAGTTCGTCAACGACCTGGCCACTGGTGTCGACTTTTTGCTCCGCTTGGTGGGCTGCTTGAATATCCTGTCCATAATGATTTGGCAGGTGGCTCACGATGCACGGCAGCCCAAACTCCGCTGCAACAGTAATCATTTCTGGGTTATTAAAGGCAGTGACGTCATTGATAATAACAGGGCCAACCTCAGAGGCAATCCAACGGATTATCTCGGGGTGCTGCGTGTCAATTGAGAGTGTTCTTGAGAACGTTGAAGTATAGGCAAAGACAATCGGCTCGAGCCTGGACCGTTCTTCTTCAATGCTGATTGGTGTTGCGCCAGGTCGGGTTGATTCTGCGCCGACGTCGATAAAGCTGGCGCCTTCGTGGAACATATCAAAAGCATGATCAAGTGCTTTGGCAGGGTCAAAATATTCACCGCCGTCGCTAAAGCTATCTGGTGTTGCGTTTAGTATCCCAACTAAGCCTTTTTCCATACCTCTTAGTATAACTGTAAAAAAAGTCGGGAGGGCAAGAGATTGTAAATTTACAACAATTGTGATACAATAACAGTGTTATGAAATACTTTTTGGGAGTTCTCGGAGTTATATTGTTGATCATATTTGTGATCGTGCTTGCTTTGCGCGGTGGCGATGATACTTCGACGCCCGCACCTGATGTCAAAGCATTGACAGAATATAGCGCTGAGCCACAATCTCAGGTGACTATGACCACTGGTGGCGCCATTAATGCAGAAGAAAACCACCGTATCGTAAGCGTACAGGTGACTGCATCGAACCGCAGCGTGGCAATTACAGAAGGCTATAACGGCAAAGTTATCAGTGAAGAGACTTTTCCAAACACAACAGATGCGTTCAGCGCATTTCTGGCTGGCTTAGAGCAAGTCGGCTTTAGTAAAGTTCGCAGCTCTAAGCTTGATTTTACATCAGTATGTCCAACGGGTAAGCGTTATAGCTATGTCTTGAATAGCAACAGTGAAGATGTGGTAAATAGCTGGTCAGCGACTTGTGAGCGCGGCACGTACGGCGGTCAAGTCACAAACACGCAGAATCTTTTCCAGGCACAAATCCCTAACTATAGTGATATCGTCAATGATGTCGACTTCTCGCTCAAGCCTTCTTCTTAAGAATCCGACACGCCTGAAGTCACTGCCCAATACGAATAACCAGTCGTTTTGTAGTGTCACATTCTTGAGCTAGTTTGTATAAATGAGAGCGCAGGGCACTGGCCAGCGCACCAGAAGACACACCAATAGTGATCTGTCTTTCCTGAACAGAAACTGACACCTCAGACTGAAGGTGTTTGCGTACATACGTCTTGATAATGCCAATCTCTGCTGGTTCATCGAACTTTCGATTACCGAGGATGTCCGCCAAACTGTTCGTCATGTCGTTATTATCGCATACAATAGAGACATGCCAGAGTTACCAGAGGTTGAAACAGTTAGGCGTGGACTCCAGGAATTATTGCCCGGTAAAGTCATTGAGCGGGTGGACTTTGACTGGCCAAAGAGCTTCCCAAATCCGCCAGCAGACGTGCAGGCATTCTTGGTTGGCGCCCGTGTTGTGACAGTCGCTCGTCGCGCCAAAGTTTTGCTGATTGAACTGGATAGCAAATACTCGTTAGTGATTCACCTAAAGATGACCGGCCAGTTGGTGTATATAGGGCAAAGAGATAAGGGCCAAGAGAGTAGCTTACCGAAAAGCTCAGTAAATATTAACCCTTCACCCTTGACTCTTCCCCCTGAGCCTCCTGCTCGGTTTGGGGCAGGGCACCCCAACGACTCCTTGATTGGCGAATTACCTGACAGCTCTACCCGTGTAACCTTCACGCTCAACGGTGCCAAACTGTTTTTCAATGACCAACGAAAGTTTGGCTGGGTACGACTGATGCCAACGGCCGAGGTGCCCAACATTGACTTCATGAAGAAGGTTGGCCCGGAGCCATTGAGTACAGAATTTACTCCGGACGTGCTCTATGAGCGATTGCAGCGCCGCAAGAACACAACAATTAAGGCGGCCTTGCTTGACCAGACAGTATTGGCCGGCATCGGCAACATATACGCCGATGAGTCTCTGTTTGCCGTCCAGGTTGACCCCAGAACAAAGGTCAACGCGCTGGCCAAAACCAAAGTTACAGAGCTCCATAAGGCCATTCAAACCGTGCTTACGTTGGCGATTGAGAAGGGTGGTTCAACCGACAAGAATTACGTTAATGTCGAAGGCAAACGGGGTAGTTACATGGATTTTGCACAAGTATTTCGCCGTGAAGGCCAGGCTTGTCCGCGTTGCCAAACCACGATAATTAAGCTTAAAGTAGCTGGAAGAGGAACGCATATATGTCCACAGTGCCAACAGCTGTAAACCGCAAGCCAGCCCTACTTATCGACTGTTTTGGGACTATCTCAAATCGGCATTATTTTTGGTATAGTCTAGAAGTTTTGGCGTACAGATTGCACCTGCGTCGTAAACTCTATGTGATTGCACCTGAGGTTGTACCGGTGTTACGACAGCTCAAGCCAGATTATCTGTTGGTTTTTTTCTCTAACTCATACCACCCATGGATGTATCGGGGGATTACAGCACAGGGCTTAGACGACTTATTTGATCACATAGTGATTTCATCTGAAGTTCGTTCACGTAAGCCCGGCGAAAAGATATTTCGGCAAGCATTAACGCGAATACAGCGCCTACCAGAGGAATGCACATTGATAGATAACGCAGCGCGCAATAACCTCACTGCAACGCGCATCGGCATGCAGACAGTTCACTTCACGAGCCAGCACCAACTGTATGAAATCCTCCGTAAACGTGCCCAAAAAGCCTGAACATACTGCTAGAATAGGAAAACAATGGTAAGAGTATATTTGGGTAAAAATGCGCTGTTGATGCAGCGCGCCGTACATGAGGCAATACAAGCTTTTGTGTCTGAGCACGATGCAATGGCGGTAGAGCGTTATGAAGGTACGCAGTTGGAAGCAGCCAGCCTGCACGGCATTATCACAGCGTTACCGTTTTTGACGGCACGACGCCTCGTTGTGATTGCGGATATTTCTACAAACAAGCCAGCCGCAGAACGATTGCAGACCTTGCTTGCAGACGTGCCAGATACGACAGAACTGCTTATTACAGAGTCGAACCCCGACAAGCGCACGGCATTCTACAAGTTTCTTCTCAAGCAAGGTGACGTACAGGTGTTTGAGCCGCTTGATGAGTCGGCTTTGGTGCAGTGGCTTGTTCGGGAGGCGCAGACGCAGCAGGGGAGCCTGAGTGCCTCTGACGCGCGTTATTTGCTAGAGCGGGTCGGTAGTGACCAACTGTTACTGATGCATGAACTTGAAAAGCTGCTTTTGTATGACAAGCACGTCACGCGGGCAACAATTGACCTCATGACAGAGCATTCACCGCAAAGTAGCGTATTTGAGTTGCTGGATGCGGCATTTTCCGGCAATCGCAAGCGACTACTTGGGTTGTATGCTGAACAGCGTGCGCAACGGGTTGAGCCGCTGGCAATGCTGGGCATGATAGCCTGGCAACTACACGTACTGGCACTGGTCAAAGCTGCCGGATCGCGCGATCCGCAAGAAATCGCAAGCGAGGCCAAGCTGAACCCTTTTGTCGTCCGCAAAACGTCTTCCGTTGCGCAAAAGGTGAGTATGCAGCGCATTGCTCAGTGGGTGCGGCAGACACTCTTGCTCGACACGGCACTCAAATCGCAGCCGATCGATGCCGACGATGCCTTGCAGCATCTTTTGCTGTCATTCTCAGTGCACTAGTCCAACAAAAAAACCACTCTACTTACAGCGTGAGCAGGGTGGTTTTAGTCAGCCTTGGTGGCTGAAGTAGTGAGTTATTTCTTAGCGGCTGGCTTTTTAGCAGGAGCTTTTTTTGCAGCAGGCTTCTTGGCTGCAACTTTTTTGACAGGTGCCTTAGCAGTAGTCTTTTTTGGAGCAGCTGGCTTCTTTGCTGCAGGCTTGCTAGTTTTCTTGGCAGCGGGCTTTGCGCCGGCAGCCTTAGCTTTTGCAGCAAGTGCTTTCTTCTGTCGAGCGGCCTTATTCTTGTGAATAACACCTTTCTTTACGGCAGTATCAATAGCAGCCTGTGCTTCGGCTTGAGCAGTATCGATACCTTTTCCGCCAGTTACGGCTGTCTGGAATGACTTCAGAGAAGTTCGCAGGGTTCGCTTGGTCTTGCTATTGCGAACGGCGGCTTTCTTGGCAACACGAACGCGTTTTTTAGCTGATTTGATAATGGGCATGTAGTTCCTTTTTCATTACGGTTTGCTGGTTATCGACTGACTACTATACCTTACAGGGGCGGGATTGTAAAGATAAAAGACTAGACAAACATAAGCAATCTATGGTAATCTCGCCATAAAGGTACCAAAATAAAAACTATGGAATAAACAATGGACCCAAACGCAAAAGATTCACTCGTCGCTCGACTCAAAGAAGCAACTAACGTATTAGTTACGGTCAGCAACAATCCAACGGTGGATCAATTAGCGGCGTGTATTGGGTTTACGCTCTTGCTCAACAAGGTTGGCAAGCGTGGTGCGGCAGTCTTTAGTGGTGATGTACCGTCTACCCTTGAATTCCTTCAGCCAGACAACACACTCGAGAAGAACACTGATTCTTTGCGTGATTTCATCATTGCACTTGATAAATCCAAGGCGGATAAACTGCGCTACAAGGTAGAAGACACCGTCGTTAAGATTTTCATTACGCCGTACAGAACCAGTATTAGTGACAAAGACCTAGACTTCAGCCAAGGTGACTTTAATGTTGACGTCGTTTTGGCATTGGGTGTTCACCAGAAAGCCGATCTTGATCAGGCAATCGTGGCACACGGACGTATCTTGCACGACGCTACTGTCATATCAGTTAACAACAAAGATCAGGGAAGTCTTGGCACCATCAACTGGGTAGACTTGCAGGCAAGTAGTTTGAGTGAAATGATGGCGCTCGTCGGTCAAGAATTAAGTCACGAAGCCTTTGACAACCAGATAGCTACTGCTCTGATGACGGGTATTGTGGCCGAAACAGATCGCTTCAGTAACGAAAAGACAAGTCCAGCAACTATGAAGCTTGCTTCTGAATTGATGGGCGCAGGTGCTAACCAGCAACTTATTGCCAATAAATTGGATGCGCCTTTGACGACTACAGCTGTTAAGAAGCCGTCCGAAACAGATGACGGTGAACTTACTATTGATCACGAAGCTGAAAAGCCCGTTGAAGAAGAAAAGCCAGTGCCGCCAACCGAACCAGAGATCGATCTACCAGAGCCGAACGATGATGACGTTGCGTTGACGATAGATGACGCGGAACCTGCTGAAACGTTGTCGCCAAAAGACGAGGACAATGGGCCGGCAATTGATAATGTTCGGCCAACAACTGATGAGCCAACGAAACCCAACACTATGACCCTCGAGCCTCCAACGCTAGGTGGCAAATTAACGGCAAATAGTGTGCCTGAACATTTGTCGCTCGACCCATCAACCGACCCGCTCAGTGCTGGTGCTCCTCGCACCGATGACGGTAGCATGCTGAGTCGTCCTTCTGCAGCTTCACTTGCGCCGTTGCCCGAGCCAGTAGAGGACTCAAAGACGACAAATCCTACCGCCAACGATAAGCCACTGGACGGTGCCACTACGGAAGAGTCTCACGAAGAACAGATAGAAGACGCTCGTGAAGCAGTAGACGAAGCAATTGAAGTAGGTGGCGACCCAGAAAAGAACCTTGAGCCTATCCAGGCGCTTGGTGCGCAACCAGTTAACCTAAACCTCGGCCATGAACCAGTCGATAGCCCAACTGCAGAGGCAGCAACTCCATCATTTGGCAGTATGTCAGCGCCTTCAGATGTGCCTCCGGCAACAACGCCCGCCACGCCTGTTAATGCGGCCGACTCGTTTGGCGCAAGTCCGACTCCTACTGGCAACATGAGTATGCCACCTAACCCGACTATTACGCCACCGAGCCCAGTGCAGCCATTATCACCACAGCCACTCCAGCCGAGTCCAGCTTTGCCAAATAACGACTTTGGTCCATCAGCGTCGCAATCATTTGTGAATCCGAGTGCGCCAACACCGCCATCGTTCTCGCCGGCGCCACCTTTGCCAAATGTTATTGATACTGGCACGCCCTCAGCAATGCCAACAAATCTCGTGCCACCAAGCGCTCCAAAGGATGTTTCTGGAACCAGCGGACCAGCGACGCCACCGCCGCCCGTGCCACCGCCAATGATGCCGCCAGTGCAGCCACAAGAGGTAATGCCTCCCGTCATGAACAACCCGCAACCTCCGTTGCCACCGAATCAACCACTGTAAGGTATACTGTCCGTCATGAACAACACTCTTAACAGAGACAAACCTACGGTTTTTCTCGCCCTACCCCCACAAATTGAGAAATTTGCGGGGGCCCCTGTCGCGCCGGGGACGAAATAAATTCGTCTCTCGGGCTGCTCTTTTCCCTTGTCGGTGGTACAGTAGAGTCTAATGGACGGAATTTTACTTATTGATAAACCGAAAGGGTGGACGAGTTTTGATGTCGTGGCCAAGGTTCGGGGTCAAGTGAAGCGGGAAACAGGCCTTAAAAAGCCCAAAGTGGGCCATACCGGTACGCTTGATCCGCTGGCAACAGGATTAATGATTGTCGTACTCGGAAGTTACTGCAAACGAGCCCAGGAATTCTCTAAACTCGACAAAGTCTACGAAGTGACGATGAAGTTAGGTCAGACGAGTACAACCGACGATGAAGAAGGTGAAAAAACTCGGACTGGGGATCGAAGACCGGGGACTGAGGAAGTAGATCAGACCATACAGTCGTTTGTGGGCGAAATACAGCAAACACCTCCTGCGTTTAGTGCAATTAAAGTGAACGGTCAGCGCGCCTATAAGCTTGCCCGCGAAGGCAAGGAAGTCAAGATGGAACCTCGCACAGTAATGATCCATGCTATTACTGAGGAGTGTTACGAATATCCGTTTGTGAGATTTACGGCTCATGTTTCAAGCGGCACCTATATTCGATCTCTGGTGCGCGACATCGGTGAAAAGCTTGAAACGGGTGCCTATATGTCGGATTTGAGAAGAACAAAAGTTGGAACCTACGATATCAAAAATGCACGAGCCATGGCTGATCTGACGCCAGAATCGCTCAAAAGTGGTATCCTTCAGTAGTTTATATGTAGAAAGTAGTCGCTCCAGTGGTCATAGCAGTTGATATTAACGAAAAGTCATTCGGCAACAAAGTGTTGTACCGTGATTTGCATTTCGAAATCCAGGACGGCGAAAAGGTAGGCTTGGTTGGCCGCAACGGAACAGGCAAGACGACGCTGTTGCACATCATGACCGGTGAGGACACCGACATTGATGGAGAAGTGCGCCTCAAAAAAGGCGCTATTATGATTGGTTCACGGCAGGAACACCATGGTTATGAAGATAAGACGGTGCTTGAGTATGTACTCGATGACATGCCCAGCTACGCGCAGCTCAAGCATATTCTCGACACGTATCCGGCGCACATGGCTGACAGTAACCACAAAATGCAGAAGTATCACGAAGCGCTCGACCGTTTTGGCCAGCTCGGTTATTTTGAAGTCGAGAGCGAGATTTTGCGGGCACTGGACGATTATCAGATTGATGAGACACAGGCATCCGGCCTGCTCAAGCAGCTGAGCGGTGGCCAGAAGCGTCTGGTTGAACTGGTGAAGGTACAGCGTGCTCGCGCACACCTAGCCCTGATTGACGAGCCAACTAACCACATGGACTATGTTGCCAAAAAAGCCTTTGTTAAGTGGTTCAAAAGCGCTCGCGAGGCTGTCGTGGTTATCACGCACGACCGCGATGTATTGCAGGCGGTTGACCGGATTATTGAGGTCAAGGACGAACACGCTATTAGTTTCCCTGGTAACTATGACGATTACCTGCGTATCAATGCTGTTAAGACCGTTTCACAGGTCAACGAACACAACGTTACTCAGCGACGGATCGCTAACCTCAAAGAAAACATCATTCGCTTCCGTCGTCTCAAGGAACGCGCGAATGACCCGGGCACGATACATCGCTTTAAGAGCCAAGAGAATCAGGCTAGAGAAGAATTGGCGCGGCTAGAATCTATTGATACACCATCATTCTGGATTGATCGTGATTCGGCCGGTGAGCTGAACGAGAAAATGAGCGAAGCTTATAAAAAGCACAAAGCACGCAACATCAAGGTGAATACCAAGGGCGGAAATGAAGATTCTGAGCGCATGTTGATTGAAGTCGCCAAGCTTGGGCTTGGTTACGGCGAAACACCTTTGTTCACCGACGTATCCTTCCAGTTACGGGCTAATGACCGTCTGCGCCTGCATGGTCGCAACGGTGCTGGTAAGTCGACCCTGCTGAATGCTATTGTTGCGAAAGCTCATGACCAAACACCGGCTTGTAAGCAGTTCGGGGGCACGGTCGCCGTCGAAAAAGCACTGCGTATTGGCATCTACGAACAAGAAATTGCCGAGAAATACCTGCATCTTACGCTTAATGAGGCAATCGAGCAGGCTTATATGGCCAAAGACGTGCCGATTGGCGAGACGCTTATCAAACAATTGCTCGGGGACTACCTGTTCAACCCTGCTACAGATGGGGAAGTACCGCTCAGCCGCCTGAGTGGTGGCCAGAAGGCGCGCTTTCAGCTGATCAACATGTTGGCTGGCAATCCGCAGGTGTTGATCCTTGATGAACCTACTAACCACCTTGACCTGCCAAGCATAGAAGAGCTGGAGGACGCGTTGGCGCACTACAACGGTGCAATCATCTATATATCACACGATTCATACTTTGCCCGCAACCTCGGCGGCGAAACAATTACCCGATTATCCCTTGACAACATGTAACCTCTGTAATATACTGTATGTATGAGGTTTACCGTCAAGCACTTCAACGAACGCTTTCCAGATGATACGGCCTGTCTGGACTATATGTTCGACCTCGCCTACGGCCATATGCCCGCCTGTCCAAAATGTGGTGTCACCAATCCGAGTTATTACCGTGTTAGAAACCGCAAATGCTATGAGTGCAAAGACTGTGGCAATCAGATTCATCCACTGGCCAATACCATCTTCCATAAGTCTTCGACATCACTCAAAGACTGGTTCTATGTCATCTTTCTGTTCTCGGTAGCTAAGAATGGGGTGTCGGCTAAAGAAGTTGAACGTCACCTTGGAGTTACTTATAAAACTGCTTGGCGGATAGCAAGACAGGTTCGCACTCTCATGCTTGAAAGTGGCAGTCCACTATCTGGTGTCGTTGAAACTGACGAAACCTATATCGGTGGCCGGGAGCGTGGTAGAAACGTAACTACTCAAAACAAGGCAGTGGTGTTTGGTATGGTCGAGCGAGGCGGCAAAGTTAAAGCCGAACACGTCCCGACGGCTGGTGCTCGTATATTGTTACCTCGCTTAAGTACGAGCATTGCACCTGGCACCATCGTGTATAGCGACCAAGCCAGAGTCTACCGAACCCTGCACCGTATCGGCTACTACCACGACAGCGTTAATCACAGCATTGGCGAATACGGTCGTGGGATAGTCCACACGAACACCATTGAAGGTTTCTGGTCACAACTAAAACGCTCTATGGATGGGACGTATCACTGTGTGAGCCGGAAGTATCTTCAGCTGTATTTGAATGAGTTTGTGTATCGTTATAACCATCGTCAAGGTCCGGTTTTTCCCGTCCTGATCGCGACTGCTGCGCGGCGCGTTCAATAGCTTCATCGAACTTTTGTTCGGCATCCGGGATAACTTTATCTTCAGGCAAGTTGTCTAAAAACTTCTGTCTATCATCGTCACTAAGTGGTTGTTTTGCCATAGTAGACAGTATACCTGAGTTATTTGATGCGCCTACTCCTTATAAAAAGATAACCCCACTATCGATAACACCCTTTTCGTGTTACCTATACCCCTGTTAAGCCTTGTAAATATCTCTCTCTTTTATTATATATACAGGCACTTATATACTTTATAAACCCAATACTTTACAGAGGTGAAAGAGGGGTAATTAAGGGGTCTTTTTCTTCGACTTTTTGCTTCGGGCAATAATCTCTTTGTTGCTAATAGGCGGCGTATTCGCTAGTGCTTGAATTGCCTCGGCGAACTTAGGGTTATCACGAGCAAGTTTTTTCAAATCTTTAGCCGCTGGTTTTAGTTTCTTCTTTACCATACTCTTGATTATACAACGGACAGGCTATAACCGCCGATAATCTGCCAAACAACAACCTAAAACCAAGGCGAGCGATGCGAAAGCCCGGTAGTAACAGGCAGTCGCGCCGCTCTCTCGTATGTCTGTCGTTCTTACCCAAAACAAGTAAGGTAGAAAGTACTCCGTGGAAGACGAGCTAATAGAAGACTCACAGTAATAGTGTAACCAAAGAATCCTAAGAGTCAGCGAACCCCAAACCCGTTCGCCCGATCGTTGTTGTTGGCCGGATTGACGTTGCCTGGGTTGAAGTTCGCGCTGAACGCGTTGTCCGCATTGTCCGGTTGAGCCGAAGCTGACCACACGTTGCCGTTGTCACCCTGGTTGTTGAAGCCTTCCCACCAGTTGCCAGCGAAACTGAAGGCCCCAGCCAGCGCACATGTAGCAATACTACTCGTTATACTGCGCCCAGCGTACCAGGCGCGGGGAGGCCTCGGCGGCACTGCCCATAAAGAACTAGCCGAGAAGAACCAAAGCTAGTGAGTATCGTCTCTTAGATATGCTTGTCTGCCTGACTACTTACCGGGTAGCCAGCATATTATTCACCGCCAAGAGCAGCCCGCCCTTGAGCCAAGCAAAGCACCTCTTTATTGTACCCCCCCTGAGCAATATCTATAGCACTCAGTAGTTTGTGGTGTTTGTAGTGTTTTACCAGCCCCCGGTATGAGGCTGCCGTTTCCTTGGAGCAATCAGCATGTGAAAGCGCCTCCAGCAGATTATGCTTGAGCCGCTTACCGGGGTGTATACGATGAGGATATACCACTGCGCCTAGGAACGCCACGCCCTTATGGCACTCCTGTAGGTGCCGTTTGTGCGGGTGCAATGTAAGCGCCAGATGGCGGTCTAAATAACGCTCTACAGTAGCAGTTGCCTTAATAAGTTCAGCTTTATTGGTGGAAACGATGTAGAAATCATCAACATATCGGCCATAGTGTTTAAAGCCTAGCCCCAGCGTTACAAACCGATCCAGCTGATCGAGGTATATGTTGCTCAGTAGCTGGGAAGTGAGATTACCGATGGCAATACCACGACCCTTTGGATGATGAAACAAGCTTTTGCTGGGCGGTAAGCCTTGCCAAGCTCTGCGCGGACAGTTGAGCTGCACATTTTTAAGTGGGTCGTTGAAGATAATGACTTTCCATAAAAATTTGCATACTTGGTAGCTGTAGCCTTTATCAGGAAACTGCCTGTCCAGCCCCCACATTGCTCGCTCAAACAACTTTTTGCGCTCCAAGCTCATAAAGTAGCCCTGAAGATCAAGCTTTAGTATGTATGCTGGCCGGGTATAATTACGGCTGACCGAACGGATGTGGTGATCAAGGCGGCGGATACCGTAGAGCGTGCCTTTACCAATCCTACAGCTGTAATTATCTTCAATGAACCGTGCATCCCACCACTTGTTGACCTGGTTAAATAAGAGGTGATGTACTACTCTATCCCGAAAGGCGGCAGCGAATATCTCCCGCTTAACGGGCTTGTTTACAATAAACGCTGTTGATGGGCGAGGTGTGTAGCTGCGAGTGTGAATTTCTTGAGCCAGCGCGGCAATCTCTGACTTGGCAATTTTGTCAAAGGCGATAACCTCAGGCTTGCTGATTTTGCCGGCGCGCGCTGCTTTATAGGCTTTCTTTAGTTCTTTGGCCAACCACTCAAGGCGCGTGTTTGCGGTATGCGAGGTCATATTGTAATACCAGATTTGCAAATTTTTGATCGCGACTGGGGAACCCAGTCGACTCGGCGGGCTCTAGCGTGGTCACGCTATCGCGCCAGCCTCGCTTTGTGGGCTCCCCAGAAGCCAGCTAAGGCTGGCTTAAGAGACAGCGAACCCCAAACCCGTACGCCCGATCGCTGCTGCCGGCCGGACCGACGTAGCCTGGGCCGAAGGCCGCGCTGAACGCGCCGTCCGCACCGTCCGGTAGAGCCGAAGCTGACCACACGTAGCCGTAGTCACCCTGGTCGCTGAAGCCTTCCCACCAGCGGCCAGCGAATACCCCTTTAAAGGCGCCCTCATTTTGCCACTGAGCAATGTTAGGTTCACCGCTCCATGAGCCTTCTCCGGTGCCGCCAAAAGCAATGTCCAGAGCTGGAAAGTCGCCAGAAACATTCTCCCAAGCTGCGTCCCATCTTGAGGTTGGCAGTCGCCAGTTTGCCGGACAGATGGAGTATGGTGCATCGCCGTCTTCATGCGTGTGGCTGGTGCGGGATTCCCCAGCTGTTGCCGCAGGCCAGTTGTACAGATAGCCGTAGTTGGTGGCACCACTGCCCGTATCACCAGGAACCGGACCATAGGCACCAGGGTTGTCGTAGTCTGCTGTGCCAGTAGTTACAACCTGCGGGAGGGTGAAGTCGGCTGCAATGTTAGTGTCGGCTGGGGTAAGGGTGATGTCTCCTGTGGTGGAACCAAGCTTGAGGTTGTTTAACATCCAGCAGTTATTGTCTGCTAGTTTGGCTACCTGGTAGGTTTGACCGCTGCCTCGTGGGTCGCTCAGGGTAAGAACCGCACTCTCATTTGTGCCGTTGTAGACAGTCATGTGATTTTGGCAGTAGCTGGGGGTCATAGATTGCATGGTGGTTGGAGCTGGTATGTCGGTAGCAGCATAAGCCAGCTTGAGTTCTTTCTCTCCTGCTGAAACAGTGTTGTCGATAGTGAAGTCTAAGGTTACTTCGGTGGTGTCGCCTGACGAGGCGCTGTCGGTGGTTTTGAGGGTCAGGGCTGGAGCTCCGGGTGTGAGTGGCGTGCTGGTAGTGATGTTCCCGCCTTTGAGGCTGATGGCGATGCCGGGTTCGGGTTCGGCGAGAGCAGCCGTGAGGGTGTAGCCGTCGGGGTTGGTGGTGCCGGTGGTGATAGTTGTAGTAGTGCTGGCTGTACCGCCGCCTTCGGGGATGGTTACGGTAATAGTGTCTTGATTGGCGCCAAGACTGAGCGTTGGAGCAGCGGAAACACCGGAAAGATTCAGTGAAAGACTTGTTCCAGCAATAGCAAAGAGAGCGAAGATTGCTAAGCCCCGGAAGCTCAGCTTATGTGAGCGGCGGGCAAAGCGCCAGGCCAGAATACCGGCGGCGATGAGGGCAATACCGATGGTTATGAGCGGCAGGAGTGAGGTGCCGGTGTCGGCCAGACTGCCAGTGCCAGCGTCTGAGCCGATGATGATGTTGATGGTTTGGGTTATTGATTGGGTGTCCATATGGTTGTTCCTTTCTTATGTCGTTATATTTACTCTGTTTGTTGATGTGAATGAATTACGAGCAAAATGCAAACTAGCCATCCAAAACATAGACGGCTGTTGACGGAGATAGAGATAGCGAGAGTAATACGCTATGGGTGCGGGAAGCAACTGCGCTAACCGAGAGAGAGTAGATTGCGCCGGGGCGCAATCAAGACTGGCTACGGCAGCCTTTGCTGTCTGGTTAACCCCTGTTCCCCTCTGTGTAGTATTCATTTGTTTTATCGCTTCCACTTCTTGTCGTTTAAGGCATAGCCAGGACTATATCTTAAACTGCTTGTGTATTAGTGTACACTATGTTGCTTACGATGCAAATAGTGTGGCAAGAGAGTGTCGTGTTGGCTGTTCATCGGCGTGGACACGGAGCCATAGTTTGTTGGTGGGTTTTGTGGCTTGCTGAAGCTTATCTACCGTAGTTGCAGCAAACACCAGCCCCTCATCCCACTGTTCGTCTAAAATGTGCCTCATTTGCCGGTTCAGCTTCTTTTGGGTTCTTTTGTCTTCACAAATAGCTAGAATAGCCGGAAATAGTTCGTCTTCCTGCCACTCCTCACTTTCCTTGAAGTTCACATAGTTCCTGATTTTTCTGACACTGACAAAGAACGGCTTCGTACCGTCCCAGACATCTACGAAGTAGTGTCTGGCTGGTGTATTGCCTCTGCCTGGTACTTCAAGGTGTAGGTCTGGTGTCCAAGCAGGATAGTAGTCATGCTGCGCCATATAGCTTTTGGGTAGTATGTGCATTTTCTCTCCACCGCCATATATTTCCCGAAGTTTTTTGGCTGTTTCAGTTACCGTGATGCAGTGCCTCAAAAAGTCATCAGACACCGTCTTGTTCTTGTACAGGCTCTTGGTCGCCCACTGGTTAGTAGTACCGGGCTTGGCTTTTTCAAGCCCACGAGTACCTTTGGGCGTAATGAAGTACTCAGCAGGACGACCAAGCAGTTTATAGCTTTTGTCATAGCGTTTGCTAATGAAGCCCTGAGCTTCAAGTATCTGCAGTTTGTTCTGAATTGCCTTATGACTCGGTTTACTTAGTGAATGAGCGAGTTGCTTGGCAGTACAAAAGCGGTACCAGTACAGCAGGTGCAGAGTCTTCAGCTGCTGACTATTCAATGGTCGTCTATATTTAACTGTACCTACATTGGTTTTATCTACTACTTCACTCATAGCTATACCTACTTACGCTCATCTACTCACATGTAACCACATCACTAACCATACTCAAACCACAAGCAACATAACTCAACCTGACAACACCCGCAAACTAACAACTACTCATCTATCATTCACTTCATACCTTCTCCTCTATATTTATATAGAAAGAGAGGGGGAAAAGGAAGAGAAAAAGAATAGAGAAAAGTAAACTTAGATAGCTTGGGTGTCGGTAGATATGTTTAGACGTAGAGCGGGTCGTCATCAATAAGCTGCATGGAACGCTTGAAGTCAGGCTTGCTTGGCTTCATTTTAACGAGCTTCTTAGGCCGCTTTTTGCCAGCTATGAGATTTTGGTAGGTAATACGTCCGTTTACGTATTTGAACCAGTCATGAAAGCGCTGTCCGTCGTCTTGGTCGCGGTGATTGTAACGGAACGCAAACTCAGCACAGTATTTTTGCAAATGCTTTTTGCTGACGCCAACATAGATCGCAGACAGTGAAAGCTTGAAGTGTGCCCAGCTACCCTCTAGGGCATTGGTGCCAATATCACCCCGAACGTACTCGCCAGCCGCATGGTCAACCCGTTGGCTGTCATAACCGAGCTTGTGAATACTCCGGTATGGGCGGTAGCTGTCGCTCATAACCGTGCTGCCTTGTTTGATGTTTTTGGTAATGAGTTTGTGCATTGTCGGCGTGTCGGTGAAGTTGGTGGTCAGCAGACGCAGGTCGCCTTTGCGCTCTAGCATGCCGACAACCGGTGCCTTAGTATACATACTGCCGCGACCCTGCGTACCTTCACTACGTTTGTTAGCGTGCTTGTTCTTTTCTTTACCGCCGATGTAGGTTTCGTCAATTTCAACGATACTGGCAAGCAGCCCGGCGTTACCTGATACTTCCAGACCGTGCCGTATACGCTGGAGCATAAACCAAGCCGTCTTTTGGGTAATCTCAAGATATTTAGAGAGCTGAATGGAGCTAATACCTTTTTTGAGCGAGGTGTTAAGAAAGACTGCCCAGAACCATTTATGCAGCGGTACATGACTGCCTTCAAAGATAGTGCCAACAGTGGCAGTAAACTGCTTACGGCAGGCTGCGCATTTATACAGCTTCTTACTGGCAAACTGATAGGTCTTCACGTTACCGCAGTGCGGGCAGCAGCGGCGCTCATGGTCTTTACCCCAGCGTTGTAGTTCTAAAAAGGCAAGACAGACTTCATCATTGGGAAACTGCTGTTGTATGGTGAAGATGTTCATACTTACAGTTTACGCCCCTGTTATGGGTTTGTCAAGTATATAAGTGCCTATATACATATAGAGCTACCTAGATAGTTATCGTGAGAGTGGACGTGTGTGGGAGATTGGTGAGTTGTTGTAAGTGTTAGTTGCTAGCCCCAAGTATAGAAGACCATTAAATAGTAATCAGGTTAAAGTATTAAAGCTGTGTTATAAGTTCAGGTTTGTTAGCGTCGATTTACTAGCAGAGTTATTAGGTAAACATAGATCAAGTGTTTATGAAGGCCTGTATGTTCTACATAGACAAGGATATATCGGTAAGCGTTACGATAAAACATGCAGATTGCAAGGCAAACCTGCCAGCTATTATCTCGCCAGCAAAGGCATACGTTACTTACGAGAGAACACCCAACTAGACCAAACCACGCTTCGAAACTTCTACAAAAACAAATCTATGCGGCAAGAGCATGTTGATCACTGTCTGAACGTCTTTAGGATTGCTCTGACCATTAAGCAGCAAACCAAGGGTACGTTTAATATCTTCCCTAAGTACACACTGAATAGAGAGTCTTTTCCAAGCCCGCTACCAGAACTATTCCTAGAACGAAAAGGAAGTTCAGATAAACCTAGCTACGTACTTGATATATTTGAGCCAGGGACATTTACATGGATTTTTAGAAAACGCATGAGACAGCACGAGGACTATGCCTACGAAAGTGCATACCTGTACCCCAATGTTCTGTTTGTAGCCCAGAACCAAAGTACCGAGAATAGGCTGTTCAAGCTTACTTATGAGAACTACGCGGATTTCGACTATTTTATTACCCAGGAAGAACAACTACTCAACAGCGAAGATGGCAAGGTTTGGATTGATATGGAGAATTCGGAAGAGGATGAGGTTATACGCGTCAAACTCTAGAGACCATACATTAGGAGAGATAGTTAGGGTATAATTTAGTGTAATGAATCTCCAAGAAAAACTTGAACGCTCACGCAGTACTGAACGCATTGATTTTTCGAAGTATCAGTCAGCTGGTGAAGACGACCCGCTCGTGCCTCTTACGAGCAATGCTAAAATGCTCGTCGAACCATGCTGGACACTCAAAGATGATTGGGAAGGTCAGCGTTATGCTGACTACATTGCTGATCACCCAGAATACGACGCCGTATATGTGCGCTCAGCATTGGCATCTAGACTACAAAAAGCCGCGGAAACGCTTAATGATAAATGTCAACTGGTAATTCGGGCTGGCCATCGTCCAGTTGAAGTTCAAAGAAGGATTCTTATCGACTGTGCTAATGACTATAAGCAAGATAACCCCGGCACATCAGATGAGGACGCACTTGAGCATGCAAGAACATTTGTGAATGATCCTGACCTAACCTTACCGCCACATGTTTGCGCAGCTGCCGTCGATGTAGAGGTGCTTGATACCACAACTGGGCAATTGCTAGATTTTGGCAGCACGCTTAATGATGATAACGAGAAGTCTTTTCTGTACTATCCTAATCTGACGCAGGAGCAGAAGGATAACAGATTAATGCTAGTTACTGCGATGTTAGATGCCGGTCTTGCAAGCTGTAAGCCGGAGTGGTGGCACTTTTCATATGGCGACCAGATATGGGCATGGTTTTATGGCCATGAGAAAAGCCTATATAGTCCGATAGATATCTAGCAACATGCTTCCTGCTAGGGAGACTCTACTAATCAGATTTACTTCGTTGAAGATCTTGTATCTCAGGGAGTTCCTCGAAACCTGCAGATTTATACGTGGCAACAGCACGTATGTTAGAGCTATCGGTGCATACTGTTGCGCTCGATGATCCCATCTCACGAAGAGCAGCGGCCGCAGCAAGCGTTACTGCCGTACCGTAACCTTTGCCGCGGTGGTCTGGATCAACTCCGAGAGGTTCAATTAAGCCAGGCTTTCCTCTTCCAGCTGACCAAACCGTTGCAACTGCGACAGGATTGTCGTGTTCGTCATACGCAATCAAACATCGCGCATCAGTGTATGGCAGGCCAGCAGCCATAGCATGCCATTTCTCTTCAGTGAAGGTAGAATTATCAAATGCTGCACGTTGGACAGCGGTACGCACATGTACTTGGTCGGGACTAACTGTCTCAACTCGTAGTCCGCTGTCTTCAACTGGTTCTGTAAGATCACGCTTTAGTGATGTCCATGCATCGCTTAAGTTCCATCCCTGATCAATGAGTTTCTCACGCAATAATTCTCCAGAGCGAGTTTCTACATACGCAGATCCCTTTGGAAGCACACCACGCTCTGATTGTGTTATATCCGAAGCCATCTGTAGTGCTAGTTCATCGTCATTTTCAGCTTTTGGATCAATTGCAAGTCGCAGTAAGTCTGGGCCATCCAACAGTCCAATGGCAACGATCTTGCCACCTTTACTCCATCTACGAATTGCATCAACAGTATCCTCTGGACCAAGCCTCCCATACCATCCTAAGTCTCCAGGGTGTAGCTGCACTACTTCACCATCATGCTGCCACTCACGTAATGCCTGAATAGTTTCGTTCAACTCATCAAACTTTGGTTTACTTAATTCAATTGATTCATTCCGCTCAGACATTTTGTCCTCTTTGTAGTTTAGATACGTCGTATCTATTATACACAAGTGTCTAGGGAAGAAGCGTAGTTCTAGCCCAACGCCACAATTAGCCTACATGTCATAGGGGTATACTGACGAACAATTACTATTGACAATAAGCAGTAAAAACTTGTATAATAGCGGTAATTATGAGTGAAATGCATAGTTTTGATAACGACGCTCCTGTTGTTTGGGCTGACGATTTGTCACACGTCTGGGATAGCGATAAACCACACGTCTGGGACGACGAAGCCAGTACTGTAGAAAGCAACTCAACCCTTGATACCGATATTCGAAGTGACTTGCGCGAAGATCCTCTTGCCTAACAGAGGCCAGTGTGGTATATTGTTGGTAACGCCATCACAAACTCTTAAGTAAATAAAGGAATATATGATCACTACTGAGAAGAAAAGCGCCGTTATCAAAGACTTACAGACCAGCAAAACTGATGTTGGCTCACCAGAGGTACAGATTGGAATTTTGACCGAACGAATCAAAGAAATTACCGAGCACCTTCAGACCAACAAAAAAGATTTCATGGCGCGCCGTGGACTCCTGCAAATGGTTGGTAAGCGCAAGCGTTTACTCCGTTATTTGGCTAAAAAAGATAGTCAATCATACCTCGCAATCACAGAAAAACTCGGCATTCGCCGCTAATCTGCATAGATGAGTCCGGCCGTCCCTCAAACGGACAGCCGGATAAACTTGTGCACATTAAAACAATAAGAGCAGGGAATCGCGTCTGGTGAAACAGATATATGGCTGGTTGCATAAGGCCATGCTCCGTATATTTGCCCAACAGACACGATAACCACACTCCAGAAGAAAGGAACACTAATGGGATCAACCATTAATCCTCTAGGAAAAGAAATAGTAAAAGTAGAAACAGAGTTCTGCGGACAGACGCTGTCACTCGAAATCGGTCGCGTCGGCTTCCGTAGTAGCGCCAGCGTGCTGGTGCGTTACGGCGATACCGTTGTACTCGGAACGGCCATGGTAGGCGCAAAACCGGTCAAAGGCTTTGATTACTTTCCACTCAGCATTGATTACGAAGAAAAAATGTATGCAGCTGGTAAGATCAGCGGCTCTCGTTTTATCAAACGAGAAGGTCGTCCATCAGATGAAGCTATCCTGATTGGCCGTTTGATTGATCGTCCAATCCGACCACTGTGGCCAAAAGGCTACCGTCACGAAGTCCAGGGTATCGCCACCGTTCTCAGTATGGACCCAGCGTTTCGTCCTGACATGATTGCTATGATTGCGGTTTCGACAGCACTCATGCTGACCGGTGCACCGTTTGAAGGCCCGGTATCTGGGGTACGTGTTGGCATGAAGGGTGATGATTACGCGGCGTTCATGAACGCTGAGGAGCTCGCTAAAAGCAAACTTGACCTCGTGGTTGCTGGTACTAAAGACGGCATCATGATGGTAGAAGCTGGTGCCAACGAAGCAACCGAAGAAGAAGTCGTTAAGGCTTTGGACTGGGCCTTCAAGGCCATGCAGCCTGCCATCAAGCTCCAAGAAGAACTCATCAAGAAGATGGCCGTAACCAAGCAAGAGTATGAACTGACTCTGCCTGATGAGCAGATTCAAAAAGATATCGATGCCTGGGTTGATGGCAAACTGGGTGAAAACCTCCACGCGCCCTACCCAGAGCGCAATGATTTGATCAGCGTGTTGCGTGACCAAATGGACGAGCACTTTGCCGAAAAACTCGGTGATGATTATACGGATGTTAAAAGTGAATATCACGAAGCTTTCACCATGGCACTACACAAGGACGTTCGTAAAGGCATTATTGATAAACAAATTCGCCCTGATGGCCGTAAACTAACAGAAGTACGCCAACTGAGTAGTGAGATTAGCATTCTGCCTCGCGCGCATGGTTCGAGTATCTTTACTCGTGGTCTGACGCAGGCTATGAACATTGTTACTCTGGCACCACTCAGCTACGTGCAACTGGTTGATACCATGGAGCGCGAAGGTGAGCGCCGCTACTTGCACCACTACAACGCCCCAGGCTGGACAGTTGGTGAAGTCAAGCGTTTGATGGGTCCTGGACGCCGCGAAATCGGCCATGGCTACCTTGCAGAGCGAGCACTTGCCGCAGTTATGCCAGATGAAGCAACCTTCCCATATACGATTCGTTCTGTAACTGAGATTATGAGCCAGAACGGTTCAACCTCAATGGCAGCAACATGTTCAAGCTGTTTGGCGTTGATGGACGCAGGTGTGCCGCTGAAGCGCCCTGTTAGTGGTATCGCCATGGGTCTGATGATCGAAGGCGACAAGCCGTATATTATGAGTGACATCGCTGATGCAGAGGACTTTGCTGGTGATATGGACTTCAAGGTGACCGGTACCACTGAAGGCATCACTGCGCTGCAGATGGACATGAAGGTACATGGACTGCCTGTTGCAATCCTCAAGGATGCTTTGGAGCAGGGAAAGGCCGGTCGTGCTCATATTCTTGAGCACATGCTTGAAACTATCAAAACACCAAAGACAGAACTCAGTCCATACGCCCCACGCGTCGAATCAATCCAGATCAATCCAGATAAGATCCGCGAAGTCATCGGTAAGGGTGGTGAAACAATTAACCGTATCATTGCCGAGACGGGCGCTGAGATTGACATCAAGGATGACGGTACGGTGTTTATTGCCAGCCCAGACAAAGAATCAATCGATGCAGCTATCCAGATGGTGCAACAGATTACTGCCGAGCCAGAAGTTGGCAAAATCTACGTTGATGCACCAGTGGTGAGCGTAATGGACTTTGGCGCATTTGTGCAGATCATGCCAGGCAAAGACGGCTTGGTACACGTTTCAGAAATGAGTGAAGAGCGCGTCAACAAACCAAGTGATGTTGTCAAAGAAGGCGACAAAGTAACCGTGAAGTTAGTGGCTATAGATGACAAAGGCCGCTTGCAGCTCAGCATGAAAGCCGCCGCTCGTGAACTCAAAGGTTAGCCCACATAGCAACTAAGTATCCCAAGCAAAGGAACAGGATGGACGACAAACAGAACCCCGTACAACCAGTAGAGAACCAAGAACAACCAACGCAGTCGCTTGATGGGCAAAACACCGCGCAGAACCCTCAGGCTAATAGTGCGCCTGTTCGCAAAGTGAACGTCACCGACCTAATTATTGGCATCTGTCAGTTAGTCTCCGGTGTGTTGGTGTTGGTTTTCCTTTTTACCGGTAACGAAACGGGGAAGCGTCTGGCGCTCCTGCTGGTGGTAGCTTCAAATGGTTTTTATTTGCTCAGATGGAAGGCTAAAAAAGCCAAATGAAGTCACAGGATTCACTCGGTCGCCTGTCCAGATGGAAACATAGCCGTGTAGGCTACGGCATATCCTCAATTATCGAGGGCGCGCTGGCGTTTGCAGCGGCTACCTGGGCTATCGACTCCGGAAGTATGTGGGCGTATCTGCTGGCAACAATCTTTACGGTCGATTCTATTAATAACCTCTATAAAGCGATTGTTTTCAAATCGAAATAACCCTATGAAATTTGCTCAAGGTAGTTTTACCATTACACCAACCCCAGATGAAAAGCCCGTTGTTGGCAAGCGACGGACGGTTTGGTCAATGTTCAAAACGGTTTGTCAGCAGGCGGTTGATACCGTAGCAGGCTGGATTGGTTAGGTATGAGCAAACAACAGCAACTCGATGACTTAGCCCAACAGATAGTGGATGACAGCGTCTGCCCAGATCTGGCTGCAACTGCTACGCAGCTCGTCTTTGGCGATGGCAACCCAGATGCTGAGATAGTATTTATCGGTGAGGCACCAGGCAAAAATGAGGACATTCAAGGACTGCCGTTCGTGGGGGCAGCTGGCAAGTTCCTAAACGAAATGTTGGCGCTGATTGGGCTAGAACGTAAAGATATCTACATCACTAATATTGTTAAATATCGTCCACCAAACAACCGTGATCCATTGCCAGAAGAGAAGTCAGCATTCCTGAGTTATCTTCAGAAGCAAATGGATATCATCAAACCAAAAGTGATTGTCACCCTAGGCAGGCATAGCATGGAATGCTTTCTGCCCGGGCTGAAAATCAGCCAAGCGCATGGCCAGCCAAAACGAGTCAGCCCGCGGCTTCAAGATCGAAGACTGAAGACTGAAGACACGGGAGAAGCAGTAGCTTCTTCAGTCCCCGGTCCCCAGTCTCCAGTCTCAGGAGTCGTCATTTTGCCACTCTTTCACCCGGCAGCAGCGCTTTATAACGGCGGTCTCAGACAGACATTGATCGATGACTTTATGACCATACCAGCCGTTATAAAAACACTAAACGAATCCAAATAACTCTTTAAAACGAAAGGAAAATAATGGATAACAACAATAACAAACCAAGACCTCAGAAGCCAGCTGGCCCACGTGGCGGTAACAATAACCGACGCGGTGGCAATGGTGGTGGACGGGGCAATGGCAACGGTAATGGTAATGCAAACGGCAGAAACGCCAACAACAACCAAAAGCCACTAGGACCAAAGCTTAACGCCAGTCGTGGCGCAGCAATCCGTGCACAGAAACGGAGCGCTGAGACGGCTCAGAAGCTCGTCAATGACTACCTAAGCGCTGACGGCAAGAAGCTTGAAAAGCGTGCCAACAGCATTACCGATGATTTTGACAAGCTCAAGGTGACATTCCTTGGCGGCCTTGAAGACGTCGGTGAAAAGAACACCGCAATCATTGAGTACCAGAATGACGCAATTGTTTTGGACTGCGGTAACAACCTTGGCGTTGACCTACCTGGTATCAACTACGAAATAGCTGACCCAACATACCTTGAGAGCATCAAACACAAAATCAAAGCGTATGTCGTCACCCATGGTCACCTTGACCACATTGGCGGGCTTAAGCACATCGTGCCAAAATTCCCCGCACCAATCTACGGTTCACGCTTTACCATTGGTGTCGTAGAGAAGACCTTTGAGGATCTTCCAGCTGGTGCAGAAATGTATGTACCTAACACCGTTATCATGAACATGGACGAGCACGAACGACTCAAAGCCGGTGTGTTTACCATCGAAATGATTCGGATCACGCACTCCATACCAGAAGCGGCTTCAGTCTGTATCGACACGCCAGTTGGTCGGATTATCGCTACTGGTGACTTCCGGCTAGACCCAGAACCACTTGATCATTTGCCGAGTGACACCAACAGACTGAAACAGCTTGGCGATGAAGGGGTGCTTCTGCTATTAACCGAGAGTAGTTACTCTGACTCCGAAGGCCGAACGCCAACTGAGCACACCCTGCAACAGAGCTTCCATGACGTGATTGAACAGTCACAGGGACGTATCTTCTGCGCGGTGTTCAGTAGTAACATGAACCGTACCCAGATGATCATTAACGCTGCAGTGGCCGCTGGCCGCAAGGTTGCACTTGATGGTCGAAGCATGATGGCCTACGCCGAGATTGCGGTGCGCCAAGGTATTCTGAAGGTACCAAAAGGCACCATTATGGCCATGAAAGACGCCGCCAATATTCCTGACGACAAGTTGCTCGTTATGGCAACTGGTGGTCAAGGAGAGCCAAACGCCGCACTGATGCGCATGAGTGAAGGCACGCATAATTACATCAAGCTCAAACCAGGCGACACGGTACTGGTGAGTTCATCGCCGATTCCTGGTAACGAAATTCGCTACGACATGATTGGTAATAACCTGGCAAAGATTGGTGTACATCTGTTCCGTCACCCAACGCATGAGCTGGACGGTTGTGGCCCACTGCACGTTTCTGGACACGCTCGTCGTGACGAAATGCGCGAGATGATTCAGCTGGTTCGACCAAAGTTCATCCTGCCTGTGCATGCTGGTATGTTACGTCGCAAATACCACGCAGAATTAGCCATTGAAGAAGGTTGGGAACGCAAGAACGTTATCCTGGCCAACAACGGTGACAGCTACTTATTTACTGCTGAAAAGTACGAATTTGCTGGGCAAGTGCCACATGGTAGCCTTTTGGTTGACCAGACTGGTTCGATTGTAAGCAACGTGGTTGTCAAAGACCGCCTGATGCTAGCAGAAGAAGGCCTTGTGGCGGTTATTCTGACGATTGATCGTAAGAGTGGTGCCTTGCTGAGTAGCCCTGACATCATCAGTCGTGGCTTCATCTATATCCGCGATTCTGAAGAATTGATGAATGACTTCCGCACCGAACTCCGCCGTGCAGTCGCGCAACGGTTCAAGCGCATTGACCTTGATCGCTTCAAGCAAGAACTGCGCGAACACGTTACACACTTCTTGTTTGATAAAACTGGTCGTTCACCAATTGTCATCCCTGTTGTGAACGTCGTTGGTAAGCCAAACGACAAGCCAAAGCAGGCAGGTGGTAACGCAAAAGATCAGAACAACCAAAAGCCTGAGCCAACCCCGGATGACCCGCAAGAGCGCTTCGCCCAAATGCGTGCGCAGCTGCTATCGCGCGACCAACTCAGTTAAATAGAGAGTTCTAGATAATGACGTCAGCAGAATTACCGTCGGAACAGTTGTTTCAGAAACTGAATGAACTGTGTGATGTCATTGACGAGTTCTATGTGCGCCAGAGTCGGCCAACGATAACGCTTCGAGACTGCGTTGGTGATCTGCTTGACGTCCTCGAGGTCTCATACGAAACAGGCGAGCCCATACCGCAAAGTAATTTTGTTGACCCAACAGAACGTACCATCAGGGATCTCACAGAAGAGTTGTCAGATCTGTATATGCGCCATGACGAGGTGAAGCAAAGCATACTGCAGAACAGGGCGGCGCCCGGTGACCACTACTATTTGAGGAAGCTCGGTCATGAAATTGCCACAGTAAAAGCAGAGCTATATGGCATCACCAATCCACAGCTCGACTTCTCCGAATAAAAGGGACCTAGACTCCAATCCAAATCGCACCACTAGATCTTGAGCATCTGTGCTGGCGTTCGCCAGTTCAGTCGTTTCCTTGGTCTAGTATTCAGCAGGCGAACCGCCTGGTCAATATCTTCCTGGGTAAGTG
>JBPOIH010000005.1:0-47360 GCA_052034685.1 Patescibacteria group bacterium | reverse complement strand
CTGAGTAGATGTAGTAAAACGGGCTGGCCCTTGGGGTTCCTTCGGGTGTTTGAGAGCATAGGTATGCCAGGTGGCATACCTATGCTTGAGTTACGAAGGCAAAGCCCGCTTTTACTACAGATACATCGAGTGTTTGGTTCGGCCCGGGGGTTTTGCTCCACTTTTGCCATTCAAAAGTGGAAAGAAATTTGGTTCTTTGGAAAAGAACAGGCTGTTATTGCTGTAACGACTTGAGGGCAGCATCAAGTTGTGGATCTTTTTTGGCTACAAAGTCTTCAGGACTAAACTTGACCTCGCTGTCAGGCTTAATGCCTTCTTTGTCGATGTTCTTGCCACTTGGCGTGTACCAACGGGCGATAGTTACCTTGAGTGTTCCGCCGTCGCGTAGACTATTGAGACGCTGCACACTGCCTTTTCCAAATGATTTTGCACCTACAAGCGTTGCGGCTTTATTATCGCTCAGCGCGCCCGCCAAAATTTCACTGGCGCTAGCACTACCCTCATTGATAAGCACTACTGTTGGTATGCCATTCAATGGCGCACCGTTCTCAGTTGAGTACGTCTTTACTGTCACGTCTCCGCGACGCTCAGTCAGAACGGTTTTCTGATTCAGCCACAAACCAGCCACGTCAACGGACGAATCAAGCAGGCCGCCTGGGTTATTCCGAACATCAACAACCACACCGCGCACGTTCTTTTGCTTGAACTCTTCCGCGGCTTGGCGAGCCAAACGCGCCGTGTCATCACCAAAGCGAGAAATCTTCATGTAACCAATGTTATTTGGCTTAATCTCGTACTCTACGCTTGGAATATTGATGTTGTCGCGTTGTATATCAAAAGTTAACTCTTGGCTTTTGTCACGAACGACCGTTATCTTAACCACTGTGCCTTTTGGCCCGCGAATACGCTTAACTGCCTCGGTGATACTGAGATCATTGGTAGTCTTGCCATCAATCTCCACGATCACGTCTTTGGCACGCAAGCCAGCTTTTTCTGCTGGGTACCCAGCGATCGGTGCAACAACGGTTACAACGTCATTTTCTTTACTGAGTTCCGCACCTATGCCCGTAAATGAACCCGCCAATTCTTCATCAAACTCTTGGCTTTCTTCTGCACTTAAATACTCTGTATACGGATCGCCGGAAGCTTCAGCGAGCCCCTTCTTGAGGCCGTCTTTGATTTTTTCTAGGGTTAGCTCGCCATCGTAGTTGGCTTTAAGTGTATCGTAGACTGTTTCAATATCCTGGTACGTTAGGTCTGCTGGTAATTCTGAATTTGATGATTTAGCGCTGTCTGTTGCGCCTAGGCCAACCCGTCCAGTACCAAAACCCCAGCCAAGCGCAAACACAAATGCCCCTGCTAGAAACATCACTACAACTTGCTTACCCTTTGGCCGTCGTTTGTCGCTCTGTACTCGCTTATCCATCCAAAACCTCTTATCTTTGCATCTTTATTTCAACGTAATGCTCACGTCTATTATGACATACCATCGACTCAACAACCGTACAATTTATCGATATATTAGAAGTACACGAAGCGGAGACCGGCCGGGCTAATCACGGCTGTGTCATACTTGCCCGTACCTGCCCGGTTGTAGTCACTAATAGTGATCGTGCCGTCACCATTTACTGCCTCTACAAACATAACATGTCCATAGTAGCCGCTGTTGCTAACCGCTGCTGCACCCGCACGTGGCGTACTGCTCACAGTAAAGCCATAGCTTGGTGCTCTGTCGTCCCAGGTATTAGCGTTGCCTAATCCACCTGGCGCACGACCGCCACGAACCGTCACACGGTAAGCAACCCAGTCAGTACAGTTTCGGTAACCATAGCCACCGGTTGCAAAGTTCCACACAGAACCACCAACCGCCCAATCGTAGTTAGGACAGAAGCCGTCAATACTACCGGTGTGCATACATTTTGCGCCACCCCAAGGGTAACCGCCGCCGCCAATAACGCCGCCGCCAACGCCGCCGCCGAAGAGACGTAAGTTTTCAATAACTTGTTGAGCACGTAACTGCTCAATGCGTTTGTTGTTTTTACGAATTTGCTTATCAAGCGTTGCCTGTTCACCTTCGTTTAATCCCAGCAAGCGATCGTTTTCTGCTCGCTCTGAAGCCAACTGTGTTTGTAGTGTCTGTTGCTCCTTAAGACGAGACTCGACCTCCGTCTTCTTAGCGGCAAGTTCTTGCTTGAGCTGCGTAATCGTATCGAGTGTCTCGGTTATCTGGTTCTTTACCGAATTACGGTACTGTTGCCGGTCAACAAACTCGCTTAGGTCATTACTGGACGCCAGCATCTCCAAAGTTGTGATCTGACCCTCTAGATACATCTGACGAATGTTTTGACCAAGGAGGTCTTTTTGTTCATCAAGCTTCTTCTGTGCAACAGCAATCTGACTCTCGAGCTGATCCATTTTAGCTCTATTGTCATTTATCTGCGCCTGTAGACCATTTATGCGGGTTTGTAACTTGTTGATTGTTTTTTCAAGGCTCTCAGCTTGCACCTCTAAACTATCGATAGCGTCTTCGGTCTGGTTGTTTTGACGGCTCAGTGCCCGAATCTTCTCATCAAACTCGTCGGCTGCCACGTGTGCCACTCCAGAAAAACTCACTGCCAGAACGGCGGTGACGACAAGAATACTGAGTGATTTTTTGCTGAGTTTTATTTTTTGCATTTTTGGTTTTACCATTAGCCCTTTAATTCTAGCATAAGCATCCCGAACATTCAAGATGTAGCGATTGATTTTAGGGGTCTTAAATAGTCCTATAGCTGTACTCCATTCTCGTTATGAGTTTACTTCTTTGGTGCTTTGAACTTAAGGTATCGTCGGGTAGCTGAGTATGAAGACGCTGCACCAATAATGACACCGATGCTGACCTGAATACCCAGAATCTTCCAGTAGTTGTCTGTAAAGAATGTGTTAGCAAAACCGATATCCAGCAGACCGAGACTACTCGCTTCAAAGGTATTGGACGATAGCGTAAACAATGTTCCGCAAATCAATACTGAGATAAGCCCAGCAACAATACCGTACAACACTGTTTCAACAATGAACGGTCCACGAATATACCACGTACTAGCCCCAAGTAGGCGCATGATGTTCAGTTCGTCACGACGATTAAAGATAGCCATACGAATCGTATTGAAGATAATAAGCATCGATATTGTAGTAAAGACAAGTACACTGATTACCCCAGCGCGCTGGAAAAAGTCTGTCGTAGCGGTAATCTTATCAATCGCCTCTTTTCGATCACCCGAATATGAAGTTTCCTCGGACTGCAATGCTTGTATGTCTTGCCTATCAAGGAATGTTCTAAGCTCAGAAAGCCGGTTGGGATCCTCTGGCTTGACGCGCAGACTAGCCGGCAGCGGATTATCGGTCTGCGATATCGCCAGCAACAGATCAAGGTTGTCTTGGTTCTGTTTCTTGTAATCTTCGAGTGCTTGATCCTTAGAAATATAAACGACAGACTTGACGTTATCTTGGTCATTCAGGTCATTGATGAGTGCTTCGCGTTGCTGATCGGTTACTTCATCTTTTAAGAATATCGAAACGTCTATCTTGTCAGTCAGCTGCTCAATGGTGTTATTAAACGTAGCGTTAGCGATGACCGAAAACAGCACAATTGTCAGCGTCGTTACCATGACGGCAATAGCGGCGACTGCCAACCAGGCGTTACGCACGAAGTTAATACAACCAGTCTTGATAATACGCTCAAAAACAATCAGCTTGCGGCGCAAACGTCCGGTGTGATGCGGTGCTTTCTTGTGTTTATTAGAGGACATTCTTGTAACCTCCACTTGCCCGGTCGCTGGCGATTTTGCCGTCTTCTATAGTAACGACGCGACGTTTAAGCTTGTTTACGATGTCTTGGTTATGCGTCGTCAGGAGTACGGTTGTGCCGTATTGGTTAATTTTCTCAAGAACTGTCACGACGTCCCAGGCATGCTTGGGGTCAAGGTTGCCCGTCGGCTCGTCTGCAATCAGGATCTTAGGTTGTCGGGCAATGGCTCTTGCAATCGCCACACGCTGCCGTTCTCCACCAGAAAGCTCCATAGGCATACGCTTTTCTTTGCCCTTCAGTCCCACAATGTCGAGAACACGCGCTACGGTGTGCTTGATCTCACCATTACCCATACCGACAATTTCGAGCGCAAAAGCCACGTTTTCAGCGACAGTTTTGTTTGGTAAGAGTTTGAAGTCCTGGAAGACGGTTCCAATTTTGCGACGAAGCAGCGGGATTTCACGGTCTTTGAGTTTGTCGTAGTCGATGCCACCCACAATAATCTTGCCACTGGTCGGTTTTTCTTCTCGGGTCAGAAGCTTAAGTAGCGTTGACTTACCCGCACCACTTGAGCCGACGACAATAACGAACTCTTTTGGTTCGACGTGCAAACTCACCCGATCCAAGGCCGGTGCGAGCCCCCGTGTATACGTCTTTGTTACCCTATCCAATAGAATCATGTACGAACATTATAGCAAACGAACCGCTTATGCCACAGCATTATGGGGCACTTAGGCGCCTAATTTGTACTCAAGGTATGCGTCAATGAACGGGTCAAGGGCGCCGTCTAAAACAGCGTCAGGGTCGCTTGACTCATGCCGAGTGCGTAGGTCTTTTACTTGTTTGTACGGGTGTAAGACGTAGCTGCGTATCTGATTACCCCACTCGGCTGATTGATTAGGTCCTTTTAATTGCTCTAAATGCTCTTTGTGTTGCTCGAGTTGCAATTGTGCCAGACGAGAGCGCAAGATTGTCATGGCAGTTTCTCTGTTCTGTAACTGAGAACGCTCGTTCTGGATAGCTACAGTGATACCCGTTGGAATATGGGTCACTCGGACTGCTGAGTCTGTCGTATTGACTGACTGTCCGCCATGGCCGCCAGCTCGATAGACATCAACCTTGAGGTCTTTTTCGTCAATTGCTAGATCAGCTGGCGAGTCAACTTTTGGCAAAATGTCGACCTTTGCAAAGCTTGTTTGGCGCAAACTGTCGGAATTAAAAGGACTAAGACGGACCAAACGATGCACGCCGTGCTCGCCTTTTAGCTTGCCATACACATAATTACCGCTTAGCTCTAAAGTCACGCTTTTGAGGCCAGCTTCTTCACCCGCCGACTGCTCGATCATCTGTACTTTACAGTCGTGTTGCTCAGCCCAACGAACGTACATGCGGTGCAACATTGACGCCCAGTCCTGCGCATCAGTTCCACCAGCGCCTGCATAGATGCTCAAGATAACATCAGCTTCGTCATATGGAGCGCTGAACTGTAGTTCTTTTTTGAGCCCAGCTAATAACTTGGCAATATCATTCTTTTGCTGTTCAAGATCCGATTGCAAGGCAGCGTCATGTAGGCTTGTAAGCTCCAGTGCCTCCTTGGCCTTGGACTCCAAGGCTCGCCACGGTTCAACACTGGCAGTTAGCTTGGCTTGCTGCTTCATTGCCTGCTGCGCCGATTCTGAATCCTGCCAGAAATCTGGCTGTGATGCCTGCGCGGTCAGCTTAGCAATCTGCGCTTCTTTTGCTGCAATATCCAGACGTGTAATTGCGTCAATAATCTGGTCTAAAAGCGTTTGTAGTGCCTTCTCAAGTTCATTCATATGTGCCTAAAAGTATAGCGCACCACTGTATGGTGCGCCTAATGCTTAATGAAACGTTCTATACTAACCAAACAGAAGCGCAACAGCAAGCATGATTACAACAACAACTGCTCCAGCAATTGCAGCGATCATGACACCTTTGCTGCCTTTCTTTTCTGGCTCTGAAGGTAGCGCAGTAGCCGTTGGGTTGTTGACTGGTGGCTGTGCCATGCCGTTATCAGCCATCGGCATTGGTTGGGGTGCACCTGGTGCATTAATGTCTGGTGCTGGCGCATCAGGGGCTGGTACTCCTGGAACTTCAGGAGTTGGTGTTGGTGGTGTTGGTTGTGGTGGGGCTGTTACTGGTTCTTGTGGAGGCATATGAGTATTCCTTTTTCGATTAGCTTACGATGATTTTACTATACCATAAGCTCTATTAATGGCGGATTAGTTTTGCGCGTCTACCAGAGGTTACTGAGTTTTTTGTGTAAGTCTTCGATAAATGGCTCACCGGTATTGGTAAGACATCCGATTCCCCAGACTTTGTCTTCAAACATCGTGTGAGCTGACTTGATAATCCGCGGGCGCGTTACAGCTTTGATGCGTGCGGGCAACTGATAGTAATCATCGATATGCTCGTCAAAGAAGTAGCGGTAAGCATAGCCGTTGGCTACTCCTGCCACCGTCTGTGCGCCACGTTGGAAACGTCCGATAGCATACTGCTTAGCGGCTTGAACATCCTCTTCACTCAAAGTGCCGGCAAATACTTGCTCTAGTTCCTTCTTAATAATCGTCAGTAACGCATCGGCATTGCGTGGCATAACTTGCGCACCAAACCACCAGTTACTGGCGTTATTGGTGTGGGACAGACCAGAACTCATACTATAAACCAAGCCTTTTTCTCGGGCAGTTCCCCAAATTCTTGAATACAATGTTTCGGTAAGCATCGAATTCAAAAGGTTCAGAGCGTCTGATTCTGGGTCAGACAGACGGCGCTGCACAAAGGTATCCATATAAAAGTAAATGTTCTCGACGCTTTCGTTCTGGATGTAGAGTGCTTTATCGAGCTTGTGTGGTACTTCATCTGGCAGCGGCAATCGCCCCTCGCCTTCGGCCAGGTCTAGTGACCCCAAGATGCTTTTGATGACTTTTTTGCGGTCTGGCGTAATATTACCAGCAATCACAAAGCGCAGATTACTGCTGGTGTGAGTGTTCTTATAATGAGCCTGCACGTCAGCAAGCTTGACGTTATCCATGAGTTTCAGACGCGTCTGATCGGTTAATGACTTAAATCCGTAGGCTTCACGAAGCGCCAAGCTCAAGTGTCGGAAATGATTGTTGCTGCGAGCATTGAGCTCTTCACGGACGTTACCAAACTCTGCATCGAACTCTTCTTTGAGGAAAAGCGGCTTAGTAATTGCCGTCAGGAGTAAACCAAGGATCCGATCCCACTCAAAATCTGCGCATTCAGCCTCATAACTAATGTCATACGTACCTGTCGATGCATTAGAGTAAGCGCCGTTTTTTTCAAACTCTGCCTGAAAATCACGTGCTTTTGGCACGAGTTCATTGGCGCCAAGCAGAATGTGCTCCATCAAATGAGGTGTCTCCCACTTCTCTCGTTCTACCAAATACTCACCTGCCCGGAAGTTAAAATCAAACGTCATGACGGTTGCATCAGGTACGTGAACAAGTAGCCCTTTGGCTCCGTTTTTGAGTTTTATTTCACTGACGCTGTGCTTCATGCGTTGATCCTTTTGACTGTTAGGTGGCGGTTATTTGCGGTTTTTCTTGCGACGCTGACGTTCAGCCTTGCGAGCCTTTTTCTTCTTTTGTTGCTGCTTTTGGGCGGTGTTTTTGACGCCGGCATCGGCAAAATCGCTGGCCTCGAGCGTTTCAGCCTCAATAATTTTATCTGCGTTGGCAACAGATTTACGGGCCGCTCGTGTCAGCTCTGTCTCGGTTGGTTCGTCAAGATCATGTTGATGCACAACCTCAGCGTGGAAGAGCGTACGGACGGTGTCATGTCGCAGCACATGCTGCATTTCCTCAAAGAGCAACTGCCCTTGCCGACGGTATTCGACCAGCGGATCCTTCTGGCCAACACTGAGCCAACCGATGCCTTCGCGCAGGTGCTCCATACTCTCAAGGTGCTGCATCCACAAGTTGTCGAGTATCTGCAGATATACGTCGCGTTCGATCTTGCGCATGATGTCTGACGTGAATTCTTTTTCACGTTTGTCATAGAGTTTGGCGGCAGCTTCTTTGAGTTTCTCTGGGAACTTGCTTACTTCTGTGTCAAACAGCTTATCAAGCGTTTTGTCATCAAACGGGAACACCTCAACCAGCAACTCTTCAAACATATCACTCGTAGCATGTGGTGAAGTTGCTAATGCGTCGGCTTCTTCGTTGATGAAAATTGTGATCCGCTTTTTAATGTCAGCACGTAGCAAGATTTCTTTGCGCATCGAGTACGTAGCCCGACGATGTCGGTTCATGACGTCGTCATACTTCACGACGTTCTTGCGGCGGTCAAAGTTGTGGCCTTCGACCTTCTTCTGGGCGGCTTCGAGACTCTTGGAAATAACACGGTTCTCGATGGGCGCGTCATCTGGTACCTTGAGGCGTTCCATGATTGAAGCGATGCGCTCGCCACCAAAGATACGCATCAAGTCATCCTCGGTGCTTACAAAGAATTGTGTCGTACCAGGGTCGCCTTGACGGCCGGCGCGACCACGCAGCTGGTTATCGATTCGCCGTGATTCGTGACGTTCTGCACCAAGTACAAATAATCCACCCAGCTCTTTGACGCCCTTCCCAAGCACAATGTCGGTACCACGACCGGCGATGTTTGTAGCCAGTGTTACTGCACCTTTTTGGCCGGCTTGCGCCACCGTGGTGGCTTCTTTTTCGTTATTTTTGGCATTGAGAACTTGGTGTGGAATATTAGCTTTGTGTAACATTTTGCCCAGTAGTTCGTTCTTTTCGATTGAAGATGTTCCAATCAGAACTGGCTGGCCTTTTGTGTGAAGCTCTTGGACCTTGGCAGTAATTGCCTTGAACTTAGCATCTTCTGTTTTGTAAATTCGGTCAGGAAGGTCGTCACGAACAATTTGACGGTTGGCTGGGACTTCAACAACATCGAGTTTATAAATCTGGTGGAATTCTTCGGCTTCTGTCTGGGCAGTACCGGTCATACCAGAGAGTTTTTCGTACAAGCGGAAGTAGTTCTGGAAAGATATCGTAGCCAAAGTCATTGATTCTTCTTGGACTTCAACGTTTTCTTTGGCTTCTATGGCTTGGTGCAAACCTTCACTATAACGACGACCTTTCAGCAAACGCCCCGTGAATTCATCGACGATTACAATCTCGCCATCATTGGTCACGACGTAATCTTTGTCGCGCAAGAAGAGTGCCTGGGCGCGCAATGCCTGCTCAAGGTGATAAATGGTACGAATGTTGTCTGTGCCATAGAGGTTTTCGATACCAAGTATGCGTTCGACTTCTTCAACCCCTTCATCAGTTAACACGACAGCCTTTTGCTTTTCATCAACGTCGTAGTGATCGTCTTTGCGCAGGTTACGAGCAACTTTAGAGAATTGGCGATATGAACTACCACTGGTGACTGACGGCGCAGAGATAATCAGCGGCGTACGTGCTTCGTCAATCAAGATTGAGTCAACTTCGTCAACAATCGTGTAGTGGAGATCGCGCTGACGGAGCTGGTCGGTTTCTTTGACCATGTTGTCGCGCAAGTAATCAAAGCCAAATTCGTTGTTGGTTCCATAGGTGATGTCCGCCGCGTAGGCCTCTTGACGCGTACATGGCTTGAGCTTCTGCATGCGTGGGTCGTCGTGCTTTTCGTTCTTGAATTTTTTGTCGTATATGTATGATTCGTCAGCGATAATTACACCTGTGGTCATACCCAAATAATCAAAGATCTCACCCATCCAGCCAGCATCACGCTGTGCCAGGTAATCGTTGACGGTCACCACGTGCACGCCTTTTTTGGTCAAAGCATTGAGGTATACCGGCAAGGTGGACATGAGCGTCTTACCCTCACCCGTTTTCATCTCGGCAACTTTGCCTTCGTGCAAAACCATTCCACCAATCAGTTGCACATCAAAGTGACGCTGTTTAATTGTCCGTGTTGCTGCCTCGCGCACTAGCGCAAAGGCTTCTGGCAGGAGCTTATCGAGCGACTCTTTTTTGAGTCTAACTTGTAACTTGTCGGTCTGTGCGCGCAGATCCTTTGCGTTCATTTTCTCGTACTTTGACGCCAAGTTATTGATGTCACGGACGCGCTTGCGCATTCGCTTGATTGTTTTGGCCTGCGGATCGCCGAGCACCCGTTTCAGAATCTTCTTCACCTAGTTCCCCTCTGTTTTGCTAAAGCTGTATTCAAGTACGGTATCAGACCATAGTGTACCGCATTCTGAGTAAAAATTCAGTGGCAGCACTATAAAATTACTACAGAATTATGGTCGTTTTTTGCCAAGCCGACCAAGCAAGTGCCTAATCTGGCGTGGATTGCCGTGCTTTTCTTTGTACTTTTTGAGCTGATTTTTGAGTTTGGCCTCGACAATATCAACAGCAGCAAACATATTGATCGTCGTCTCTTTGACAGTGATGGTTTCTTTTGGCAGATGAAGCACAACCTCGGCGGTACATTCTTTGCGCGTTTTGCGCATGGCTTCTTTGAGTTTGACCTCTGCATGAGCAGTTTTAGCAACATTACGCGTCATATATTTGTCGAGTTTGCCGATCTTCTTGCGAGTGTACTTTTTGATATCGTCGTCAAGTTCAGCATGCACACCAGTGATTTCGAGTTTTTGGATCATAGTAATACCTCCTTAGATTTGTGTCTTTCCGCCCATATACGGCTGCAGAGCCGCAGGGATACCAACGTGGCCGTCTTTGGTTTGATGGTTTTCGATAATAGCGATTGGCCCACGGCTAAGTGGCAAAGCCGTCGCATCATTTGTATGAATTAGTTCTAGTTTATGACTCTGACCTAAAGTAACCTCACCCATGCTCGCCATCTTACGCACCTTCGTATTTAGTCTTCGTGTCTGATAGTCTGTCATGTAATCGGCCGTATGCGTTTCGCGGTACTTACCCTGTCCTGGCAACCACGCTTCAATATCCACTCCACTTGCATTGGGCTTGCCAATGTCTGCAGTGCATTTGGTTAGCACTTGATACGGGATTTCCAGAAGCTGCATGATCTTCTCCTGAATGGCAATCATAAACTTATGCTCTTCAAGTCCGTCTTCTGCACATCCTAAACTTTCCATCTCGAGTTTGTCAAACTGGTGCATACGGAACATACCTTCCATGTCCTTGCCATACGTGCCTGCTTCGCGACGAAAACTCGTTGCATACCCGATGAAACGCAGCGGTAGCTCCTTTTCATCCAAGATCTCGTCAGCATACATACTACCTAACACATGCTCCGCGCTGCCTTGTAGCCATAAATCTTCATCCTCAATTTTGTAGCGGTCATCTCTGGGCTCTAGTCGATCCATCGCGTCATAGAGTTCAGTACGAATCATGTATGGGGGCAAAACGGGGAGGAACGGCTTACTGCTCACTTTGAGATTATTCTCTTTAATTACTTGTTCAAGAAATGCTACGTCAGATAGTTTATCCATCACAAACTGTACGATAGCAAATTGTAGCTTTACCAAATCGCCCTTCAGATATGCAAAACGCGCGCCGGTAACTTTGGCAGCCCGTTCTTTGTCGAGCCAACCTTTGGCTTCGGCTATCTCGGCATGAGTTTTCGGCTCAAAATCAAACTTGGTAGGTTCACCGACTTTCTTGGTGACAACGTTCTCTTCCTCAGTTTTGCCTACGGGCACTTCGGCAAGTGGCATGTTTGGTACTGCTTTATGAAGTTCCAGAAAAGCTTGGCCAACAGTTTCTGCGTCTGCCTCCAGCGTGGCGATCTTTTCTTTGAGCTTTTTACCTTTTTCTATCTGTTCTGGGGAGGGTTTACTGCCCTTTGCGGCAGCGGTAAGTTCATTACGTTCTGCACGCAATGCTTCTACCTCAGTGAGCAACTTGCGGCGTTGCTCATCCAGTTGGAGCAGCTTTTTGACGTCTACTTTGTAACCTTTTTGTTCTGATTTTTCCTGGACCAAGTCGGCATTTTCACGGATGTACTGTATATCTATCATACTTATATTATAACAGGCGTGGGCTAGTTTACTCGAGAAGATCTCAAACAAAATACGAGCATGCTAACGTATAGCGTCACGCAGATCAGTAGTGAGTTTTTGAAGTGAATCAAAAACATCTTCTGATTCGAGGTAGCCATAGCAGAGTACGTAAAGCTCTCCGTCCGCAAATTCAACATTGACTTGATTATCCCCAATAATAGCAAGTAGGCGTTTAGCAAGCGTGGCCGTGGCTGCATCATTAACTGAATGAGACGATGAAAACACAAAAAAGTTCGGATCATCAATGCCCGGAACGGGAGATACATCTGGGTCTGATGCAGTCGGCTTCATATAATTAGCGGAGTACATGAAAACGAGGCGTGGTACTGTCGTATTTACTGTCGTTTTGAGTACGCAAACCGTCGGCCAATACTTCGCTAAAAGGAGCCAGCCATATTCACTCAATTCTTGCTGCATTGCACCATCAGGCGAGATTGATGAGAGCTTGACCCTGACGCCCCTGAGTCGTGCCGGTCTGGACCTGTCAAATATTGGGAACTTTATATTTAATGGTTTATCCTGTACGGCCCAACCTTTATTGATGAGAATCTGGCGAGCTTTTTTTACTTTACTCCGTTGAATAAGCAATGTAGGCACTAAAAGAACCAACAAGAAAAACCCTATTACAACAAAAATCAGTAGATACATCATCGCGGGCGACATGAGTGTAGATTAACACTTCCTCAATACAGTGAAAAGCTGCGACGTGATGGCACTCTACTTTTTCTTTGCTTTTGTTTGTTTCTGCACGTGCTTAAGTGTGAGTTCGGTGCGTTTGCGGGCGTACGTGCAATAATCACAGTCGCCGCCCATGGCTGCTTGGCCAACTGGTGGCATGTCGCCTTCCATGCAATCCTTCATTTTTTGGAGCGTCGGCTCAACCCAGGCGTCGCTACCAGTGTATGGAATCAGTTTGGTTTTGAATTCCAGCTGATCGTTGAAGCCGTCCAGATCAATTCGCGCATTGGTATACACAAAATAGCCGGTATCACTAACGTCGAGTCCATTCTGGCGCAGCAGCCACTGATAGACTTCTAGTTGACGCTTGTAGCTCATCTGCCAATCAGCATCTATGGAGACTTCTTTGTCTTTAGAGGTTGCTTTGTAATCCACCACAATCGCCTTGCCGTCGTCACCAACCCAGAGGTCATCGATTGCACCAAAGACATGCAGGTTGGTTGGTTTATGAATCGTCACAATCCCTGTGAAGTTGTGTCGCCAGGTTTCCATGTTTTCGTGCTGCATCGGCACGGCTTTTATCTGGTTGTCAGTCATTATCGGGTGTGGCGTGCCGGCATCGCGGTGTGCGTCAAATTCTTTTTTGTAGAGTTCATCGATAGTTTTGTTGATGTTAAAAGGTGGCGTGTTGGGCCGGGTTATCTTGAGGCGTGTGTCGAGCCAAAAACAACGCGGGCACTGCATAAACAGCTCAATCTTGCTGCGTGACACCTTGAAAGGCGTAGTTTGACCAGGTTGATACGGCTGGCTCCGTTCCCTCCAATAATTCATGTGTACCTATTGTAGCAGCTTTGTGCTCGCTGCGACTGCAGCGGTTTCGGCGCGGAGGGTGAAGTCGCCGAGCGATAAGCGCGGCAGTTCGGCGCTCAGGAACAGTTGCTTCTCAGTATCAGACCAGCCACCTTCTGGGCCGATCAGCACGCCAACATCAGCGTAGTTTGGCTGCTTTTTCTTGCCTAGAAGTTCTTGCTCACACATAAAGAGTGGCACTTTCTGAGCATACTGATGCACTGCAGCTGGTAAAAGCACTGGTTCGCGCAGTTTAGGAATATCGCTACGGCCGCACTGCTCGGCGGCCTCTATCACGATTTTTTGGGCGCGCTCCAGGTTGAAACCGGTCTTTTCGGAGCGTTCAGCCAGCACTGGCACAAAGTGACTGACGCCGAGTTCGGTGCACTTCTGCAACACCCAGTCGTTCTTGTCTTTTTTGAGTAGCGCCCACAGTAAGTAGACATTTTTGGCGGGTAGTTTACGTTCAAAGTCAGTGATTAGTTCTAGGTGCGCGGCATCTTTTTTGATTTCTGTTATCACGTACAGGCGATCGTGAATGACACCGTCAAACAAAATTACCTGCTGGCCAGCACGGTAGCGCAATACTTTTTGCCATTGATACAATATCCGCTCATCCCTAAGCCAGACGTAATGCTCAAGCTCTTGCTCTGGCCCCACGTAAAATCGATGCAATCTCATAAGGTACCCTTTGCTACATCACGAATCTCTTGTGGTTTCATAACTACATATTCTGGATTGCGTTTACGTAATACCTCAACCCCGTTATAGCCCCAACCGACAGCGATCATCTGTAGGCCAGACTTGCGGGCCGCATCAATGTCACGCGTTTCGTCACCAATATAGTATGCCGTTTCGTCACTATCAAATTGTTTGCAGAGTTTTTTGAGAATTGCTGTCTTGCCGAACACACCAACATTGCCGGTAACGGATTCAAAGTATTCCTCAAGCTTGTAGCGTTCCAGAAAATTATGCACAATCTCTGGGCTGTTTGAACTGACAATTGAGAGTCGGTGACCGTCCTTATATAACTGAGTGATTAACGTCTGGATTCCTGGGTACGGCGTGAGGCGATGGGCTTGTTTTTTCAGTAGTTGCTTGCCGCGCGCTGCGAGTTTAGGAATCTTCCATACTGGCACACCAAGATCTTTCAGAATAAGGCGAGTTGGCAGATTACGTAGTGCATAGTAATCATCGAGTGTGAGTGGGCGCGTAAACTGCATGCTATTAACGACTTCCAGAGCCACCGTTAAACTATCAGCCAGCGTACCATCAAAGTCAAAAACAAGCCGCGCCATTATTAACTCGCCTCACCCTTGAGCTGCAATGCAACAAGTGACTCGATATGCGGTGTCCGTGGGAAAAAATTGTAGCCAGCAAACTCAGTTACGTCGTAGACGTCCTGAAGTGCAGCAACATCACGGGCTTGCGTCACCGGGTTGCAGCTCAAGTAGACGATTGACTTGGGCTTTTGCTCAAGCAACCTGTCGATCAGCTTGGCATGCAAACCTGCCCGGGGTGGGTCAACAATAATCGTTGACTCGGGCGTCACAAACTCCAGCGCTTGTTCGCTACTTGCCTGCACCACTTCAATCGGCAGGTCTCCAACGTTTTGCTTGGCCATCACTACATTATGAGGATCGAGCTCTACGAGTGTAGTAGTGTCGCCAATTGGTACGCCAATGGTTCCGACGCCGCTATACATATCAATCTTCTGCTTAGCGCCATCAGTCAGTTGTTTTATGCGCTTCACCGCGACGTCAAAGACTTGCAGATTCACCTGAAAGAATGAATTCACATCATAGCGGATTGCCGTACCCAGTACCTCGTCTTGCAAGCTAACGTCACCGTATTGATAGAGCTTTTTGGTAAGCACACTGGCGGGGCTTTTTGGTGTCGAGTAGTACACGCCGACGCCTTTGGCTAGTGCTTCTAATGCGGCGATCTTAGGAAAGGCTTCGTCTTTAACAAACAGCGCCGCAACCGTATCACCAGCTTGATTACAACGGACAATAACGGTCTTGAGCTGGCTGCCGCGAATCTTTGCGTTATTGAGCGCCATGCATATATTTACAGCGGTTTCATCGACTTCGGGGCGAGCAATGCTACTACCCATTACGATACGCTTACCGTGAGTTCCACGATTGAAGAGTGCCAAATGCAAGCCCTCGTCATCAGCCCAAAAGCTGTATTCCATCTTGTTACGATAATGCAGTTCAGAACCGGCTGACTCAAATGTCAGCTTGGGCATGGTAAGCTTTTCGCGCGCAAAAGTCTCTTCTAATATCGCCGTTTTGTACTTGTTCTCTGCGGCAAAATTCATGATTTGCCATGGGCTTGTACTCATGTAGGCGTCATCGACTGGCTCAATACGCTCATCTGACGGCTCAAGCACATCTATGGCAATGCCTTCGGCGTAGTCCTTGCGAGACTTGGTGACCTGAACGGTAAGTTTCTCGCCGGGCAAGGCATTCCACACAAACACTTTGCGCCCGTCGGGCAAGACACCAAGGCCCTGTCCGCCGTGTACAAGCTTATCTATAGTAACCTCGTGAGTTGTTGGTGTTTTCATCTATAGTCAGTGTACGCAATAACTACAGAATCTGGTAGTATATGTAGGAACTAATACAAACTAATGAGGGTACTACTTGCTGCACTGCTGTGCGCACATAAACACACCTTGCATGAAAATAACTACCGCAACGTTACGACTTAACTTCCAGCCGATGCGCTTTGCGTTTGTTGGCCTGTCAGCATTTTTTATTGACTTTGGCATCCTCAACTTCCTCGTCTATGTCTGCGATTTTCGCGTTATGCTCTTCGGTAATATTCTCGTGGCCAATGTCATATCAACTATCACTGCAGTCATCTATGCTTTTATATTGCAGAAGCGTTGGACCTTTCAGATCACTGATAGTCACCGCCGTAAGCGCCAGTTTGTGTCATTCATTGCCCTTCAGGGCTTTAATCTTGTTGTATACAACACCCTCGTCTTTAACTACCTCGTCAATAATTCACACGCGCCGATTCCTGTTTCCAAGCTTATTGTCGCGGCCGTGCAAATGGTCAGCAGTTACTTATGTATGCGTTTTCTAATATTTCACAAGTCGTCGCCTGAAGGAGTCTAACATGGCAAAAAACAAAACCTTATCAATCATCGTACCTGCTTATAACGAGGAAAAAACACTTGCAGAACTGATCGGCCGCGTCCTGGCTGTAAAGTTTCCAAGTCACATTTCTACAGAGATAATTATCGTGAACGACGGCTCTGCGGACAAAACCAAAGCAATTGCCAGCAAGCTCGCCAAACAATACAAAAACGTTAGCTTGCTGAACAACAAGAAAAACTCTGGTAAGTCACAGACTGTTCGCAACGGTCTCATGGAATCAAGCGGTGAGATTGTGGTCATCCAGGATGCTGACTTTGAATACGACCCGCAGGAAGTTCTCAGACTACTCAAACTCATGGAGTCTAAGAAGCTCGATGTTGTCTACGGTAATCGTTTTGGGGAAAAGAACAAAGTCATATACTGGCAAAACTACCTTGGTAATCGCTTTTTGTCATTGATTTCTAACTTGTTCACCTATCCACGCATCCGCGTCAAAATCCCCGACATGGAAGTCTGTTACAAGATGATTACTGGCGATATTGCCCGCGAAGTTGCCGAGCACATCACAGCAACGAGCAGCTTTGGGCTTGAACCAGAGATAACAGCACGTCTTTCACGTTATAAATTAGATGGCCAACGTCTGAAGTTTGGTATAGTGCCGATTAGCTACCACGCCCGCACGCTCGAAGAGGGCAAAAAGATGCATGCCTTTCGTGACGGCGCAAAAGCACTCAGAGAAATCTTCTACTACAACTTGTTTTCCAAGTAATTTACTCAGGCTTTTTGGCTATGGCCCAAAGGTTTTTACCAACTGGCGGCTTAAACAGCTTTTCTTGAAATTTGATAACTGGAATGGCAAAACGATCATAGATTCGGATAGACGTTTGATTCAAACGGCGCTGTTTCAGTATTCTAAAGTTTACAAACCATGGCAACATGCCGTAGATGTCTGAATAATACAGCTGCTCGACACTGAAGCCAGCTGCCTCCAACTTGGCGCGCATTTCTGCTTTGCTATAACGACGATAGTGGCCGACCTGCTCGTCAAAACTACCATACAAACCCTGTAGTGCCGGCACGTAGATGAGCAGCGACCCGCCTGGTTTGAGAACTTCAAACACGGTCTTTAGCTCTTCGTCATCACGTTCGACATGCTCCAGGACGTTTATATATATCACCACGTCTGCTTTGCCCTTGAGCTGTTTGAGCTGTGACTTGAGGTAATCTTGCACAACTACAACGTTCTTGCGACGTTTCATGTTTTGGGCGAGTTTGGGACCCATTTCTTCGGTTGGCTCAAATGCATAGAGCTGCTTTGGCTTTAAGTCAGCGAGATGTTCCGTAAAGGTACCCACGCCAGCTCCGACTTCGACAACTGTTCCCTTTATAAACGGCTTGAATTCCTCTGTCATCCACTGATAGTAGTTTTTGGCTTCGGCCATGGATTCAAGGTCAGCACCTTCGTAGTGGCGCTCTTTTTCAGTCGTTTTCATAGTCTCCTGTCGTATTCTGTTCACATGCTTTTGCATGCTTATTAATGTCACTATTGTAGCGGATTTGTAACGTTGCGTTAATGGTGTATGTCTCGCCTTCTAACACTCTAAAGCATCGCCGAGAAAAATCATAGTTCGTATCAATATAGGAGATGGCGGTAGCGTACTTTCCTCCAGTATCCGACCTATAGTAGGCACTTTTTTTATGTGCATCGTACAGTATTGGGGAAACGTTCATCCAGGGGAGTCGAAAGTCTTTATTACGACCGATCTTTGCTTGTGACAAACTTCCAAAGTCTTTATACGAAAGGTAGTAATCGTCGACCAGTGGTAGTTGTCTCGATGTTACTTTTGGTGCAGTAGGCAATGACGCATGGTAAAAAAGGACTCCAAACAGACATACGAGCAACAACGGATGTAAATTCCTTAGCACTACATATATTAGATAACCAGCAAGCAAGTAGAACCATGGGGTAACATACAACAAAAATCTTGTATCTGGCCAGTCATAAAATAGAAACCAGAATCCAGCAGACACGAGCAGTCCAGAAGCAATGAACAAGGCTCCTGTATTCTTGAATGCATGCCTCTGCTTGACGGCAACATATACTCCGAGTACTACAGCAAGCACCAAAAGGAGACCGAGTGTTCTGAGCGCCACGTGAGAGTAGTACGATAACAAACCGGTCTGAAACCTCAGCAAGGCCATTTGGTCAATCTTCGTGTAGAGTGGGCTGCCGAAGTATATCCATTTGTACGCATGCCACGGGAGGATGATCAGTACTGGCAAAAGAGGCGGTAGGAACAGACTGATAGTCGTTTTGTAATGCTTGAGTGGGCCTATTTTTAACTGTTTACGTACAGCGTTACGCTTCGAAAATAGATAACAGGCGACCCAAAATGGATAGAGGAAGTAGCCAAAGTTCTGAAACAGCATAGACACCCCTAGCGACACAAAAGACGCGCTGTAACGCTTAGAGAGTACGAAATATATTGCCCAGGAGAAAGCTGTGATCGCGTAAATGTCAGCCATGAGATAGTTCGAGAATAGTGCCCAATTAAAATTTGCAAACAACAGCAAAGCCGTCCCCATCGAGATGAGAACATTTTTAGTCAGAACTTTCAGGCTACAGTAGATCGATACGATTAGACCCAAGAACGCTAATTGGTTCAGCAACGGCAGTAAATATATAACGCCCCATTCGTTTAACAAACGAATCGTAAGTGGCAGTCCAGGGTTACGCATTGAGATACTCGGGTTGTCAAATAAACGCAAGCCATTAGCGAACCAATCAAAACTATCAGTATATACGAACTTATAGGAGCGTAAGAGTTCGTCAGGGTTATTTGTAACTTGAACTATCAGAATATACTTCAAAAACAGCAAGCACAGCAGAATCGAAAATACGCCTATTTCTAGCGTTCGTGCTGATAACTTTATTTTCTTCATGCGAGATCTAAATGCTTACGGACGAAGCGTGCCAGCAAAAACTTGCCATGCAAGGACTGACTTGGCAACTAAGCTTAAGATCATGTATACCTTTTCGCCATACAGATAGTCAGACCACTTGCCTGTTTTTTTGTATTGTAAGTACATGTTGATAGCAAAGCTGTTGAAGAAGACGAAGATACTTGCGTAAATCCAGTAAACAAACGTCGGGATGTTGCCCGCACCGTATACACTTGCGCCCCAGACGTAAATACCAAATACGACCCAAGGAATAATTCCTGCCAGACAGCCAATCCAATACGTCAGCCAGCTTGGCTTCTTTTTACCCTGGTTGGTCACTTCCATCGCTAGACCCATGAGGTTCATAATGGCATCGAGGGCAAATATCATAATCAAGCTAGAGAGGTCATACACGCCACTAAGTAGCGCAATCGCTACCATCATTGTGCTTGCACTCAACGAATACTCAATCCAACGAGCTTTGTTGATTCCCTGCTTTAGATTTGCCTCATATCGTGCACGGTAGACTGTTGCGATCAAAGCATGTGCAATTGCAGACATAAAGAAAAATGCCACTACCAGATATGCGAGGTTAATATTGAAGACTGTCTTTTGTGCGAGCGCCAACACCGGCTGCCCGGATGCTTCACTCGCTAATGTATCAAGCGACAAGTAATTAGTGATAACCGGAAGCGTTGCTGAAGTGCTGAGTATGAGCACTGCTAGCCCTTGGAAAAGATGCAAGACTGCCATCCAAATGTTCCATTTGTGGAGGTTTTCTAGCGTTATTTTTGATTTTGTTGGGGTCTTTTTTGAAGATTTAGTAGTTTTTGCCATGTGCTCACTTTAGCACAAGCTGGTCACTGTCAGAAGAACATATTAGACTTCAAGCGCAGATAGCTTGTTGGTTTTCAGCGGCGTAGGCTGCGAGCTCTGCCTGATTCTCAAAGTAAACCACGCCTTCCATCCCGTAATCATTAATGGTGTAGGCAGACACATCACGGACGCGATCTTCATTATCCATAACCAATGTAGCTGTTACCGGAACCTCACAAGCTCCTGGCAGTGCCGCTATAAAGTCAATCTGTTGTGCTGATTCATCTAGTACGCTAATGGCGTCGCGTTGGATATCAAAGCCGTCGACATTAATGTAACGAGTGGCGTCTGTACTGCGATAATACTGCATTTCTACGTCAATCTGTGGCAAAAAATAGCTCAGACCAATTGCGCCTACTGCACAAGCCGCAACGGACAAGATTGCTAACTTTCGTTCAGCACTCAGCGGGCTGGTATCGACGTCAAAGGTTGCATCGTCTACTTTTGGGTACATTACTTCGGTCATTAACTATCCTCTTGTATCAATTTCTTTCATGTATTATACCATGTATATATACAATCATCAACTAGAGCGCTCTGTACGGGGTGTGGCACATGCCGCGGCCGGTGTGTTCTGTGTATTTCTGATGGTAGTCCTCTGCCGTATAGAACTCGCTGGCGCGCTCAATCATCGTCGCAATAGGCTGCTTCAATGATTCCTGTAGCTCATCACGGACGTTTTCAGCAATTGCCGTTTGAGTATCATTCATGGTAAAAATCGCTGAACGATACTGATCGCCCACATCTGGGCCTTGACGGTTGAGTTGCGATGGATCATGCATGCGAAAAAATTGCCGGACCAGTGTTTCATAGTGAATTTCATTGGGATCAAACTCAACCAGCACTGCCTCGGCGTGGCCAGTGTCTTCATAGCAGACTTGCTCATACGTTGGGTTCTTGGTCTTGCCGCCCGTGTAACCGACCGTCGTTTTCTTAACGCCCGGCACTTGGTCAAAGTAATACTGCACTCCCCAGAAACAACCGGCCGCAAATATGGCTTGATGCATCCTGGTTGATTACTCCGTTACTTGGACGTCGCGGTAGAACGCCACGTAGTTAGAGAAATCTTTTTTTACCGTGTCTATCGCCGAAGTTTTTGGCTCTGGATAGCTCCATGCAACATCTTCGCTCTTTTTATCACCTTGCACTACGTTGAAGTACTGACAGTCACCTTTCCATGGGCACGTATACGGTGTTGGACTTTTCTCCAAGAATTCCACCTTGACTTTATCGGGTGGAAAATACCAGTTCCCTTCAATATAGATCAAATCTTCTTTGTCTGCCTCAGCAATTACTTGATCATTCCATACTGCTTTCATTCTGCCCTCCTTGTTCAATTATAATACGCTACAAAGCAAATGCCCGCAGAGTATATAAGCCACACGGTGAGGCATACATGAATACACTAGTCGTCGAATAACGGCTTTATTTGCCAGATAGCTAGCCGCGGTTCATCATTTTCAAGCGGTCGACCATGCCAGTGACTGCTACTGGGCGCAATAACGTAATCGTTTTCGCGTGCAGTATAGCTTGAACAAATAACATCAAGTTCCTCGCGCACTTCAAGTAAAGCTTTATCAAGATTCTCTTTAGTTAAGACTTGTTTACTGCCTGGCAAGTCAGTTACCTTAATCCAGCCGGATTTTTGTATTATTGCCAGCATCTCTGTAGGTTTACTGCGACCGTACATCAGGCCAAATGATCGCTTTGTACGAGTCAGCCAGTCTGCCAGCTCTGATCTGTCGGCTTCAGGATACGCCTCTAGAGCCTTATCAAGACGTGTTTTAAGAAAGATCTGCTGCTCTTCCTGAGACATTGGCGGAGTACTTGTGTTTGTTTCAATTTTCGCCGGCAGCAATGAAGGACCGCTCATAGAGCGACCTTGTTGTTGCAAGTTACGCATTTTTAATAATGCTTTGACCTCAATTTGCCGAATGCGCTCACGGGTTATACCAAATTCATTGCCGATTTCTTCTAGTGTCATTCGCGGACGGTTAGTCTGGATACTAAAACGCAGACGTATAATTTCTTGTTCACGGACATCAAGCGCACTGAACAGCTCTGTGATATATTCACGCATACTATCAGCCTCTGCAGCTCCGTAATCAATGTATGTCATAAATTCTGCACCTTCATCCAGCAACATATCATCTACTGTCAGCGGGTCTTCGGACGCATAATCATCCGCTAGTTCAATTCGGGCAGTTTGTTGATCCGCAAGCATACCGTCCAATGAAGCAACTGGTTGCGTCTTCCTCATGAAAGTTTCTAGTTTACGTTTTCCTGTGCCGAGCTCCGCAGCAGTCTCTTCAATAGTTGGCTCGCGTTGCAGGAATGAGGTAAGCATTTGATTAGTTCTTTGTATCCGTAATAACTCTTCGCTAGCGTGTACTGGTAGTCGTATGCCTGAACGGTGACTACTCGCCACTCGCCCTGCGCTTGAATGTATCCATCCCACAACATAGGTACTGAACATTCCCTTTTCTGGTTGGTATTTTTCTGCTGCACGTTTAAGTACAAACAATGCTTCCTGGATAAAGTCTCTCCGGTCTATAGCTGGATCTTCAGACTGAGCAAGAAACGTCCTAAGACGCTTAAATTTTGGTGTAAACGCTAGAACAAGCCCCTTGTTGCGCAATACTATCTCCCACACAGCCTTTTGCTGTTCAGGGGACTCTGCTTGCTGTGCCTTGGCGAATAATTCCTGATTGTGATGCTCAGAAATTTCTGCAGGGTTACAACTGTGCTTATACAATGGATATGGCAACAGCCCCCAGTCGCCCGCAGGACCTTCGGACTCTTCATCCCAGCCAGCAATCATCGAGTTGCCAAATGCTGACGGCGCATAGTTTGTTTCTGAAAATGTAGGCGCTAAGGCGTCAGGCACATAGTCTGGCACGAGCTCGTATTCACCGACACAGCGTTTGTTTGTCGACCGAACGGGTCGTTTTCGGACTAGCCTGCGGTCTTCAAGCCATCGTAACTGTTTGCCCTTAACCGGCTCGTCACCACGAAGCGCCATATGAGCAAGCATGAACTGACGACGCTGCGTTTTCTTGGTTTGAGCGCTATCTACCAAACGAGCCGGGTTTCGTTCTAGCCAAGCAAGTTCTGTGATATCTAGCGGCGTGATTTCATCTTGTGCTTCATCTTCGGCAATTGACGCCAAAAGATACTGCCGCCTCTCAGACTGCAATTCATCTGCCGTCATGTCATCGATTGAATATGCGGCCAAGAAATCTGGTGTTATTTTCTCCATAGAAGTTCAACAGCCGATTATACAATATTTCTATCGCGATATCAATATCTACTCTAGCTCATGGATGCGCTTGTGGTCGAGGCCAAAGTAGTGCGCCATCTCGTGCCACAAGGTATGACGAACTTGAGCGTACAGTTCTTCGGGCGTGTTGGTAGCGTGCGCCATCGGGACCTTAAAGAGTGTGATCCTATCTGGCAGCAGCGGCTCGATGCCATTGCGCGCTGGCAGCGGCACACCTTCGTACAATCCAAACAAGGTCTGATTGCAGTGTAGTTTGAGCCGTTCACGCTGCTCCATACTAGGTTCGTCCTCATACGTAATCAGCACATTCTTAAGGCGCGAAGTGTACTTATCCGATAAGCTATCGAGCGCCTTGGATATCAAACCGTCATATTCTTCATCAGTTGGAACCTGTATCATGACAGTTTAATATCGGGGTAGATGCTTTTTGTTACGCTGTCTACCTCGCTGCGAAGTTGTGGGAACGGAACGCCCTCTCGTGCCGTCACACCTTCAAAGATCCAGAATACGCGCTCAGAGTAGCCCCAGCCACAGGCAGGCGGCATGCCGTATTCCAGCATCTCTACAAAATCGATATCAAGCATCATGGCTTCATCGTCACCAGCGTCACGCATCTGTTGTTGCTCAACAAATCGTTGCAATTGCTCCAGCGGGTTATTCAGTTCAGAAAAGCCATTACCAAGTTCAGAACCGGCCATCACAGGCTGGAAGCGCTGTACAGTCTGTGGATTGTCAGTATTTGCTTTGGCCAGCGGACTGATGAACAGCGGCGTATTGATGAGCCAGATTGGGCCTGCAACGTCTTTGCGAATATTCTTCCAGAGTTTGTCGACACCGCGCGCGATGTTTTCGGTCTTTTCTACTTCGAGGTTGTTGTCTTTGAGGGCCTTTTTGACTTCCTCAATCGTACAATCAAGCGGGTTAAGGCCGTACTTTTTCTGGATTGTTTCGCAGTAATCCCACTCATCCCAAGGCTTGCTCAGATCGATGTCAAACTCGCCGAGCTTGAACTTGAGCGTGCCAAAGGTCTCTTTCAGCACATGTCGATACATCTCGGTCATAAACTCCATGCCATCACGCCAGTCAGCGTACGCCCAGTACCATTCCATAGCGATGTGCTCCGGCAAGTGCTCGTCAGTGTAGTTTTCGTTCCGAAAGCGTGGGCCGATGTCATAGACTTTTTCGTACCCACCGCCCAACAGTCGCTTCAGTGGCAATTCATGACTAATGCGCAGGTAAAAATCTTGATCAATCGCATCCATGTGCGTTACAAATGGGTTTGCGTCCGCGCCACCAGTGGTGTGCTCAAGCACCGGCACGTTAATCTCCAGGAAACCATGTTGGTTCAGGAAGTCACGAGTTGCTTGCCAGAATTTACTGCGACGAATATAACGCTGGCGGACGTCTTCGTTCACATTGGTGTCGATGTAGCGACGGCGCAAGCGCTCTTCTTTGTTAGTAAAGCCATCTTGTTTGGTCGGCATTGGCCGGAGGCTTTTGGTAAGCAAACGGAGCGTCTCAACCTCAACCGAAATCTCGCCAGTCTGTGTTTTTATGACTTTGCCAGAGCATTCTACAAAGTCGCCACTATCGAGCAAACTAATCTGATCCATGCCAATCTCACTGTTTGTATGGTCCGGTTTTTTATCTGTTGAACGCCAAAAGAGCTGTAGCTCATGCGCATCATCTTTGATAACTACAAAGGCGATTTTGCCAAACTTACGGATTGATTGAATGCGCCCAGCCACAGAAACTGACTTGCCTTCGAGCTCAGCAAATTTTTCTGTGACCTCTTCTGCCGCGTGTGTTCGCGTAGCTTTAGCAGGGTACGGATTGACGCCAAGTTTTTGTAGTTCCTCTAGTTTACGCAGGCGCTCATCGCGCAGTTCTTTGAGTGTTGCCATTTTGTTCCTTTTTCAAAAATCTGGGGTTATTGTATAGGATTTTGCCAGTTTACGGTAGTTAGAGTGAATCGTTAGGCACGAACACACGCACAACATGACTATCAATGTAAATAACCTCGCCTGGGCAATCTTCCGCAGCAAGCACAGCAGCATGTTCTCTATCTTTTGGCACGGGCGCTTCTTCCATGATATTGAGCAACGTCTCACCTATCCTGACCCGGACAAGCCCGTCATCAGCGTGCCCAAAGAGGTCAGGCGCATGCTTAACACACCTGCCGCAGCCAGAACACATATCAGCGTCCGCCGATATAAACAATCGGGACTCACTCTCGAGCATATTAGCTAATTTCTACGACTTTGTAGGTTGCAGTCTCAGCAGGTGTTACGATCTCGACGTCGTCGCCAACTTTTTTGTTCATGAGCGCCTTACCGATTGGTGATTCGTCAGAAATCTTACCGTTTAATGGATCTGCCTCTACAGTACCCACAACCTGGAACTCTTTGGTCTTGCTGTCACTGGCCTTCAGAGTAATCTTGGAACCAAGCTGAACTTTGCTATCACCTTTTGGCTTCTTGATAACATCTACATTCTGTAGGATGTGCTCTATCTCAGCAATGCGACTTTCGGCTTTTTCTTGTTCTTGACGCGCTGAAGAATATTCGGCGTTCTCTGATAGGTCGCCAAACTCACGGGCGCTCTTGATTCGCTCGGCAAGTTCTGGTCGCATAGCAATCAAATCTGCCAGTTCTGCCTGGAGTTCACTTACGCCGTCTTTGGTCAGGTGGAATAGTTTTTTCATCTGTTAAATCCTCTCGTTGTTGGTAGTTCACCAGGGTATGTCGTCCGGTTTCAGCCCCATTATATCAAGACTGCTAATTAACTCCTAGCACCTTTGTAAGTTCGTCTTTTGTAACAAGTTTTGACTCTTTATCAGTACGCTGTTTGAGCTCAATCTTGCCCTGCTCAAGGGTTTTCTCACTGATGACTACGCGATATGGAATACCGAGTAAATCTGCATCAGCGAACTTTTCTCCTGGTCGGACATCACGGTCATCGTATAGCACCTCGACACCAAGCTTTTGCAAGGTTTCGTACAGCTCATCACTTGCCTTAACAACTGCCTCACTATTGCCTACACTCGCCAAGTAAACTTTTGCCGGCGCAATATTGTCAGGCCAGACCAGACCACGCTCGTCAGAAAAATGCTCTGCAAGGGCACCCATCAGCCGACTCACGCCGATGCCATAACAGCCCGCGATAATCTTCTGCTGTTTACCATCTTCATCGTTATAAAAAACTCCAAGTGCATCAGTATACTTGCTCTCAAGTGGAAAGATATTGCCTACTTCAATCGCCCGGTATTCTTTGAGAGCTGTTTTATCTATCTCGGTTTCGTCTAATCTTTTGTCGTCAAGCACTTCTTTGTTAACCGCAAGTTTTCGCGCTTCATCCACATAAATTGTATCCTCGCCGATTTCGCTCAACATCTGAAATTCATCACTAAAACGAGGGGTAAAGATGCCGCCGTCAGCATATGTCCGGAACGTTATGTCGCCGATTCCAAGCCGCTGATACACTCGCGCGTAAGCATCCGCAACCTTTTCATAGATTTCTTCGTGTTCTTTTTGGTCACGCGCAAAACTGTACATATCTTTCATGACAAACTCTCGTCCACGCAGCAAACCGGCCTGGGCGCGAAGCTCGTTCCTGAACTTTCCTTGGATCTGATATGTCAACATTGGCAAATCCTTATAAGACTTCAAGTAATCAGCCAGCATATCTACAATCGGCTCTTCATGAGTCAGCCCCATGCCAAGTTCTGTGCCGTTAACGAGCTTTGTCTTGAACCAGTTATCAACTTTTTTGTCATCCCAACGATCAGTTTTCTCAAATATTTCCTTTGGCTGAAGCACTGTCATCTGGACTTCTTGCCCGCCAACTCCGTTCATCTCTTCTCGTACAATTTGTTTGATATTTTCAAGCACGCGCACGCCAAGCGGTAGATACGCGTAAACACCTGCCATTTCTTTATGGATATACCCTGCTCTTATCAGTAGCTGGGCATTCTTGGCAGTCTCATCGGCTGGTGCATCTTTGCGTGTACGGGTAAACAACTGGGATATTTTCATTCCTTTATCCTACCACAAAGCGCGTCACGCGCTCGCCTGTCATATCTTTGTTAACGGCGGCAATGCTCGACGCAATGCCGGCCTGCGCGGCTTCCCAACCCGCTTCTATCTTTGCAGAAAAGCCACCACGACCAGTCACGCTCGTCTCTCGTGAGGCAACCAGCTCTCGTGCCCAATCAATATTCCCATTGTTAATTACACTAACCAGCTGACCGTTTTCATCAACCAAGCCGCCGTTCTTTGTGAACATTTGGTACTCATCTGCATTGGCCGTCATTGAGACATGGCAGCCCAGCCCGTCGTTTTCCTTGAATAGCTCGGCAATACTAATCGCGTCTGACTCATTGGTGTTTGTTGCCATACCAGATTCGCGATTATCCTTTAGGGTCTGGGCAAACACGCGCTTCTCGTGTCGATTCGAAAACCGTTTCCATAGTGAACGACCTGCCAGTTGACGATGCGTCACCGCGACACTACCAGATAACACTCCTTGCTCCTCCCATGCAGCCTCCCAGGCACCAAACATTGCTATCGTGCCGCATGTCGCTAACTGTTGTGTGGTCATTTTGAGCATCGCTTCTCGTCCATTAATGGCTTCAGCACGTTGTCGTCCTGCTGCAATAGCACCTGACGTCACGACGATAATCCCCTTGCCCTGACGAAGGTACGTTTGTGTCATCCCAGCCGTGTATTGTCGTATGGCGTCATGATCAATGCCATCTTCATTCGTTACAAGACCGCTGCTAAACTTCTTTACTATTAACTCACTCATCATCTTCTCCATTGAAAAACCCCTCTTGTGAGGGGTGTTAGATTTACATTTTTATCGCAAACAAACTAGCCCCGCGGGAAAGTGCTGGGCTTTGGTACGTCGATTTCAAATGTAATCTTCATAATAGCTAGATTATACAACATTACGACACAAAAACAAACAAAGCTAAGAAGGCGATGAAATTTTTGAGCATATGCAAGCCGATTGGCGCCCACAATTTACCCGTGGCATTACGGATATAAATGAGCACGAGCGATAGGACAAAGGTATCAACCGCCGCTGTCCAAAGCAGTGGTGCCCCATTGCCAAACTGCAAGTGCGCAATAGCAAACAGCGCACTGGTAATCAGCGCCGCCCAGATTTTGGGCAACTGCTTCCTGAGGCCAAGATACAAATAACCGCGCGTCAGAATCTCTTCTGTGATTGGTGGGAGAATAACGAGACTACAGAATACGAGTAGTAGCTGCAATGGCCCTTGGGCGTTTTCAAAACCAATCTGTTGTTGCTGATCAAGGTTGATGGTCGGAGCCAGTACTTCTACGGCCTTAAGCGATACGACCAACAGGGGCAAATACATGCCAAACCCAACTAATACGTACCCAAGATCCTTCCAGTTAGGCTTTCCAAGACCAAGAACACGTAGTCCGTTGCCGCGCAGCTTGAGCAGAGCCTGCAAGCTTGCTAGTGTTATCACCTCAACGAGCAATATGTAGAAAAACTGATGGGACACTGATGAGCTAAGCAGCTCGCTCGCACCCGATGTTGCCCCAGTGGCGGCCAAGTATAGACTATAAATTAGTATGGCGACGAGTTGTGAGACCAGATAGATTGCAACGGTAATTGATACTGCGTCGTAACCATCCCAGTTAACAACGCCTTTGTTTGTTTTGTGTCGTTTGGACTGCGAAATATAACGGATGAGCCCGAAGAGCACAACGTTTGCAAGTAGTAGCCAGACCATATTCATACTATAGCCGCTTCACATCCACGATAGTTATCACCAGGAACAGTATCATGAGCACCGCAAAGCCTGTGCCATGGATTCGCTCCTCTGCCTTAGGTGTCAGCGGCTTACGAAGCGCACGATACAGTATTGTCACAAACAATCGGCCACCGTCCAGTGCTGGGATCGGCAACGCATTCATAATGGCAAGTGTGAGCGAAATAAGCGCGATGATCATTAGTACAAAGCCTATGCCAAGTTCACTGCCGCGCTTAAGCACGCCGAATATCCCAACCGGTCCCGAGACTTGCTCACCGGCTTTGGCGGCGTTACCAGTAAAGAGGTTGCCGAGTGCCGAACCAAGCCCATCGAGCGTCTGTACCGTTGCTTGACCGATAAAACCTACTGCAACGACTGGTGCTGACCACGTCGATCGTTGTATCACATAATCAGAAGGTATGATGCCGAGGTAGCCCTTTGGATCGTCAGTAGAACGGCTCGCTTCAACGGCCGCAGCGCTTTCTAGCGTGGCGCTCGCGACACGCTGCTCGCCATCACGAACATACGTCACGTCAACTGTTTGACCGGCAAACTGTTTGGTCACACTGGGGAATTCACTGGATGAAACAACAACTACTGGTGTCTGACCCGGTGCTCCAACAGATACCAGTTCATCGTCTTGCTCTAAACCAGCTTTGGCGGCTGGAGAATTATCTGTGACCGCTCCAACCAAAACCGTTTGATTGACCACTTTTGTGTCGGAAGAAACTGTAAACTGATTATCAATAATCTTCGGCATGCCTGTTACGGCAAGAATTGTCAGAAGCACAAATGCCACTAACAGGTTCATACCGACGCCAGCCAGCATGACTTTTACCTTTGCGGGCAAGCGCGCTGCGCCATAGGTGCCAGGTTCAGTGTCGGCGTCGTGCTCACCTTTGAGCTTTACAAAGCCACCTAATGGCAACCAGTTAAGGGTAAATTCGGTACCGTGGCGCTTAGTGATTGTCTTGGCCTTTGGTGGAAAACCAATACCAAACTCTTCTACTTCAATACCGTTTCGCCGCGCTGCAATGTAGTGTCCCCATTCGTGGACCACAACCAAAGCCACAAACATCAACAGCCCAAAGACAAGCAATGCAAGCGGCATTACTTGCCCACCCGTCTTTCGCGGTTTTTGTATTCTTCTAGGGTATCGTCAAGATCGGCAACAGAAAAATCTGGCCAGTGTTTGTCGACAAACTTCAATTCTGCATACTCACTGCGCCACAACATAAACCCGCTCAAACGCTGTTCGCCCGACGTTCTAATGATTAGATCACAAGGCGGCACTTCTGGCACATACACCGCCGCAGCGATAGTGTCTTTGCTAATAGTTTTTTCGCCAGCATCAACAATTGACTGCACGGCATCGACAATTTCCTGATGTCCACCATAGTTGAAACATAACGCCAGCGTTCCGCGCTTGTTGGCTGCCGTTTTGGCCACACTTCTATCGATCGCTTCTAGTACTTTTGTGTTCAAGTTTTCGCGAGTTCCCATATGTACCAAGCGGATACCTGCGTCATGAAATGTGTCGAGATGCTTCTCGACCGCCTTAACTACCAAACCCATAAGATATGAGACTTCTTCTTCGGTGCGCTTCCAGTTTTCGGTTGAAAATATGTACGCTGATACGTACTGTACGCCACGGTCAAATGCCGCCAGAGAGACATCCTTGAAGACTTCCATACCACGCCGATGGCCCTCAACTGCTGGTAAACCCTGGGCTTTTGCCCATCTTCGGTTACCGTCTAATATAATTCCAACGTGCCGTGGAACAGACTGAGGACTGAGGATTGAGGATTGAGGATTAGACACTCGAACCTCTTAGGGACTTAATAAGTGCGTGCAACATACGTGTTATTATCTCACAGCTTTCTAAAACTTTTGACGTTTCTATAGTATACACTCGATTGACGATTATGAGCTGTGTTTCCAGTTCCGCCAAAGACCCGAGTGCTATCGTACAAAAATGTGTTGTGTCCTTAACGCTAAAACGTTTCTGGCCTTCAGCAATATTACTTGGAACTGATACGGCAGCCCTCCTCAACTGGTCACCCAAAGCGTAGGTTTCGTGTTTTGGTAACTTAGAGACAATTTGATAAACATCAACAACTAAGTCGACAGACCTGTTCCATACCTCAAGATTCTGATAGCTGTATGCACCCATACTTCAGTCTCCAGTCTTCAATCCTCAGTCTTTTTACACGGTCATTATTTCGGCTTCTTTAGCCTTGGCGATTGCCTCTATCTCGTTTTTTGCTGCGTTCAACGCTTCGTCAACCTGGGCGGTCATGCGTTTTGCTTCATCTTCGCTTATATCTTTATCTTTTTTGGCTTCATCAACCGTTTTAAGTGCTTCATGACGGACATTTCGTAAGCTCACCATACTATCTTCGACTTTGCCACTGAGCACTTTGACATAGTCACGACGGCGCTCTTCGTTGAGCGGTGGGATTGGTACGCGTACGATCCGACCATCGTCACTTGGATTGAGGCCAAGGCTTGGATTGTCGCGAATAGCAGCTGATATCGTTGCCAAGTTGGCTGGGTCAAACGGAGTAATCTGCAATAACTGAGCCTCCGGCGCAGTTACATTTGCGACCTGAACGATCGGCGTCGGAACACCGTATGCTTCTACCATAAGGCCATCCAGCATACCAGGGTGGGCACGACCAGTCCTAATCTTCTTTGACTCTTCCTGAAAATGCTCAACCGCTTGACTAAACTTAGTCTTGGCTTGGCTTACTACTTGGCTTGGACTCATACTTCTCCTTCATTACTATTTTCTTCTACAGGTGGACCTTCTCGTTCAATAACTACTGTTTCTACGCCAAAGAGTGCACGCTGCTGCGGGTCTTCACTCGCCAGCGCTTCACGAATGGTAGCGTTTGGGTCTGGCAAACGAGCTATTCTGTCTCCTAATTTATTATCCCAAAAAGCACGGTTACGATCTGATTGCGTCTCTCTGGAGCCCATATAATGTCCTCTTTTGATTAACACCTATATTGTACACCAAAAGAGCCCATTGTCGGGCTACCGGGTAATCAGTCCTTTCGCAGGTAGTCACAGCTGTAGTCTCGCCATGCCTCAATACAGACTTTTAGAGCATCTACTTGTTCTGGCGCAAGACCAGTTGTGCCCAGCTCGTCATAGGTCATAATACCTCTCCGATACCAGCTACGCTCTTGCACAACAGCCTGTATCGCATCGTCTGTTGTGCAAACTTCCCTTAGTTCACAACTTTCGCAGAGTGTGTTAATCATCGTGTAAACCTTGTGTTATCTAGGCGACTTCGCCGAGCTGCATGCGCTCAAAACGTCGAACAACGATGTTTTCGCCGAGTTTAGCAATGTACGTTTTGATGTGATCGTTGACGGTTTGGTCTGGGTTCTTGATGAACGGCTGGTCTAGCAAGCAGCGTTCTGCAAAGTGCTTCTTCACCATACCTTCGACGATTTTTTCGATCATCTCTGCTGGCTTGCCGTCAGCTTTGGCCTTTTCTGCAAACTCAGCCTTGACCTTTTCTTGGTCTGCCGCTGGGATAGCATCAGAACTGACATACTGTGGTGCAGATGCAGCGATGTGCATGGCGACGTCTTTAACGACATCGTTGAAGTCATCTGTGCGCGCTACAAAGTCCGTTTCACAGTTAACTTCTAGTAGTACGCCGATACGGCCATCGTGCAAGTAGCTACTAATTACGCCTGAACGTGCCTCGCGCTCACCGCGCTTGTCAGCCTTGGTCAGACCTTTTTTGCGCATGGCTTCGAGCGCCTTGTCAAAGTCACCATTTACTTCGTCTAACGCCGCTTTTGCGTCAGTCAGGCCAACGCCCGTTAGGTTCTTAAGTCGTTTTACATCTTCAATGTTTACTGCCATTGTTCACTCCTTAGTCGTGATGAGGGTTAGGTTTACTTTTCGTCTTTGTCGACTGCTTTGGTTGCCTTGCTCTTACCGGCTTCAACTGCTTTGACCACGTAGTCAGTAATCAACTGGATAGTCTTGAGAGCGTCGTCGTTAGCTGGTACTGGATAGTCAATCTTGGTTGGGTCAGTGTTGGTGTCAACAATAGCCACGATTGGTACGCCGAGTTTGTTGGCTTCACGTACGGCGTTGTCTTCAGCAATAATATCAACGATAAACACTGCGCCAAGCTTGGCGTTCATGTCTTTGATACCGCCATAGATGCGGTTCATTTCATCAATTTCTTCTTGGAAACGCTGTACTTCGAGCTTGTTGTACTTAGATTCAAGTGCACCACTCGCCATTTTTTCTTCGAGATCTTTGAGATGCTTGATCCGGCCGCTCATAGTGTTGCGGTTGGTAAGCATACCACCAAGCCAACGCTCGGTTACGTATGGCATAGAGACAGACTCAGCTGATTTTTTGATAATGTCTTGAGCTTGGCGTTTTGTGCCAACAAACAAGATCTGCTTGCCTTCGCTAGAAGTTTTCTGGACGAAACTCAGCGCTCGCTCTAGTTCCTCAACTGTTTTTGTGAGGTCGATAATGTGCGTACCATCTCGCTTTGAGTGGATGTATGGCGCCATTTTAGGGTGCCAACGGCTGCTTTTGTGACCAAAGTGGGCTCCGGCCTCAAGCAATTGTTTAATATCTACATCTGCCATGATGTTGTTCCTTTCGTCATATTCTTGACCTTCATCTGGGTGCTCTATCTGCCCTACACGGGTTCAAGATAGAGAGAATATGTTTCCCAAACTGCTTAATTTTGTGACCTGTCTATTCTACCAGAGGTGACAAAGATACGCAAGCAGATGGTTGACCAAAAGCTAACAGGGGTGTATACTTGTCCGAGTTAATAACGTTCCTTGCGTGGATTTCCTGACTGCGGTCGCTCACCGCTAACCAGCCACTACGAGGGCAAACTATCAATCAAACGAGCAGAAGAGAAATCATGAAAAAAGATATCCACCCAGATAACTACCGCGTTGTGGTCTTTGAAGACCTCAATAACGGAACCAAGATCCTGACCCGTTCGACTATCGCAACAGAAGACAAAATCAAGTGGGAAGACGGCAACGAATACCCGCTTGTCAAAGTACACATCAGCAGCAGTTCTCACCCATTCTTTACTGGTGAAGAGCGCATCATGGACATTGAAGGCCGTGTTGATAAGTTTAAGGCTCGTGCAGAAGCTGCCAAAAAAGCTCGTGATGAGCGCATGAAGGCCGCCGGCAAGACTCGTGCCAAAAAAGACGACCAAGACGAAGCCGATGAAAAACCAGCAAAAGCTCCTGCAAAGACCGAGGCCAAAACCGACGCAAAAACAGAAGTCGCTGAGAACAAAGAAGCAACAGAAGACAAATAACTTCTTAACTACTAAGCCGTCAGTATCTATTACTGGCGGTTTTTTATATACTAGAAACGACAACTATGGAAGCCAAAGAACAAAACCTACGCCAAGAATACACCGACCTCCAGAAGCAACTGGAAGATCCAGCTATTTATTCTGACAAAAACTACCCTCGCCTCGCCAAGCGCCAATCGGAGCTTGAGCATATCGTTAATTTGTTCGATGAGCGCGCTGCCCTACGGAATTCATTTGCGCAGGCGACAGAACTTGCTCAAGGTGGTGATGAGTTAGCTGCAATGGCACAGGACGAAATGCAAGAAACCGAAGTTAAACTCGCCGTCATCGAAACGCGATTGGCAGAGGCGCTCACAGAAAAAGACCCTAACGACGACCGTGACTGTATTATTGAGATCCGCGCCGCAGCTGGTGGCGATGAAGCGGCGCTGTTTGGTGGTGAGCTGTACCGCATGTACGTACGCCTAGCAGAAAATCGCGGCCTTAAGGCTGAACTAATCAACGAAAGCCCGTCTGAAGCCGGCGGCTACAAAGAAATCGTCTTTGTTATCCGTGGCGCTGATGCCTACCGCACCTATAAGTTTGAAGCTGGCGTGCACCGCGTCCAGCGTGTGCCTGCCACCGAATCACAAGGCCGTATTCACACCAGTACCGTGACCGTTGCCGTCATGCCAGAAGCCGAAGAGACCGATATTGAGATAAGCCCCCAAGACCTGCGCATTGACGTCTACCGTGCTGGTGGCCACGGTGGCCAATCGGTGAACACAACCGACTCAGCCGTCCGTATCACCCACGTGCCAACGGGCATTGTAGTGACTAACCAAGATGAAAAATCGCAGATCAAGAACAAACTCAAAGCCATGAGCGTGCTTCGCTCCCGCCTATTACAAGCCAAGATTGATGAAGAAAACCAAAAACACAGTGACGCCCGCCGCAAACTGATTGGTTCTGGTGACCGCTCAGAAAAAATCCGCACCTATAACTTCCCGCAAGACCGTATCACTGACCACCGCATTGGTTATTCCCGCAGCAATATCCCTGGTGCTCTTGACGGCCAGATAGACGACCTCGTTGAAGCCCTCCAGGCCGCTGAACACGAACTATTAACGCAAGAATAATATGAGTACATACCTAATCAACGGACCTTCTACTGCTGGCAAGACTACGATTGGTAAACTATTGGCTAAACGCGGATACAAAGTTATTGATACCGACCAAGAATTTGGTCACTACGCTAATTTTGAAACCGAGCAGCCTGTCGCCTTCCCTAGTTCAGGCCACCCTTCCGCTGACTGGTACAGAGTCAACGGATGGATTTGGGATAGAAAGAAAGTGGAGAGAGCTATCCAAGAAGGCGAGAATCAAACTGTATTTTTCTGCGGCGGCGCATACAATGAGAATCACTTTTACCCACAATTCAATAAGATATTCAGATTGCATATGACACCAGAGGAATTTGAAAAACGGATCGGTGCACGCGGTGAAGATCCGCACACCAATAACCCAAATTTTCGTCAAAGAATGATCGATTTCCTCAAAACTTCAGTGCAAGACGCTACATCAAGCGGCATGGTCATAATCGACACATCAAATGCCAAGCCAGAAGATAGCGTCTTAGAAATTCTCTCATATGTCGAAGATAAGTAGCTGGCTCGAGCAAGCCGGACGTAAATTGACTGCCAAAGACGTGCCGACAGCGCGGTTGGATTGTTTGGTGCTACTCGAGGACCTTTTGGGCAAAGATCGTGCTCATTTGCTTGCACATCCGGAGCTTGAACTAACAAATGAACAAGAAAGGGTTCTCAACGAGCAAATCGAGCGACGATCCAAGCACGAACCGCTTGCTTACATCCGAGGCAAAAGCGAGTTCTACGGCCGTGAATTCATGGTTAACGCACATACACTCGAGCCACGATCTGAAACTGAAACTATGCTCACATTACTGAAGAAGCAGATTGAGGACTGGAGACTGAGGAATGAGGATAACGAGCTGACGCTCGTGGATGTCGGGACGGGTTCGGGGGCGATTGCAGTTACGGCCAAACTGGAGTTTCCGCAATCACGCGTGATTGCGACTGACATCAGCCAAAAATGTCTCGAAACAGCGCAGCAAAACGCTAACAACCTAAACGCAGATGTTACTTTTTTTCTAGGAAACCTCGTAGAGCCTCTCCTCGATCCTCAGTCCTCAGTCCTCAGTCCATTGGCCATACTGGCGAATCTGCCCTACGTACCTGACAGCCACACTATCAACAAAGCTGCCATGTTTGAGCCTCGCCTCGCCATCTTTGGTGGCGCAGACGGACTCGATCTGTACCGCGAACTGTTCGCGCAGATTGATAGACAAGAGCACAAACCTCAGTACATCCTCACAGAAGCTTTACCGTTCCAGCACAAAGACTTAGCCCTCATCGCCAAATCCCACGGCTATACCCTCGCCAAAACCGACGACTTCATTCAACTATTTAAGTTCAGCAATTAACATATTAAATTCGCCGAGTAGCTGCTTATGTGCTTCTTCACCCGGCTTCACACCGTCAAACCTTACTGGTACGCCAGAGGCTGAATAGTATCTCAGCCGCGGAAAGACAGGCACTTTGCCGAACGAGGGAGCGCCTGGCAGGTGAAGGGTTGTATCGATAGTTGATACATGCGGTTCTGTGCGCATCAGATCTATCTCAATAACACCGTCATAGTCGATGCCTTCCAGCTGAACATCTCGTCCTACTCTACGAGTGCGCAATCCTTGCGGCACATTCTCTACAGAGCCGAGATCGCGCTTGAATAGCTCGATGACATTCTCCACCTGAAGGTCGTACTCACCAATGTACCTATTAAGTTTCCCTGTTATACCTGTGTCTGCAAGCTTGATTTCTAGTGCCGGCAAAGCCAACAATGCCTTCCAGCTAGCTGGACTACCTGCCGGGGTAGATGCATGAATTTTCTCTATTTCCAAATTACGAGCCTGTAAATTACGCAAAGCATTAAGTAAGACCTCTAGGGCCTGCTTGCCAGCTGGCTCACCCTCAACATCGTCACGTGCCATCAACACTTCTTCACTGTCGTACAGCCCGTCAGGCATACGAGTTACAAACGCACAATCTGGTTTACGATGTTGTGCAAGAGATACTCCAAATAGCGGGATTATGAGCTCCCGATTCGTCAACACAGCGATATCGGCACGTTCCGGATTGGCTAATTGATACCTTTCCGCTGACGATTTAAAAAGCTTCTTCTTTGGTGGAGGTATTGTTTCTACTACCCCTGTAATCCCCAGTTTTTCTATGCGAGTATCATCTAGACATTTCTCCGCGATAGGAATAAAGTATCGGTTCGCACTCACCGGTTCACCCTCAGGAGTATCCAATAATTGGGCTCTGCGCAGTAAGTATGTATGGTCTGGATCAGGGGATTCGATGTCACAGGCAGCCTTTTCAACTTCTTGGCTGACCAAAGTGGCCACATGTTCTGCAAGTAGCGAGCATGCTTCACTCGCCATATCCACCACACCATTTAGTCTGCTTTCCAATCTGGTAACAGGTGGAGAAGTCTCCGCCGCAAGCTCAAGCTGTTCACGACGACGCTGTGTTCTCTCAAGCAAATGCTGCGGTATTTCTGTCATATTCAGCTACGGATTCTACAACAATTGCTCTTGAAAGAAAATTGCTTACGCTATCTCTCGATCACCCTCTACTAAGCCAATTATCTACACAAAAATCTGCCTACGCTTCAAAACCATCGTCGCTATAAACACCATCATGCAGGCCGTAACAACGAGTGGTAACACATTTTCACCCGTGTCAGCAAGCGCGTCTGTAGTGCGGTTAGTAGTAGCTAGAGAGACTGGATCAGTGATTTGTCCGTCGGCTGTTTGGTCGAGGTCATATGCACCGCCGTCGGTCAGTGAGTAGCTGAGGCGAAGTGTGGGCTGCGAATCGATATCAAGACCAGTTACCGTCGCTCCTTCTAGTTCTTCATAGCGAGCTGTACTTGGAAAATACTTTTTAGGTGTGATGGTCGAAGCATCAACTTCATCTGGGTTGGGATAGAAAATCTCGATCGGGATGGTATCGCCAGTCGTAAGCCCGATAACAGTAAACCCAACGAGACCAAAGAGATGGGTCATGCCTGATTCGTCAGGCGCTGCTTCACTAGATACGGTGGTAATTGTAGTGCCATCTGGTGTCACCACGGTAACGTATCGGTCAGTTTCGGTATTGACGAGCGAGGTGACATTAGCTTGCTCAGCGTCAGGAGTACCGTCGTTGTTGGCATCGCCGTTGTTGGGGGCAGCGTCTTCCACGTCGCTTGTGATACCGTCGTCATCAGTATCGGGATTTGCAAACGCCGCTAAGCTCGTCCGTGGGTCACCACCGACATGGTCAAAAGTACCGCCCGTGTAGAAGTAACCACGATCATTAAAAGCTACCGTATGGACAGATGGATCAGGCGGCGCAGTAGTTATATTTGGGTTAAAGCTCATTAATTCGTTCGTATCAAGATTAATAGCAGCGACTTCATTCCGCTGCGTTGAGCCATTAATCATAGAGAAACTTCCCCCCAAATAGAGATTGCCGCTTATTGGATCGATCGTCATGTCATACACAACACTATCAAATACTACATCTAAATCGGTCACCACGCCGGTTGTAGCGCTAAACGCTGCAAAGTAAGAGTTGGTTTCAGCACCTGAATTCACATTATCAAAAAATCCGCCGGCATATATTGTGCTACCGATCTTTTCGACGCTATACACCTCTGGGCACTGTCCAAGATCGGCATCCTCACCTGAATACCGAATGTCTGGGCTGAATGCCTCATCAGGTGTACCGTTTGTTGGATTAACTGCTGCCAAACCGCGTGAAGTGTGTTCCGCCACCGAATAGAAATGACCAGCTATGTATAGACGGTCAGTGTTTGCATCGAACAATAAGTCATACACTGTTTCTGCCCCTTCATCACACGTTACTGTGTTTATGTCTGCATCGAATGCCGTGGCTGTCGAGGTATTGGTGCTGAAAGCTGCTAGATCTTTACGACTCGTGCCGCCGTTGACTGTCGTGAAGCTTCCGCCAGCATACAGGATATCGTCATCCTGATTAAGCTCAAGGGTATGGACTGTCCCATTAACGTTTGGGTTAAATGTCGTCACAAGGCCCGTTTCCGAATTGACGGCCGCGACATTATTCCTAGGCGTCGACCCGTTAACAGTATTAAAGCCACCGCCAACATACAATGTTGAAGTGCCCTCATCAAGCACAAACGAATTAACCACATCAGGATTATCGCCGTCCGCATAAATGCTCGGATTAAAGTCTGGATCGACAGAATTATCACTCAGTATTCGGGCCACGTTACGTCTCGACACTCCATCGACTGAGGTAAATCGCCCACCGACATACACCGAGCCATCAGATGCAGGTGCAATAGCGTATACCTCACCGTTAGTCTCAGGAAAATCAACAATCGGTGTGTCCTGGAGGGCTGCATGTGCGCTCATTGGAGCCAGAGCGATAATCACACCAACGACCATCAGGTTGATTGCCAACGTTAACGCAATTGCTCTTTGCCGTAACCTCACACGAACCTCCTTTTATGTATGACGAAGACTACCAGTGCCAGACTGACCAACGCAGCGATTAATACATACGCATTTACAAGTTTACTACCAGTGTCTGCAAGCGTGTCCGCATCAGACGTATTGCTTGTGGTAGCGGCTGCATCTATAGCTAGACCTACTGGGTCTAGGATGGTGCCGTTGGCGAGGCCGTCGTCGTCTAGGTCTCCACCGTCTGTAATGTCATAGGTGAGGATGAGAGCTGGGTTGCCATCGAGAGTTGTTGCAGTGATGGTAGCGCCAGGTACGTCAGTGTAGGTTTGGGTGGTGGGGTTGTACTTGCGAGCGATGACTTGGTCTGCAGTGAGGTCTGTTTCGAAGGTCAGGGATACGGTGTTGGTGGAACCTGGTACAACATCAAGGCAGAAGTCTACGAGACCGAGGGGATAGTCCTGAGTGGTGTCTGATGTGGTGAGAGAGTCTTCAGTTACGGACGTACTACAGCTGAAGGTGGTGAAGGCGGTTGATTCGAGGGCAATGTTTGCACCAGACTCAGTACTCGATAGAGTAGCTGTTTCTGGGGGGTAGGAGAATTTTTGGATGCGGTTGTTGTAGTACTCAAGGACGAATAGCTCACCTTCAACTGTACTGGTCATATCGTAATCACCATTGAACTGGCCGTCATCGGTACCATAACTACCCCACTGGGTAAGCAACGTGCCGCTGCTATCATACTTTTTGACTTCTCCATTTAATCTTAATACGTAGACGTTACCGGCAGGATCAGCATGCACCCCATAAGCACCGGTACTAGTCCACTTAGTTATGTAGGTACCATTGGTGTCGAATTTTTGGATACGATTGTTACTTGGGTCGGCTATATAGACGTATCCAGACGAATCTATCGTTATACCTATGGGGAACGAAAACTGGCCGTTGCCCGAACCTGAAGTGCCCCACTTCGTTATGTAGGTGCCGTTAGAGTCGAACTTTTGGATACGATGATTACTTGTGTCTGCAACGTAGACGTTGCCGACAGAGTCAATGGTGATTCCAGAAGGAGAACTGAGCTGACCATTACCCGAGCCGTATGAGCCCCACTGTGAGATAAAGGTGCCGTCGGCGTCGAACTTTTGGATACGATGATTATCGTTATCGACAACATAAATGTTGTCATCCGAATCTTTCGCAATGCCTCTAGGACCCATAAATTCACCATTACCCGAGCCGTATGAGCCCCACTGTGAGATAAAGGTGCCGTCGGCGTCGAATTTTTGGATACGATTATTGCCATCGGCCACGTAGACGTTGCCGACAGAGTCAATTGCAATACCTTGTGGGTAGCTAAATTGGCCGTTGCCGGAACCTTCACTCCCCCATTGCGTCACCAAGCTACCCTCGCTGTTGAGCTTAAGAACTCGGCTGTTGTCTGTGTCAACAATGTAGGTATCCCCAGTAGCATCTACTGTAATACCATTCGGAGATCCATACCTGGCGGATGCATAGCTCCCCCACGTCGTCACAAACCCTGGCACTGTGCTTGGGGCGGGGGCGGCTTGGGTAGTAACAGGGGGTAATAGCAGACTAGCTAATAGGGCTAGAACGGTTAGTGTGGTTTTTGTATGTGTTAGTAGTGCTTTGATACCCAAAATAACTCCCTCTTGTTATTAGGGGTAGTTTAGCATGAGCTTTATGGGATGAGCAAGGTTGGGATTAGCATTTATTTCAGAAGTCTTGTTTCCAAGGCCCGGCCTTGGTATTTAGTTACTGAGCTCGGACCGCCTTTTGGTTTGACCCGGCCTTTTAATCCTGCCAGCCACCGGTGTTTCAGAGCGTGAGCCCACTCCCGGACGTTGGGTGTAACCAACGCCAGACTTCAGTTACAGACGTCCGGGCGGGGCTGCCGGCATAGAGCATAAGGCCCTGATTGAGATGTTGTATTGTTTCACAATAGAACGGGCAGGTCGTGTTTGAGCCGCAGCAAACTGCGGTGAGTTGACCTGACCATTGTGAACAATATCAACAGCTCAGTTAAGGACTTGTGCTGCCGGGAGCTTTTGCTCCTTTTGGCGGACCAAAAGGAGAGAGCGCCGAGCTTTGCTCGGTAAGTATGATTTTAAGTAAGAGAACTACCTACTCTTGTGGGAGAGCCTCGAGTTTGACCTGAACGGTCTGCTCTTTGCCGTCGCGATTTATCGTCAGTGTAACCGTCTCACCGACTTGGAATCGGCCTATTACAGATGTCAGGCTATTGTTCTCGTCGATCACTTCTTCATTTACCTTCACGATGATGTCTTTTTCTTGCAGATCAGCTTTGTCGGCCGGGCTACCTTTTATGATGCTCGAAGGACCACCTCGTGATGGTGGGATGTAAGCCCCGCGCTTAACCGGCAAGTTATACTCGTACGCAAAATCATCGTTGATAGACACAAATCTTACGCCCAGGTAAGGCCGCTCCAGCTTGCCTTTTTCTACCACACTATTTATCAAGCTCTTAACGTCATTGATAGGGATTGCGAAGCCGATGTTTTCGGAATCTGCAGCCACCGCCGTATTAATTCCGATTACCTCGCCATTCATATTAACTAATGGACCGCCAGAATTACCTTGGTTGATTGCTGCGTCAGTCTGGAAGAGGTTCTGCAAACTTTCAACGCCATTCTCGCCCTGTGCATCAACATTTCGGCTATAGCCTGAGATAATCCCCGATGTCACGGTATTCTGGAACTGACCAAGCGCATTGCCGATAGCAACAACCTTGGCGCCGACTTGCATCTTGCTGGAATCACCCAGCTTTACCGGTACGAGAGTTTTGCCTTTTGTATCCTTAACTTTCAGGAAGGCTACATCAAGCGGGTCATCACTATTTGTCCGGCCTATTACTTCAACTTCTGTAAGTTCAGTACCGTCAGAGAGCGTAACGCTCACTGCTGTGGCACTGCTTGGCACAACATGACGATTTGTAACGATAATGTTGTCTTCAATCACAAAACCAGTACCAGCACTTGCCTGCTCTAATTGCTGCGTCCCAAAGAAGCTATCATTGCGCACATTGGCTGTTACATTAACAGATACAACCGATGGGCCAACTTCCTTTGCAATAGAGCTAATCAGATCACTCTCACTAGAAACAATCTGTTGCTGCGAGTTCTGACTGAGTTCACCATTGCTCAGTTTGTTTTCTGCACCAAGCCAGCCACCTAAGAATCCCATGGCGGTACTTACAAACAAAACGGTAACGATGCCGAGTGTTCGCAGCCGTGCTTGCGGTGCAGGCTGTTTTTTTGGTGCCTCCGTCTTTAGTGACGTTGACGGTACTGTTCCCTCATCCATAATTCCCTCCTTGGTTATACTCTGTTAGCTCGTTTTGTCTTGCCAATCGGCCAGCAAGATCACAATGGTGACGATTGTCAGCATAATGAACAGAATCTGCCGTCGATAAAACACCGAAAGCTTATCTGTCTCATCCAGGTAATACAACGTTGCCAAACTAAATCCAATGATAGAAAGCAGTAGGGTTGGCTGCGCAATCGGACCATAAAACAATAGCCAATGTGCCAAAACCCAAGTTAGCGATGCGGCAAAGTACGCCCAAATGTGCGAAAAGAGGCGCGTCATCGGCTCATCAAAGCTCGTCATAAAGTGCCGTGCTGCAGCATATGTAATCGCCCAGGTGCCAAGCACAAGCCAAAAGGTAGCTGCTTCGCCAAATGCCAAAAACAACGCTGTTAGGCCTGCAAACTGCCCGATTAAGGCCTGGAGGGATACTGAAATAACATCTGAGCGTGGCTTCACAAATAGCAACCACAGCAGGTATAGCAACGTCCAGATCACTTGCCAGAGCTGTGTGCCACTGTTTGACATAAAGATGACGATCGACAGCCCGACCATGAGGTCTACACCATTAGCACGAATGTTAGCTGGCCAATGGCGGGGTTTGACGGCAAACATGCGCCATTTGCTCACAATTACCAATGCCAAAGCGATCGGTATGAGCTCAATCCGTACAAAAATATAGAGCAATGCTGGCAGGAGCACATTGAAGCCAATGTGAAGAACGTGGGCAACACCCTTCTTTGGTTTGAGTTTACTGAGCGCTTGTTTCATTCTGTCCCAGTATTATAACAAAGTCTGCTGTTTCTGGGGCAACGATGCCGGACGGAAGCTTGTCCGTCACACTCACACCAAAGCGTCGCTCAAGGTAATGTTTGGTGTATTTCTTGTTTCCACTGCGCAAGTCTACAATAACGGTCTTCTGGTAATCCTTGGTCGGCGCATCTTTGACTTCACCAATGTTATAGCCGAAGGATTTGAGCACGGCAGCCTTCTTGGCGGCCAGCCCAGCCGTTGGCGTACCGTTGAGCACGACAACCTGGGCGTTCTCTTGGCGAATGCGTGGATCAACCAAAACCTTACGGATGTATTTACGGATAGCGTCATAGTTATCGAGCCCAGCCTTTGGAACAACCACTGATTGCCCGTTATATGTATCAGTCGTCAAGTAATCGTTTGGCGGATCTGATAAGCCAATTGACTTAATGTTAGCACTGGGCATGTCTTTGCCGATGCCGTAGAGCTTCATAATTTCATCGATACTAAAGTTTGTGCTGACTCTGCTACCAAACGTGTCAATAAGCTGAGAGACCTTCACTGGATTACCATACGTACCAGCGGTAAAAATCTTGTCCTTGAGTGCGACGATCACCTCGCGTTGTCGCTGCGAGCGGTCAAAGTCACCACGAGGGCTGCTCTGGCGAGACCGCGCATAGAGCAAGGCTTTTTTGCCATCAAACTTCTGAACGCCCTTGGTAGCAATAGTCGCATTCCAGTTATTTTCCCAGGCAACGGATGGATCGATAAGCGGTTCTTTGACATCAATAGTCACACCACCGACGGTATCCACAGCACGACGGAAACCTTCAAAGTCGATCATACCGTAGTAGTGGATTGGTATACCGAGTTTGTTTTCTAACGTCTTCTCAATGGCCGTTAATCCGGCCTGCTCAGCGCGTTTCTTAGCGGCGTTAGAACGGTTACTCTGAGCAAACGAAGCGCTTTTAGCATTTGCATAGACCGCATTAATCTTGGTGTAACCGTAGCCACCATCAGCCTGAACATAGAGGTCACGCGGAATACTCACCAAGGCCGCTTCCTTATGAATCGGGTCAATACTTGCAATAATAATCGTATCTGTCAGGTCAGGCGCCTCGTGAGACCCACCACCCTTACCAAGAATCATGACGTTGACGCGACAGTCACCCTCAACCTTCAATTGAGACAAGTCTTCACAGTCCTGCTGCAACGCTGGTGAACCACCGCCACCAGAGAGAACCTTACGTGCATTCCAGTATGTTTTGCCAAACATGAACGCACCTGCCAGAATCCCCAGAAGCAGGAATATTAGCAAACCGCGCCGAATCTTCTGCTTTTTGGTCCGTGGTTTTTTCTTTGTTTTATCTTTGCCCTTACCAAAAGGCCATAATCGACGTTTGCCGGCTTTTTTGTTTGGTTTTTCTTTGTCATCATTCATTGTTCTGTCATCCCAGGGTTGCTCAAGTGCTACGGTAGATCCACTCACGCTCAGCGGTCTTGCACGGTCAGTGATTGAACGTGCAGTTGGCTGACGAAAGTCACCAATTGGTGTCTTGCGCGCTCGTGGCGGTGCTGGTTCTGGGCGGTATGATTTGACGCGCCGAAACTGGCCACCCGTTTCAGTAGTACGTGGTTGGCGTGCGGGACGGATAATACCATCGACCGCCTTACCAGAGGGCTGCTTTTTTACAGTTTTGAAATTATACATAACACGTGGATTCTAGTATAACCTTTTCGTTTGCATGCGTAAACATGTGCATTATTGTTCATTTCCCGTATAGTTAAGAGCTGTAATGGATCATCAACCAACAACACACAGCTCTGAACCAACCGTACATCACCATAAGCCGTCCTCGCCAAAGCATGAAGGCGCTAAAAACATAGCCTCATTGCTGTTTATCCTCGTCCTAGCACCACTCACAGCACTGATTCTCACTGCATTTGTTTTTCAGTCGTATCAAGTTGATGGGCCAAGCATGGAGACTACGCTACAGAATCAAGATCGACTGATTGTTTCTAAAATTTCTCGAACTTGGTCAAAGATAACTGGCAACGCTTACATTCCTAAGCGCGGCGAGATCATTATTTTTCACCGCAAAAGCGTGCAAGACTTTGGCGGCGGTGACAAGCAACTTATCAAAAGAGTAATCGCCTTGCCTGGCGAACGTGTGGTGGTAAAAGACGGCACGCTCACAGTATTCAACGCTGAATATCCCGAAGGCTTTCAGCCCGACAAGACAATGGAATACGGTGCAGTTATTGGCGACACACAAGGGAACGTCGACTTAACTGTCCCTGATAATGCTGTTTTTGTCTGTGGGGATAACCGCTCAAACTCACTCGATTCTCGCAGCTTCGGACCTGTCAAAGCACAAGATATCGTCGGTCATCTTACATACCGCGTCTTCCCTTTCGACAAGGCGCAACGCTTCTAAATCAGAGGCACTACTCAGGCTTTTTTGAGCCTATCCAATATCTTTGCTAGCTCTTCGTCCGAGGTAAAGCCGAGCTCTAGTTTACCGCCTTTTGCAGTGCGACGGATGCTGACCGGTACACCTAAATATTTACTGAGTTGTCGGGTTTCTAGTGTAGTTTTCTGTGTTTGCTGTTTTGCGCTAGTCGTCGATGTAGTGTTTTTCTTGCAAGCAACAGCAAACTGCTCAGCCTGACGGACGGACCATTTGTTCTTTAATATGAATTGCAACAGCTCTGTCTGCTTATCAGGCATACCTTTCAGTGACAAGATAGCACGGGCATGTCCTTCGGTTATTCGTTTTTGTTCGAGGGCTTGGCGTGCATCATCAGGCAGTTGTAGTAAGCGCACAATATTAGTAACAGTGGCTAGTGCTTTACCAAGGCGCTGAGCGATGTCAGCGTATGCAATACTAAACTGATCATGGAGGCGCTGGATGGACAACGCTTGTTCCAGTGGTGAGAGATCAACGCGCTGGACGTTCTCTACAAGTGCGAGCTCTAGTTGTTGCAGCTCTTCCATGGTTCGGACGATTGCAGGAATGCGGTCAAGTCCGGCAATTTGCGCGGCTC